>CAMTFK010000123.1 GCA_947071285.1 uncultured Bacteroides sp. | reverse complement strand
GGGATAAGCGTACTCTTGAAATCCTGTAAGAAGAAGTATACCACCAGGATTACCAAGATGATGGCAATAACCAGCGTCTCCACCACATTGTGTATGGAAGCGAAGAGGAAATCGTTCGAACTCATCATCGTGACGAACTCAGTTCCTTCCGGGAGGTTCTTCTCCATCCGCTCTATCTGGGCGGTAATCTCTTTATTGACAGCAGTAGCATTGGAGCCTGCCGTCTGGAATATCATGTAGAGAACGGCAGGCTTACTATCCATTTCACTACGGAAGCTATAAGTCATAGTGCCCAGTTCCACATCTGCCACATCTTTCAGGCGAAGAATGGAACCATCTTCGCGCGAACGGACAACGGTATTCTGGAATTCTTCTACACTCTTCAAGCGTCCGCGATATTTCATGGTGAACTGGAAGACATTATTCGAACTCTCGCCCAGCGAACCGGTGGGGGCTTCAATGTTCTGCTCACCCAACACGCCGGTAATATCCGAAGGTACCAATCCATATTGTGCCATCCGTTCCGGTTTCAGCCAGATACGCATACTATATGTGTCGCCCAACTCCATTACATCTCCCACTCCCTCGATACGTTTTATCTGGGGAATGACATTGATATCCAAATAATTGGCAAGGAAGGTCTGGTCGTAGCGACCATCGGTACAGGTCAGAGCGCCAATCTGTAAGAAACTGGTCTGACGTTTCATCGTGCTTACACCGACTTTCGTAACTTCTGCCGGAAGCAGTCCTTGCGCTTTAGCCACACGATTCTGCACGTTGACTGCCGCCATGTCGGGGTCCGTGCCCTGCTTGAAATAAACCTGTATAATAGCCAAACCCGCATTGGAAGCGCTGGAAGTGATGTACATCATATCTTCCACACCATTGATGCTCTCTTCCAGTGGCATAATGACACTATTCATCACTGCCTCGGCATCGGCACCTGTATAACTGGCAGCCACATACACCGTGGGAGGTGCAATGTCGGGATATTGCTCCACCGGCAGGGTGAAAAGCGAAATAAGCCCTATGACCAAAATCAGTACGGAGATGGAGATAGCCATCACCGGCCGTTTAATAAACATATTTCCTTTCATAATCAGTCTCCTTCTTATTTAACTTGTGTACCCTCGCGCACCAATCCGGCACCTTGCGATACAATCTCATCACCGACTTTCAACCCGTCCAGCACTACATATTCGCGTCCGTCGTTGATTCCGGCTACGGTAATCAGAGTGGAGACAGCCTTACCGTCCACTACCTTATATACAATAGTCTTATCCTGCATCCGCACGGTGGCTGTCTGCGGAATGGCAATGCAGTCTTTATAGATATTCGGCACTACCACCGTGCCCGATGCTCCGCTATGAAGCAATCGCGATTCGTTGGGAAACACCACTCGTGCCACTACAGTACCCGTCTGGCGGTCGATAACTCCGCTAATGGATTCTATGATACCTTTCTTATTATAGACTGAATTGTCGTTCAGTCTCAATTCTACTTCCGGCATGTTCTTCAGCGCTTCGTCCATGTCGCCGTACTGGCGGGTCAGGGCAAGCAACTGATTCTCGGTCATGGAAAAATAGACATACATATCCGAGTTATCGCTGACCGTAGTAAGCGGATAGGGCATGCCGGCACTTACCAATGCACCTACACGATAGGGTAATGCACCTACCACTCCGTCACTGGGACTTTTCACCTCAGTATAAGAGAAGTTGTTGCGGGCGCTTATTTCCTGAGCCTCGGCTTGTGCCAGTTGGGCCTTGGCAGTGAGATAAGAATTCTCTGCTGTCTTCAGGCTGAATTCTGAAACTACCTTCTGGGAATACAATTCTTTGTTGCTCTTGTAGGTCAGCTCGGCAGTTGCCAATGCAGCGCGTGCCGCTTCCACATTGGCGGTGGCGGTTTTGAGTGCAGCCCTGTAGGGCACCTGGTCGATGATGAAAAGCAACTGTCCCCGGCGCACCTTCTGCCCCTCGGTCACACAAAGTTTCTCAATAGTGCCCGATACCTGCGGATAGATATCGATATCCTGCCGCCCGCGTATGCTCGCCGAATAGGAAGAAGAAAGTTCCTTATCCGCCGCCTCTATCTGCATTACTGCATAAGAAGAAGATTTCACTTCTGCATCCGGTGCTTGTTTGCAAGATGCCATCCACACTGTACAACCGACAATCCCTATCAGCCGTATCCATTTTTTGTTCACTGTAATCATACTTACTCTTTTTATCTTTTGTTAAATCCTGGGCAAAAGTAGGAGAAAGGAACAGAGCGATAGTGACCAATTTTCCTCCATAAATGTCCCATTCTCCCTATTTGCATTTTTTAAAGCTAACTATTTGTCAATAAACGACATATCAAACAATTATGAAGGAGAATAGAACATCCCGTTTTCCCCATAATTCACCAACTTTGCAAAAAGTAAAAAAGAAAAGAATATGGAAAAACAGAACATTAAAACGGTGGATATAGAAGATTTTAAGAACAGTCAACATGTACTTGACTATGTAGATGATGACTTTGCAATAGTCAACAGTCTGGATGGGATTCCTTATAGTGAGGATACGGTAAGATTGGGATGTTTCCTCATTGCCGTTTGCATAGAAGGGTGCATTCAACTGGATATCAACTGCCGGACGTACAAGTTGCAGGCGGGGGATTTACTGCTCGGTCTTCCCAATACCATTATCAACCATATGCTGCTGAGCCCAAAACATAAAATTAGGCTTGCGGGTTTCTCTACCCGCTTCCTGCAACGCATCATCAAAATGGAGAAGGATATATGGGACACCGCCATCCACATCCACAATAATCCGGTGAAGTCTATCGGCGAAGATAGGGATTCGCCCATTTTCGCTTTTTACCGTGATTTAATCGTAGCAAAAATAAATGATGAACCGCATTGCTACCACAGGGAAGTGATACAGCATATCTTTGCCGCCCTTTTTTGCGAAATGCTGGGGCAACTCAACAAGGAGATTGCTTCCTCCGATACACCAATCCGCCCCAGAGAAGGCATCAAGCAGTCTGATTACATCCTGCGGAAGTTCATGGAATTGTTGTCGAAAGACAATGGCATGCACCGTTCAGTGACTTACTTTGCCGATGCGCTTTGCTATACGCCTAAGCATTTCTCGAAAGTCATCAAACAGGCGTGCGGCAGAAATCCGCTGGATTTAATCAACGAAACGACCATAGAACATATCAAGTACCGGCTGAAGCGTTCGGACAAGTCCATCAAGGAAATTGCGGAAGAGTTCAATTTTCCCAATCAATCTTTCTTCGGGAAATATGTAAAGACGCATCTGGGGACATCGCCGATAAACTATAGGAATGCGAAGGAGGAGTGATGGGGAGAAGAATATTGCATTTCGTCAAATCCATCCGCTCCCTTATTTGTTACTAATCTAAACGAATAGTAACAAAACCCCGATTATGAAATTCAAATCTTTATTCTTATTAATAATAGTACTGCTTTCCACTTGCACCCTCGGAGCGCAAAACCGCAAGAAAGTAGGAGTCGTATTGAGTGGCGGCGGTGCCAAAGGAGTAGCGCACATCGGAGCTTTGAAAGTGATAGAAGAAGCAGGCATTCCGATTGATTATATAGTGGGAACAAGTATGGGCGCCATTGTGGGCGGGTTGTACGCCATCGGATACACCCCGCAACAGCTGGATAGCATGGTCAATGTGCAAGACTGGAAATATTTATTGTCCGATGCGTCCGACCCGGAAACTACATTGCTGAGCGAAAAACTGGGGGAAGAACATTATCTGCTGTCTGTACCGATTGCAGGAAAATCAGCACATGTATCAGATGCGGGGATTATAAAAGGAAGAAACATTTCACGGTTACTTTCTGAGTTGACAGTGGGTTATCATGACTCCATTTCCTTCAACCGCCTGCCTATTCCATTCGCTTGCGTATCAGACAACATCGTGAATGGCAGTAAAGTCGTTTTCCATAAAGGAATTCTGGCAACTGCCATGCGTGCCAGCATGTCCATTCCGGGGGTGTTTGCACCTGTCTATCTCAATGGCATGGTGCTGGTGGATGGCGGATTGACGGACAATTATCCTGTAGACATCGCCCGGGAGATGGGAGCGGAAATCATTATCGGGGTCGATGTGCAAAACCCACTGATGAAGGCAGATGAACTGACAAGTCTGTCGAGCGTGCTGGGACAGATAATTAATCTGGTGGGAGAAGAAAGTTACCGGAAGAATGTGAAAGACAGCAATATACATATACTAGTAGATGTAGACGGATATTCGGCGGCAAGTTTCAATCATGCGGCAATAGACACCCTGATGCGCCGGGGAAAAGAAGCGGCGATGAAGGATTGGGATAAACTGATTGCCCTGAAAAAGGAAATAGGCGTCAGTACGAACTATCGGGCGGAATATCCCGGCCCATTTAAGATACCAGCGCCTGCAATGCTGGACACGATACCATCCATAGCACAGATTGCTCCGCATGTGAAACCGGTGAATACCATAAATATAGGAGGTAGATTTGATAATGAGGAACTGGCAGTGCTATTGCTAAACGCGAGGGCATACCTCGGAAAACAGAAGAAATCACAATTGAGCGCCACTACCCGGTTGGGGAAGCGGACATTCGGACAGTTGGAATACATATACTCACCACGTGAAAACTGGAATATAAACACGGGGTATCAGATAGGATATAATGACTTCAACCTCTACGGAAAAGGAAAACGGTTGATGAACCTGACTTATGTGCATCATTCTCTCTGGGTGGGATTTACGAAGAGTTGGTATCGGCTGCTGATAAATGCGGGTATTCACTTCGAGAAGTATAACTACCATGACTGGCCATCGGGGCCGGACGTTGTCCTGACAAAGTCGAGCGACAAGGCATTGCTCAGTTATCAGGCCAGCATTATGTACAACAGCCTGAATAATCAGCGGTTCTCTACAAGAGGCATGGAATGGAAAGCGACGTACAGGCTTTATACGGATAATATGGTTACTTATGATTCGAATAGCCCCGTATCAGTATTCCAGACACATTGGAGTGGGTATTTCTCTCCGAACAAGATTTTCACCATTATGCCGTCGGTGTATGGCAGGGTGGTCGGAAAGAATACGCAATCTCTGGCAATATCAAACTTTGTAGGCGGAAATGTGCCGGGACGGTATATGGAGCAGCAGATTCCTTTTACCGGCGTCAACCATATAGAGATGAGTCCGGACGCTTTGTTGACGGGAATGCTGGGAGTGAGGGCAAGGACTTACAAGAACCAATACATCGTAGTCCGTGGCAGTTACGGGCGTACAGCGAATAAAATAGAAAACCTATTCGGCGGAACCGATACTCACACACTGGCAGGCGGCAGCATAGGATACTGCTACAATAGTATCATCGGACCGATTGAGGCTGAACTGAACTATTCCAACCAGTCAAAGAAACTGGGATATTATATTGGGGTTGGATTTACATTCTAAGATTCTTCCTTCGCCTCTTCCTGTGGAATGCGTATCGACGTATACAACTCCAGCACGGCAGCAACCGTCAGGCAGACAATCCACTCATTACCATGAGTGAAGAACATGAATGCGCCTGTAAGTACCAACAGCAATGCGCCGAAAATCTGCTGACGGCGGAGACGTTTCACATTAGGTTTATTACTCTTAGAAGGGGAATTAATCTGGGCCAACGCTACCATAGTAGCACCAATGGTATATATATAAGGTGCAAATTCCCAGCCGGTGATGTACACGGCAGCACCAAACAGTGCCATCACAGCACCTACAGTAAACAAAGCGGGTATCAGGGATTTCATTCTTCGATGTCTTCTTCAAAAACGTAAATATCTTCATTCGGTTTCTTCATCAGGTACTTCTCGCGCGCAATGCGCTCGATGGCGCCGGAATCAACAGCCAGCTCGTTCAGCCGTTCCGTGTTATCTTCATACTCCGCCCGGTATTTCTCAATTTCAGAGTTCAGGCGGCTGATTTCATTCGCATAACCCATACGGCGCACAATGCTGTTCTCGTCCAGAAAGCCGACAATCACCACAAACGCCGCAAACGTAATCAGGTATTTATGCTTGCGGACAAATATCCAAAGCGTCGCTAATTTATCCATTGATAAACAAATTAAGAATGAAAGAATTAATAATTAAAAGAAACCGGAGAGGACTTCTTCTGGCACAAAGATAAGAGGAATAACTGAGAAATTCCTTTTTTTTATGTACATTTGCACAAATTGTAACGGACAAGAATATCCCGAATCATGGAAAACTATATCGTATCGGCACGAAAATACCGCCCTACCACCTTCGAGTCGGTAGTGGGACAACGTGCCCTGACCACTACGCTGAAGAATGCCATTGCTACCGGTAAACTGGCACATGCCTACCTGTTCTGCGGACCACGCGGTGTGGGAAAAACAACCTGTGCCCGCATCTTCGCCAAGACCATCAACTGCATGAGTCCCACGGCAGACGGAGAAGCCTGCAATCAATGTGAGTCATGCACGGCCTTCAACGAGCAACGGTCATACAATATCCATGAACTGGATGCCGCGTCCAACAACTCCGTGGATGACATCCGCCAATTGGTGGAACAAGTGCGTATTCCGCCCCAGATAGGGAAATATAAAGTGTACATCATCGACGAGGTACATATGTTGTCAGCATCGGCTTTCAACGCTTTCCTGAAAACGTTGGAAGAACCACCCCGTCATGCCATCTTTATCCTGGCCACTACGGAGAAGCACAAGATTTTGCCAACCATCCTGTCGCGTTGCCAGATATACGACTTCAATCGCATCAATGTGGACGATACGGTCGCCCATCTGGCATACGTTGCCTCCAAAGAAGGAATTACCGCAGAACCGGAAGCTCTGAACGTCATTGCCCTGAAAGCCGACGGCGGTATGCGCGATGCCTTGTCCATCTTCGACCAAGTAGTCAGCTTCACCGGCGGGCACATCAGCTATAAGAGCGTAATCGAGAACCTGAATGTGCTGGATTATGAATATTACTTCCGTCTGACAGACCATTTTCTGGCAAACCAGGTCAGCGACGCCTTGCTGTTGCTGAATGATGTGCTGAACAAGGGATTTGATGCCAGCCATTTCGTGACAGGTTTGTCCTCGCATTTCCGCGACCTGCTGGTAAGCAAAGACCCCGCCACACTGGCATTGCTCGAAGTGGGTGCCAGCATCCGCGAACGCTATCAGGCACAGGCACAAAAGTGTCCATTGCCTTTCCTCTACCGGGCTATGAAGCTCTGCAACGACTGCGACCTGAATTACCGTGCCAGCAAGAACAAGCGATT
This sequence comes from uncultured Bacteroides sp., assembly GCA_947071285.1. GTDB lineage: Bacteria > Bacteroidota > Bacteroidia > Bacteroidales > Bacteroidaceae > Bacteroides. Next base: position 5,555 of record CAMTFK010000123.1, on the reverse strand, counting down.
GCTGGTGGAACTGACCTTGATACAGGTTGCCCAGCTTACCGCCGAGGGGGACGACGTGAGTGGTGGGCGCCGCCCTAAACAAGCTATAAAACCCATATTCTCGCAACCTGCCGCCGCTCAGCAGCCACAGGCCGCATCTGCTATGCCCCAACCACAAGCAGCTACCCATGCCGCTCCGGTTCAACCGCAGCCGACACAGCAAGTTCCTGCAGCTCAGACTGCCCCTGCATCACCGCAATCTCAACAGCCTTTTGGTTCGCAGACTGCCACGCGCCCCACTCCCACTGCCGTATTGATGGCACAAGGAAAAGAGGAAAAGAAGATACCTGTCATGAAGATGTCCGGTCTGGGTATCTCCATCAAGCATCCGCAGGTTGAAGAAGACAAGAAACAGACAGCGGGAGCCACTGCTTCCCAGCAAAATGCACAACCTGAAGAAGACTTTATCTTCAACGAAAAAGACGTGAACTACTATTGGCAGGAATATGCCGGACGTCTGCCTCAGGAACAAACCGCCCTTGCCAAACGTATGCAGGTTATCCGCCTGGCAATGCTGGATGCCACAACATTCGAAGCTGTAGTAGAAAACGACATCGCAGCCAAGGAGTTTACTGACCTGATTCCAACCCTACAAGGATATCTGCGTAAACGACTTAAAAACAGTAAGGCTACCATGACTGTCCGCGTCAGCGCTCCCACCGAAAAAGTGCGTGCTTACAGCCGCGTAGAGAAGTTCCAACTGATGGCACAAAAGAATAATGCACTGTTACAGCTAAAGGATGAGTTCGGTCTTGAGCTCTATTGACAACTAAATAAAACATTTATCCAACAAATAATTTTATTTTTTTAGTTTTATCATTACATTTGCGAAGAAACTAATAAAATATCTTCTACTTTGAGAAAGATTGCTATTATATCGGCAGTGACTGGCCTTTTACTCTTCTCCTTCGCGATGGGAATATGTGCCAACAGCACAGACCAGAAACATCTGGCTGCCATGCAATCACTCATAGCCCGGGAGGTACCTTATGATACTAATATACCGATAGACAGCGTCATCTCATGGAGCAATGAATTAGCTCCTGCACTGAAATCCAATAAAACAGAAGAAACATACTTTACGATGCTATTATGGCAGGTAAGCGCATATATCATGCAAGGCGACCTCAGTCTGGCAATAGACCGTGCACGATTAATGTACGAACATGCCAAAGAAATGAATTCAACTTTCGGCATCGCTCTCGCCAATCAAGCCGTCGGACAGGCTTATAGTGCCTCTTACATACAGGAAAAGGCATTGAGTTCTTATCAGGATGCTTTGCGCTATCTACCCGAAAACAATCCGCAAACTTACCGGTTGCTGGTGAAGATTTCTATGCTTTTACAGCAGATGAACCGTCTGGATGAAGCGATGGTATATGTATCTAAACTGAACCTGCTCCTGGAACAGCAGCCTGCACACCCGCTTGCCGTTCCTATACTTATAGAGAATGCCACCTATTACATTTCATCGGGCGATCAGGACACTGCACTCAAGTATCTACAACGGGCAGATTCTATCTATAAGAATCATACCCATGAGCTTGCCCATGAGTTTTCCATCAACTACTACACAGCAGCCTGCTACAGGGCATTGGCCGCCGATCATAATGATAAGAAGAAAGCAGACGAGGCCTTGGCGCTTTACAACGAACTACTGGAAGTGGTATCCAACAATAAACGTTCTCTGGAATACCGTTGGATTTGTGCTGAGAAAATCTATCTGTATAAATTGCTGGGACGTTTTGATGAAGCATGCAAAATCTATCAAGACTTATATGCCGTCACCGATACCCTTGCTTCAAAAAGTTATATCCGGCAAATAAATGCACTGAAAGCCACGTATCAGATAGACGAACTGGAGCTGGAAAACAGAGCACAACAGAACAAGATGATAGTCTATTTCATCTTCATCGGTCTTGGCCTGCTGGCTTTCATCTCCGTACTTGCTATCTGGCAGAGAAGACAGAAACGGATAGTAACCATATCCACAGAGACACTGGAACAGTCGAGATGGAATGCAGAAAATGCGACGCGGGCTAAGAGCGTTTTCCTATCGAACATGAGCCATGAAATACGGACGCCGCTCAATGCTTTGTCTGGTTTCTCATCCCTGCTGACAGAGGAAGGACTTGATGACGCAACCCGTAAACAATGTACTGAGATTATACAGCAGAACTCAGAGCTTTTACTGAAACTGATTAATGATGTAATTGACCTCTCAAGCCTGGAATTCGGAAAAATGCAATTCAGCATAGGTAAATATGACGCCGTAGCAATCTGCAAAAATGTGACCGACACTGTAGGAAAAGTGAAACAAACGCAAGCAGAGCTATTGTTCGATTCGTCACTGGAAGAACTATACATGGAGACAGATGCTTCACGATTACAGCAAGTACTGATAAATCTGTTGATTAATGCAACCAAGTTTACACCGGACGGCAGTATTACACTGAAACTTGAGAAAGAGTCGGACGAAACGGCTTTGTTCTCCGTCACAGATACAGGTTGCGGCATTCCGAAGGAAAAACAGGCGAATATTTTCCAGCGCTTTGAGAAGCTGGATGAAAATGCACAGGGAAGTGGTCTCGGCTTGTCCATCTGTCAACTAATCATAGAGCATATCGGTGGCAGAATATGGATTGACCCGAATTACACGGGAGGGTCCCGTTTTATGTTTACCCACCCCATCAACCAGGTACAAGGCAAACAAAAGAAGGAGGGCCGTCCATAATGAAATATTTATTTACTATATGTCTGATTTTAAGCCTTGGTTGCCTCTCAACCAGTGCCCAAAGCAGTACCGTGAAAGATAGCCTGTTGCGTATTTATGTCAGAGCACCGCACGACTCTGCCCGGTTGGCTGTATTGCATGACATTGCCCGTCTGGATCAGCAAACGCCGGTGTTCCTCTATTATGAAAACAAATTGTTGGAAGAGGCTACGGCACAGAATAACATACGCTATCAGAGTCTTGCCACTTACGAGCATATCATTTACTTCTTCAACAAACTGGATCTGAAACGGGCAACCTACTGGATGGGCAGGATGGAAACTTTGGCTGAAAAGAACAATTACTATAATGATTATTTCAAAGCCAAAAAGCTACAGATTGAACTGTACACCATCAATCAGCAGATAGAACTTGCCATCCACGAAGCACATATCATGTATGAGAAAGCAAAGAAGCTCAATAACCGTAACGGCATGCGGGAGGCACGACTATGCCTGATGACCAGCTACATTGCAACACTGCGCTACGAAGATGGAGCACAAGCACTGGAGGAAGCATTTCAGCTAATGAGTCCGCAAGATAGCCCGATGGACAAGATTAATTTGTTGTCGAAAGCTGTTTTGGCCTATTCGTTCCTGCACAAAAATGAGAAGATGTATGCCTCTCTGGAACAAATGAAAGTGGCCATACAGGAATTAATCACCGCTGCCCCGGCACTCAAAAATGCATACTCGGCTTTATACATGGGAATGGAAACCCAGTATGCCCTTTATTATGTTCGTACGGAGAATCTTCCGAAAGCCTGGGAACACCTGCTAAAGGTAGATGAACATTATACCCCTAACACGTTCCTCCCCTATCAGGTATCACGCCTGCAAGCTTATGCAGAATACTATCGTGCAAAGAAGGAGTATGATAAAGCTTTGGAGTGTCTGAACGAAGCCATTACCTTAACGCTTCAGATGTCTTTTCCTGATGCAATATTGTATATGGCCATGAAGGCGGATATATTGGTAGATATGGGACGGTCGGACATGGCCATCGGCATCTATAAAAAGGTGATGCATGACAAGGACTCATTATACAGAGGTCTGTCTAATTCACAAATGGAGCAGATACAAAGCCTGTACAATATGGACAAACTGGTGTTGAAAAGAGAGCAACAACAAGAAAAGATACACTATTTTGTTCTGGCTGTAATCGGAATAGCTCTGCTGGCACTTATTTTCTTTGTAGGCCGTATGTATATCAGCCGGAAAAAGTTGCAGAAAGATGAAAAAGAAGTAGCCCGACTGAGCAAGATTGCCGAAGAAGCCAATGAGGTAAAAAGCCGCTTCCTCGCAAATATGAGTTATAACATCCGTATCCCTTTGAACAATGTAGTAGGTTTTTCACAACTGCTCTCTACCGATACCGAATTGGATGATAAAGAGAAGTTGGAATATTCCGAAATCATCCAGTCTAACTCCACTGAACTTATCCAACTGGTGAACGATGTTCTCGACCTCTCGCGTCTGGAAGCTAAGATGATGAAATTCCAGATACAGGATTGTGAGATGCGCGAGATATCCAACGACCTGATATACATGGCCCGGAGAGATAGTGAGGGACACATTCATGCCGAACTGGAAAGCGATGTCGAGCATCAGATGATTAGAATGGATGCCAACCGTTTCAACCAGGCTGTACTGAGTATGCTGATTTATCCGGTCCCCAATAATACCGACCGTGAAGTAAAGATGCAACTGAGCAGGGATGAAAGAAATGAACTATTGATATTTCATATCATCAACAGTCCGCTGGCCGACCCGGCATTCACTTCTCAGAAAGTTTCCATACGCCTTAAAATCAACCAACTGCTGTTCGAGCACTTCGGCGGTAGTTTCGTGGTAAGCGAAAGTGCTGAGAATGGATATCCTATCACCTTCACAATCTCTTATAAAGAAAGATAAGTCTATTCAAAATAAAAGGTAAGTACAATCATACGGGAGGTAATCTTGTCAACTGATTGTGTGAACTTCAATAATGACTGGTCCGTAAGGTCTTTACGGTCTTTCTTTATCAGGTTTGCCAGTCCGAAACAGAATTTCAGTTCAGGTATCAACTTGAAATAAGGCAAATAAAAATCACACCCCAATCCTACTTCCACATAGCAGTCGAAAGGCTTCACCAACAAAGCACCCTGTTTCTTCACACTGAAATCATATGTAGGGGCAATGCCCGCCATTATATAGGGACGGTAGTTATTGAAACGCTCGGCAGCAAATTTCACATCTATCGGCACAGAAAGATAAGCTGACTTCATAGACTGCGACTGTTCTTCACCGCTCGCCTGTTCACGGAATATCACCCTCTTATCTCCAAAATGCAGAGTCGGAACAAGACGCAGGGAAAAGAACTGGTTCAGATAAAGTTCTCCCAACACACCCACTGTAAATCCTGGAGAATATTCAGGTACATCGGCAAACCAGGTTTGTCCGTCTTCTGTCACATATCCGGTATTCACCAATTTATAATCCTGCACATGGATGCCTGCCAAAAAACCATAATGCCATTTCCGCTGGTCGATATACGGGCGGTTTTGCACCTTACGTTTCTGTGCCGAGGCAGCGAAAGCAAGGAGTAAAGTAAGGATTATCAGACTAATGCGCTTCACAACTCTAAAACGGCAAAAGTGACATTTTATTGCATTTATCCCCCATTTTCTCCCTTCTATTATTTAGACGGGGTACAAATTAAGGGAATTTAAACAGGATTGATAACAACTAATCAAGAAAACCGT
>CAMTFK010000122.1 GCA_947071285.1 uncultured Bacteroides sp. | reverse complement strand
TTAAAGTAGGTATTAATGGATTCGGACGTATCGGACGTTTCGTTTTCCGCGCTGCTCAGACAAGAAACGATATTCAAATCGTTGGTATTAACGACCTTTGCCCGGTTGACTACTTGGCTTACATGCTGAAGTATGACACTATGCACGGTCAGTTCGACGGAACAATCGAAGCTGATGTTGAAAACAGCAAGCTGATTGTAAATGGTAACGCTATCCGTATTACTGCAGAAAGAAATCCTGCTGACTTGAAGTGGAATGAAGTAGGTGCAGAATATGTAGTTGAATCTACAGGTTTGTTCCTTTCTAAAGATAAAGCTCAAGCTCACATCGAAGCTGGTGCAAAATACGTTGTGATGTCTGCTCCTTCTAAGGACGATACCCCGATGTTCGTATGCGGTGTTAACGAAAAGACTTACGTGAAAGGTACTCAATTCGTTTCTAACGCTTCTTGTACTACTAACTGTTTGGCTCCTATCGCTAAGGTATTGAACGACAACTTCGGTATCACTGACGGTTTGATGACTACTGTTCACTCTACAACTGCTACTCAGAAAACAGTTGACGGTCCTTCTATGAAAGACTGGAGAGGTGGTCGTGCTGCTTCTGGCAACATTATCCCGTCTTCTACTGGTGCTGCTAAGGCTGTAGGTAAAGTTATCCCTGCTTTGAACGGTAAATTGACTGGTATGTCTATGCGCGTTCCGACTTTGGACGTGTCTGTAGTTGACTTGACAGTTAACTTGGCTAAACCGGCTACTTACGCTGAAATCTGTGCTGCTATGAAGGCTGCTTCAGAAGGCGAATTGAAGGGTATCCTGGGTTACACTGAAGATGCAGTTGTTTCTTCTGACTTCTTGGGTGACGCTCGCACTTCTATCTTCGATGCTAAAGCTGGTATCGCTTTGACTGATACTTTCGTTAAGGTTGTATCTTGGTATGACAACGAAATCGGTTACTCTAACAAGGTTCTTGACCTGGTTGCTCACATGGCATCAGTTAACAAGTAATTAACAGAGTATCTAAATACCCTATAAACAGGCAGCCTCATTGAGGTTGCCTGTTTCTTTTATATAACCGCCTTAAGTTGAATAATATACTTTGTTAAAATATAGTTGGTTCTTCGTCAAATCAGCTATTTTTTTGCAATTTTGCAGTTAGATTATTTTTACCGATACATTCATCGTATGATAAAATTAAAACTAACTCTAACATTGCTTTGCCTTATGAACATGATACAGGCTCAAAACCCTTTTTTCGAAAAGTATTCCACCCCACACGGTACTATTCCGTTTGATAAAATAAAGACCGAACATTATGAACCTGCCATCCGTGAAGGCATCAGCCGCCACGATGCGGAGATCGATGCCATTATTAACAATACGGAGGCACCCACTTTTGCCAATACCGTGGCAGCTTATGAGAAGTCCGGGCAATTATTAAGTCAGGTCAGCACTGTGTTTGGCAACCTGCTCAGTGCGGAGACAAATGACGATATGCAGGAACTGGCCAAAACCATGATGCCGCTACTGAGTGAACATAGCAATAACATCACTCTGAATGAAAAGTTATTTGCACGCATCAAGGCGGTATATGACCAAAAAGTCCAAGCTAATCTCACTCCTGAGCAAAACAAGTTACTGGAAGAGGTATACAATAGTTTTGTCCGTAGCGGCGCCAATCTGGAAGGAGAAGCTAAAGAACAGTATCGTGCTCTGAGCAAAGAACTCAGCCTGCTGACCCTGCAATTCGGAGAAAACAACCTGAAAGAAACCAATGACTACAAACTGGTGCTGACGGACATGTCACAACTGTCCGGCCTGCCACAAAGCGCTGTTGATGCAGCTGCCGAAACAGCCAAAGAAAAAGGTGTGGAAGGATGGGTTTTCACTTTGCAAGCTCCCAGCTACAGTCCGTTCATGATGTATGCCAACAACCGCGACTTGCGTTGCGAGCTCTACATGGCATACAATACAAAATGCAGTCATGACAATGAAACCAATAATCTGGAGATTGTAAAGAAGCTGGTCAATACCCGCCTGGCTATTGCCAAACTTCTGGGGTACAATAGTTTCGCTGAATATAACCTGAAAGAGCGAATGGCGGAAAACAGCAATGCAGTATATAAATTGCTGAACCAGTTGTTGGACGCCTACACTCCCACCGCCAAACAGGAATATGCAGAAGTGGAAGCATTGGCACGCCAACTGAATGGCAATGACTTCACTGTTATGCCTTGGGACTGGGCATACTATTCTCATAAGTTGAAAGACCAGAAATTCCAGATAGACGACGAAATGCTTCGCCCCTACTTCGAACTGAGCAAAGTGAAAGAAGGCGTATTCGGGCTGGCTACCCGCTTATATGGCATCACGTTCAAGAAGAACGACGATATTCCGGTTTATCATAAAGATGTGGATGCGTATGAGGTATTCGACAAAGACGGCAAGTTCCTTTCCGTGCTCTATACCGACTTCCATCCCAGAGATGGCAAACGTTCGGGCGCATGGATGACTTCTTATAAAGAGCAATGGATTGATGGAACAACGGGGGAGAACAGTCGCCCGCATATATCCATTGTGATGAACTTCACCAAGCCGACCAAAGACAAACCGGCTTTACTGACATTTGGCGAATTGGAAACATTCTTGCACGAATTCGGTCATAGCCTACATGGCATGTTTGCCAATTCCACCTATGAGAGTTTGAGCGGTACAAATGTATATTGGGATTTTGTGGAACTTCCCTCCCAGTTTATGGAAAACTTTGCCATCGAAAAAGAATTTCTCCACACCTTTGCCCGACATTACCAGACAGGGAAAATGATTCCTGACGAGCTGATACAACGCATTGTGGACTCTTCCAATTTCGATGCAGCTTATGCATGTCTGCGTCAGGTTAGCTTTGGTCTGTTGGACATGGCATGGTACACCCGTACAACTCCATTTGACGGTGATGTGAAAGTTTACGAAAAAGAAGCATGGGCGAAAGCACAAATTCTTCCTGTGATAGAAGAAACCTGCATGAGTACCCAATTCTCACATATCTTTGCGGGAGGATACTCAGCCGGATATTACAGCTACAAATGGGCGGAAGTGCTGGATGCAGATGCTTTCTCACTGTTCAAGCAGAAAGGTATTTTCAATCCGGAAGTAGCCGCCTCATTCCGCGAGAATATCCTTTCCAAAGGAGGAACAGAGCACCCGATGGTGCTTTATAAGCGTTTCCGCGGACAGGAACCAACTATTAATGCATTATTAATCAGAAACGGAATAAAGAAATGAAAAAGATAAAGATATATATACAGTTGCTATTAGTGGCTTTACTCACTCCTGTTTTAAGCGCTTGTGAACAGGAAGATGATGTTGTTGATATCTTCACCGGAAAGACCTGGTACATGACTTATATTGCGGTGGAAGGACAGAATAAAATGTATGACTTCTGGCAGGGAAATGAAGACGCGCGGATACAAAGTTTTAAAACCATTACAGGGGACAACTACACTTTGACATTTGATGGAGCCGACTTGGGCAACTCAATCGGTGGCGGAACTTTCAGTGGAAGAGCGACTTCTGCCAGCATAAGCGGAAAATGGAATGCAAACGGCGAAAACCGGGAACTTCAATTAACCATCGATAAAGCAGGCACCGATACCGATAAGTATTTAGGCAAAGCCTTTATAGATGGACTAAAAAGCGCATTCAAATATGGAGGAGATAACAAAAACCTGTATATTTATTATAAAGAAGGACAGACTGTAAAGTTCATTTCTTTCGCTCCTCAACGTAATTCTGGTAATTAAAAAGAGATTTATGGACATTTCAGCTAAAGAGAAACAAGAAGCGCTGGACAAACGTTATATACGTATGGCAAGTATCTGGGCGGAAAATTCATATTGCATACGCCGCCAGGTAGGCGCACTTATTGTCAAAGACAAAATGATAATTTCCGACGGGTATAATGGTACGCCTGCCGGTTTTGAGAATGTATGCGAAGATGATGATAACATCACCAAACCCTATGTGCTGCATGCCGAGGCGAACGCCATCACCAAGATAGCCCGTTCCAATAATAGCAGCGACGGCGCTACCATGTATGTCACAGCTTCGCCATGTATTGAATGTTCAAAACTGATTATTCAGGCAGGTATCAAACGAGTGGTTTACTCAGAGAAATACCGTTTGGAAGATGGAATCGAGTTGCTGAAGCGTGCAGGTATCGAAGTAGTCTACGTAGCTACGAGTGACGAGATACAAGCTACAAGCAGTGAATGAAGACCTTAAACAAACAATAAACAAAAATATACGAAGCATACAACTACCCCTCGTAGCATGTAGCTCGTAGCTAACAACTTTTAAGAACATGAGTACAAAAAACTCTTCCCGTTTCACTCCGCTTATCATCGCTATCAGCGTAGTAATGGGAATTCTGATTGGAACATTTTATGCCAGACATTTCGCTGGAAATACGCTGGGCATCATCAACGGCTCATCCAACAAGCTGAATGCCTTGTTGCGGGTTATTGAAGACCAGTACGTGGATACTGTCAACATGACGGACCTCGTGGAAAAGGCAATGCCGCAGATACTGGCAGAGTTAGATCCCCACTCCACTTATATTCCCGCCCAGAATCTGGAAGAAGTAAATTCTGAGTTGGAAGGTAGTTTCAGTGGCATCGGTATCCAATTCACCATTCAGGAAGACACCATTCATGTGAACAGTGTCATTCAGGGCGGCCCGTCCGAGAAGGTTGGACTGATGGCAGGTGACCGCATTGTCAAGGTAGACGACAGCCTTTTCGTAGGCAAACCTCTGACTAATGAAAAAGCAATGCGCACCCTGAAAGGCCCGAAAGGCACAAAAGTGAAACTCAGCGTTAAGCGTGCAACGGAAAAAGATTTGCTGGACTTCGTCATTACACGTGGTGACATTCCACAGAACACCATTGACGCGGCATATATGCTCAGCAATGAATACGGCTACATACAAATCAGCAAATTCGGACGTACCACTCATGTGGAACTGCTGAATGCGATTGCCCAACTCAGCCACCACAATTGCAAAGGAATCATCATCGACCTGCGCGACAATACCGGCGGCTACATGGAAGCAGCCGTACGCATGGTAAATGAATTCTTGCCGGAAGGACAACTCATTGTCTATGCACAGGGTCGCAAATATCCCCGCACGGAAGACTATGCTAACGGAACAGGTAGTTGCCAAAAAATGCCTTTGGTGGTGCTGACCAATGAAGGTTCAGCTTCTGCCAGCGAGATTTTTGCAGGAGCCATTCAAGATAATGACCGTGGCACTATTGTAGGACGCCGTTCCTTTGGTAAAGGATTGGTGCAACAGCCGATTGATTTCAGTGATGGTTCTGCCATCCGTCTGACAATTGCCCGCTACTATACTCCTTCCGGTCGTTGCATCCAGCGCCCGTATAAGAATGGTAAAGATTCCAAGTATGAAATGGACTGGCTGACCCGTTATGAGCATGGTGAATTCTTCTCTAAGGATAGCATCAAGCTGGATGAGAACCTACGCTACTCCACCCGTCTGGGACGCCCTGTTTACGGTGGCGGTGGTATCATGCCCGACTTTTTCGTACCGCAAGATACAACAGGCACTTCTTCTTATCTGATTGAAGTGCTCAACAAAGGATTAACCCTGCAATTCAGCTTCCAGTATTCCGACCGTAACCGGGCGAAACTGAATGAGTTTGATAATGAAGAAGATATGTTGAAGTATCTCCGTCAGCAAGGCATCGTGGAACAGTTCATACGCTTTGCCGACAGCAAAGGTGTGAAGAGACGTAATATTCTCATTCACAAGTCACACAAGCTGATGGAAAGAAACCTGTACGGAAACATTATCTATAACATATTAGGCAGAGAGCCCTACATCAAGTACATCAACCAGGGCGATCCTACCGTACAAAAAGCATTAGAAATTCTGGAGAATGGGGAAGCATTTCCCAAAGCCCCGGAAGAAGATTTGACGGAAGAAAAGAAAGATGAAGGAAAGAAAAAAAGAACTGCGGAAGCGTATGGCATTGTTAAAGACCCGGCACGGGCTTTCCACTACGCATCAATCCCAGTCTGTTGAAATACTTGCTGCCCTGGAAGCCCACCCGGCTTTCAGGGCGGCACATATCGTCCTGCTCTACTACTCACTGAAGGACGAAGTTGATACACACGAATTTGTCCGGAAGTGGAGCCGCGAAAAGCGGATATTGCTTCCGGTTGTCGTAGGTGACAATCTGGAATTGCGCGTCTACACCGGCCCCGAAGACCTGACAACAGGGGCTTATGGCATTGAAGAACCTACCGGAGAACTCTTCACCGACTATGCAAGCATAGACTTCGCCGCCATTCCCGGCGTAGCTTTCGATGTTGCAGGCAACCGCCTGGGGCGGGGCAAAGGTTACTATGACCGGCTGCTTCCCCACCTCGTAGCATTCAAGGCCGGCATCTGTTTTCCTTTTCAATTAGTAGAAGAAGTGCCTGCGGAGCCGTTTGACATCCGCATGGATACGATTATAACAATCAAATGAAAACAAATTATCACACTCATACTACCCGCTGCATGCACGCTACGGGTAGTGACGAAGACTACATACTCAGCGCTATCAAAGGCGGTTATCAGGAACTCGGATTTTCGGACCACACCCCGTGGAAGTATCACACTGATTATGTAGCCGATATGCGTATGCTCCCTGAAGAGCTACCGGATTACATAGAAAGTCTGCACTCGCTTCGCGAAAAATACCGCAACCAGATAAGTATCAAAATCGGGTTGGAATGTGAATACTTTCCTGCTTACACACACTGGCTGAAAGAGCAAATCAAAGAGTATCAGTTAGATTATATCCTGTTTGGCAATCATCACTATCACACGGATGAGAAGTTCCCTTACTTCGGGCACCATACAGAGAACCTTGATATGCTGGAATTGTATGAGGAGAGTGCTATAGAGGGTATGGAAAGCGGTCTGTTCTGCTGTCTGGCACATCCGGATTTATTCATGCGCTCTTATCCTCAGTTCGACCGGCATTGCAAGTTGGTGAGCCGTCACATCTGCCGCACAGCCGCACGGCTCAATATCCCATTGGAATATAACATAGGGTATGTAGCCTACAATGAAGCACACGGCTTACAAACTTATCCATGCCCGGACTTCTGGCATATTGCCGCCAACGAAGGTTGCACAGCCATCATCGGGTTGGATGCACACAACAATGAGGCTTTGGAAACTCCCGTGTATTACAATCGTGCAGTGGAAGAGTTGAAAGCATTGAAGATAAAGAGAATAGACAGCCTCACTTTTCGGCATTACGAAACTCCTGCGGCGTCATGCCTACATGTTTCTTGAAAAATTTACTAAAGAATGATGCATTGTTGAATCCCAGATTCAATGCGATATCCTTTGCCGGAGTAGATGTGGTGCGTAACAGTGTACGGGCATCCAGGATCAGGATATTATTGATAATTTCCATTGCTGTCTGTCCTTCCGATTTTTTCTTCACAATGTGGCAAAGCTGAGTCGGCTTCATCCCCATCTTCGCAGCATAGAATTGCACCTGATGTTCCTGCGCATGATACTCCTGCACCAAACGGATGAACTTCCTGAAGATGACAGATTGTTTGTCAGGAGGTGCCACCTGCAGCAATGCTTTTCGCTCGCCGAGTTCAGTAAACCCCTGCAAAAGTGTTTCCAAAATTGACTTCAACGTAGCACGGCTGAACAGGAACGGAACATCTTTGCGCACCCGCGACAGCAATGAAAAAGTATCGATATAGATACTAAAAATCTTCTCGGGTAACGGAAGCAAAGGCCGTTCGTTAATGATATAAAATTTATCAACGGTCGGCTTGTCCAAATGAATTTCGTGAATAAGTGGTAACGAAAAGAGAATAGCACGTATTTCTATATCTTCCGACACTTTCAATATCTGGATAAAACTATTTGCAGGAATAGCTAACACTGTGCCGGAGCCAATGTTGTATTGTATCAGATTAATCACCGCCTTAACTCGTCCGCGGATACAAAGAGCAAAAATAAGAGCTTTCGTCTTCCTGAGATTGGAGAAGTATGCCAGTAGCCTCTCCCCACTGATATTATCGTCAGTGGCAAAATCTGTTGATATATGTAATTCTGGAGTAGGCATATTTTTGTTGCTATAACGCTAAAATCCTTTTTTAGTTGCAAAATTCATGATATTAACATCCTTTTTAGTTAATTACTTGTTAATTCTATTCTACGTTCATTGTGCCCATCGTTAAAAGTGAGAAATCTGCACATAATAGAATATTAGATGATAATAATAGAATATAGTTTCCTGAACAATTCGTTGCCTGGACAATAGAATAATACGACCTTTGTCACTTCGACACAATTAAAATGATTTATGAATAGAATTTGATTATGGGGTACAATAGTTTATTGATAATTATCGCAATACTATCCGTTCTTATACTTATTCTGTGTGCAATGCTTTCGCACCTGTACTTACAGAAAAAAATAGCGAAAGATATACGAGTAGGAAATGCAGTTTCCAGACAATTGTTTGACGTATGGCCGCTTGGCGTGATGATTCTTAATCCTGACAGGACCATTGAACGGATGAACGATTCACTGCTGGAAGAACTGCAACTGAACATGAAGGAAATAACCGGTAAATCCGTAACCGGAATCATTGAAATAATTCAGGATAAAAAGAATCTGTTACCCCATTTCCTGAAAGATATAGAACAAGGAAAACGTACCATCCAGTTTTCTACAAACTGCTTTATCCGTGAGCCCCAAGCCGATATCAGTTTCATCATACAGGGAGGAATTACCGGAATATATGAGGGAGGCCATCTGGTAAAGATAATCATCTATCTGCGCAACGTCCTCGAAGAACGTACACAAAGACACATGCTCAATATCGCTCTGAGCCGAACACAGATTTTTTCCTGGTCGTTCGACATGGAACGCAATCTGATGGTGATTGACCCACGCTATTTTGACTACCTGAAAATTCCAACAAAGGACTATACACTGACTATGGAACAGTATGCCGAGTTAGTGCATCCCGAAGACCGTAAAGACCTCTTTGAAGCTCTTGGGCAACAAGTGAACGGAAACCTGTATGAAGCTCCTATTCCTTTCCGCCTGCGCCGGGGTGATGGAAGATGGGAATGGTTTGAAGGACAGTCAACTTATGTAGGACAACTTTCGGACCTGCCTTTTCGCATCATCGGCATCTGCATGAGCACACAGCGGCATAAAGACATCGAAAAAAGCCTGAACGACGCCCTCCGCAAAGCGCAACGCAGCGACCAGTTGAAAAGTGCTTTTCTTGCCAATATGAGTCATGAAATTCGCACCCCATTGAATGCTATCGTAGGTTTTTCCACCTTGCTTGCCAGCGAACAAGCCGAACTGTCTCCGGAGGAAATAGAAGAGTATTCAACACTCATTGAAAAGAATGGTCAGCTGCTAATGCTCTTGATTTCGGATATCCTCGACTTATCGAAAATAGAATCGAACACGATGGAATTTAATATCAGTACCTTCTCTCTGAATGAAATGCTGATTGACATTGCCCGCATGCAGCGGCTAAATGTGAAGCCCGGAGTACAACTGATAGCAGACTTGCCCGAAGAAAACATGAAAGTTACGGCCGACCCGGCACGCTTGGGACAGGTGATGAACAATCTCATAAATAATGCAGTGAAATTCACTACTAAAGGAAATATCCGGATAGGATATCATAGAGCCGAGAAAGGGGTAGTAGAATTGTTTGTTGAAGACAATGGAAAAGGTATGTCGGAAGAGGTGCTCTGTCACATTTTTGAACGGTTCTATAAAGGAGATTCCTTTGTGCAAGGCACAGGACTGGGGCTTGCCATTTGCAAAACGATTGTAGAGCATTTCAACGGGGAGATTTGCGCAAAGTCGAAGCTCGGCGAGGGAGCGAGATTTGAAATTAAGTTACCTATTGAAGCTAAAGCTTGCCAGGAAATTCCGGCTTGATTCTCTATCGGAAAATAATATTTGTGATTACTTGCGCCCCCACATGACGGTTCAGGTTGCGTACCAGCAAGTCACGCCCCATCATCAATTCCTGGCGCAGAGCCGCCGACGTCAAGTGTACATATAGAATCTGATTACGAATATAGAGTTCACGGGTATAAGATGCAATAGTAGGTCCCAGCACTTCCGCCCACGAACTGATAAGCCGTTGCTCATTCAACGGCGACTCTAAACTCTCCTGACGCAGGAAATTACGAATAAGTGCACCTATCTGCTCCGCATCATTGCGCTTCATGCTTCATCCTCCTCCCCTTCTGTGATAACTCCCTGGTCTACCTGGAACATTTTGTAATCACTACCCACTTTATGAAGAATACGATCCAAGTGTTCCCGGTTGGTATCCGTTATGAATATCTGCCCGAAATTGTCACCAGCCACCAATTTGATAATCTGCTCCACGCGGGAAGCATCCAGCTTATCGAATATATCATCCAGCAAAAGTAGAGGGACAGCAGCACCGGTACGTTTCAGGAAATCAAATTGTGCCAGTTTCAGGGCGACAAGATAAGTTTTATTTTGCCCCTGAGAGCCTTCCCGCTTAATGGGGAAATCACCCAGAAGCATATTCAGTTCATCTTTATGAATACCACGCAAAGAGAATCCCATGATCTGGTCGCGTACGCGACTTTCCTTTATCACTTCCAGCAAGGAGGCATCACGGGCATGCGAATCATACGTCAGCCCCACTTGTTCCTTATCCTGGGATATAAAGGAATAAAAAGACTGGAAGATAGGAATGAATTCACTGATAAAGGCTTCACGCTTGCGAAAGACGATTTCGCCCGCCTGCGCCATCATTTCTTCCCAGATGAGAAACAACTCCTCCTCTACCGGAACTTCACTCTTTAATAAGGTATTCCGTTGAGCCAATGCTTTGTTGTAACGTATCAGAGCTTCCAGATATTCCTTATCGTACTGTGAGATCACAACATCCATGAAACGGCGACGTTCATCACTACCTCCGGCAATCAGTTCCGAATCAGCTGGAGATACCATTACCAAAGGTAAGAAGCCGATGTGATCGGACAAACGTGTATATTCTTTCTTGTTCCTCTTGAATTGTTTCTTCTGCCGGCGCTTCATGCCACAATAGATTTCCTCCGGCGTACCATCGGGAGCCTCATAAAAACCTTGAATGACAAAAAAGTCCTGCTCGTGGCGGATATTCTGCGAATCAATGGGGTTACCTGAGCTTTTACAGAACGAAAGGAAGTAAATGGCATCGAGTAAATTCGTTTTCCCCATGCCGTTCTGCCCGAAAAAGCAGTTCAACTTGGGTGAAAAAGAGAGCTCTACCTGCTCCAGATTCTTATAGTTAAGTATGGATATACGTTTTAGTATCATATTACAGCAGTAAATTCAGTTACAAAGATAATGCTTTCGATTTATCTTATCCAAAAGTGGGAAGATTTTCGGGCTTTTCCGACGTAAAAGAAAAAAAGATGCCGCTAAATTTCGTTGATACCTATAAAAAAGTTACTTTTGCGGGTCGAAATGGCTAAATAAGAATAATAACAAAAAGAATATATAAAAATGGCAGAACAAAAGAAAGCTAATGAAGCCTTGAATGTGGAAGAAGCACTGACGCAGTCGGAGGCATTTCTCGTTAAAAACAAAAAAGCAATTATCGGCGCCGTAGTAGCGGTAATCATTATCGTGGCCGGTATAGTTATGTACAAGAACTTTTATGCTGAACCGCGCGAAGAAAAAGCACAGGCTGCATTGTTCAAAGGACAAGAGTATTTTGAAGCCGATCTTTACGAACAGGCTTTGAATGGTGACAGTATCGGATTTGTAGGCTTTGCCAAAATTGCCAACGAATACAGCGGAACAAAAGCTGCTAATCTGGCAAAAGCATACATGGGTATTTGCTACGCTCACCTGGGACAATATGAAGCTGCTGTAAAAGCGCTGGACAGCTTCAGCGGAAAAGACCAGATGATAGCTCCTGCAATGAAAGGTGCTATGGGTAACTGCTACGCACAATTAGGCCAGTTAGATAAAGCAGCTTCCATGCTGATGAGTGCTGCTGACGAAGCTGATAACAATTCACTCAGCCCCATCTACTTGCAACAAGCCGGAGAAATCCTCGTGAAGCAAGGTAAGTATGACGATGCTATCAAGGCATATACCAAGATTAAGGACAAATATTTCCGTTCTTACCAGGCAATGGATATCGATAAGTACATCGAACAAGCCAAACTGCTGAAGAAGTAATATACCTTATTATATATAGTATATCAAGGCACGGGTTACACAGATTTTACGCGGACAAAAGAATCACCGTGTAATCCGTGTAATCCGTTTCTTTTTTCCTTCCTCTTTTAATTTTAAATTCTTTAATTATTAATTTTTTGAATAACTATGGCAACAGCTTATCATAACCTTTCAGAATACGATTTTAATTCTGTTCCCGATGCAAAAGAAATGAAGTTCGGTATTGTTGTTTCTGAATGGAACTTCGATATCACCGGCAAGCTCTTAGAGGGAGCAATGAATACACTAAAGAAACATGGTGCCAGAGACGAAAATATTCTGGTGAAAACAGTTCCGGGAAGTTTCGAATTGATTTTTGGTGCCAATCAGTTTATAGAATATAGCAATGTGGATGCAGTGATTGCAATTGGTTGCGTAGTAAGAGGAGATACACCACATTTTGATTATGTTTGCATGGGAACTACCCAAGGAATAGCCCAACTGAACGCAACTGGCAATGTTCCAGTTATTTACGGATTAATTACTACCAATACAATGGAGCAAGCCGAGGACCGTGCTGGTGGCAAACTGGGTAACAAAGGTGACGAATGTGCAATTACTGCAATAAAAATGA
>CAMTFK010000121.1 GCA_947071285.1 uncultured Bacteroides sp. | reverse complement strand
GCGAAAGGTACGGGGACAGAAGACCGCGTATATAGGGAGTTGCGTATGCTGGAACGTAGCTTCCGCAAGCATCCTGATTTGCGTGATGCATTGGATAACCCCATTCTGAAAACCAAGGAGAAGTTGGCTTTGATTTGTACTGCTGCCGTAGGCGACGGGGAAGTGAGCCGGGAGTTTGCCCGCTTCATCACTCTTGTGTTGAAAAACCGACGGGAGTACTATTTGCATTACATTGCTCTGACTTACCTTGATTTATACAGGAAACTAAAGCATATCGGCGTAGGAAAGTTGATTACAGCCGTACCTGTGAGCCGGGAGGTGTGGGAACGTATTCGAGACAGTGCCTCTGCCTTGCTACATGCGCGAATGGAGTTACAGACTGAAGTAGATCCTTCTATTGAAGGAGGTTTCGTCTTCGATATTAACGATTTCCGGTTGGATGCCAGCATCGCTACGCAACTAAAGAGAGTGAAACAACAGTTCATTGATAAGAACAGAAGAATCGTATAACAGTTATTAGTGATTAGTTATTAGTGATTACATAGCTATGTAACAGAACCGCTAATAACTAATCACTAATCACTAATAACTAAAAAAACATGTCTGAAAATATAAAAGTAAGCGAAGTTTCCGATATTCTCCGTCACCAATTAGAAGGAATTGATACCCGTGTGCAGTTGGATGAAATCGGTACGGTGCTGCAAGTCAGTGACGGTGTGGCACGTATCTACGGATTGCGCAATGCTGAAGCAAACGAACTGTTGGAGTTCGATAACGGCGTCAAGGCAATTGTGATGAATCTGGAAGAAGATAATGTAGGAGCTGTATTGCTGGGTCCTACGGATAAAATTAAAGAGGGTTATGTTGTGAAACGTACCAAGCGCATTGCTTCCATTATGGTGGGAGAAGGCATGCTGGGACGTGTTATCGACCCACTGGGAGCGCCGCTGGATGGTAAGGGCCTTATTGGCGGAGAGTTATGCGAAATGCCTTTGGAACGTAAAGCACCTGGTGTAATCTATCGCCAGCCCGTAAACCAACCCTTACAGACTGGATTGAAAGCTGTAGATGCTATGATACCTATCGGTCGCGGACAGCGTGAGTTGATAATCGGTGACCGCCAGACGGGAAAGACAGCTATTGCCATCGACACAATTATCAACCAACGTGGCAATTTCGAGGCAGGCGATCCGGTATATTGTATCTATGTAGCTATTGGTCAGAAAGGTTCTACGGTAGCATCCATCGTAAATACATTGCGTGAATATGGCGCGATGGATTATACAATCGTGGTTGCTGCTACAGCGGGTGACCCGGCTGCATTGCAATATTATGCTCCATTTGCAGGGGCTGCCATCGGCGAATATTTCCGTGATACCGGTCGCCATGCATTGGTGGTTTACGATGACCTTTCCAAGCAGGCTGTAGCTTATCGTGAAGTATCATTAATTTTACGTCGTCCGTCAGGGCGTGAAGCTTATCCGGGTGATATTTTCTACCTACATTCCCGCTTGCTGGAACGTGCGGCACGTATCATCAATCAAGAGGAAGTGGCACGCGAAATGAACGACTTGCCCGACAGCCTGAAAGGTAAAGTCAAAGGTGGCGGTTCGTTGACCGCGTTGCCCATCATCGAAACGCAGGCAGGAGATGTATCGGCGTATATTCCGACGAACGTGATTTCTATTACCGACGGACAGATCTTCCTTGACACAGACTTATTCAATCAAGGTAATCGTCCGGCAATTAATGTAGGTATTTCCGTTAGCCGTGTGGGTGGTAACGCCCAAATCAAAGCGATGAAAAAAGTGGCCGGTACATTGAAAATAGACCAGGCACAGTATCGCGAACTAGAGGCTTTCACGAAGTTCAGTGGTGATATGGATCCTGTGACGGCACTGACCATTGACAAGGGGCAGAAGAATACTCGCTTATTGGTTCAGCCGCAGTACACTCCAATGTCAGTAGAGAAGCAGATCGCTATCCTTTATTGTGGTACACACGGTTTGCTGCGCAATGTTCCACTCGATAAAGTGACTGACTTTGAGCGTAGTTTTCTCGAGTCGCTTGAAATGAATCATCGTGCTGATGTGCTTGATGTACTGAAAGGCGGTGTCATTAACGATGATGTTTGCAAGAAGATAGAGGAAACAGCAGATATGATGTCAAAACAATACTTGGATTAGTGATTAATGCTTAGTGATAAGTGGCATGCGCTCATTTGCCACTTATCACTAAGCATTAATCACTTACCACTAAAAAAGATGCTATGGGTTCTTTAAAGGAAGTAAAAAACAGAATAAACTCCGTCAAGAGTACGCGTCAGATTACATCGGCGATGAAGATGGTGGCATCCGCCAAATTGCATAAGGCACAAGGGCGAATTGAGAATATGTTGCCCTATCAACAGAAGCTGAATGAGATTCTGACAAACTTCTTGTCTACTGATGCTACGTTTGAGTCGCCTTATACTGAGGTGCGCCCCGTAATGCGGGTAGCAGTAGTGGTTTTCTCATCCAATAGTTCACTATGTGGCGCATTCAATGCAAATGTAGTGAAGATGCTTGGTGAAACATTAGAAGAACATAAATCACTTGGTAAGGAGAATATCCTGATATATCCTATAGGAAAGAAGGTGGAAATAGCAGTGAAGAAACTGGGCTATACACCGCAGGGGAGTTATCAGGAAATGGCAGAAAAACCGTCGTATGTGCAAGCATATGAACTTGCTGCATTACTGATGCAGGAGTTTGTGGAAAAGCAGATTGACCGTGTGGAGCTGATTTATCATCACTTCAAATCAATGGGTTCGCAGATATTGACTCGTGAGGAGTATCTTCCCATTGACTTAAGTAAGGTGGAATCAACAGCTGCGACAGAAGGCTCTGAGAAACGTGGTTTCCAGAATGATTATATTGTGGAACCATCCGTGGGACAGTTGATTGCTGATTTGTTACCGAAAGTATTGAGTCAGAAACTCTTCACTGTCCTTCAGGACTCCAATGCCTCTGAGCATGCCGCCCGTACGCTTGCTATGCAGACGGCAACGGATAATGCAAATGAACTGATACAAGATTTAACAAAGCAATATAATAAGAGTAGGCAACAGGCTATTACGAACGAGCTGTTGGATATTATTGCAGGAAGTTTAAAATAAATATGTGGTGAGCTACAAGCAACTTGTAGCTTATCACTAAAATATTTCTGCAAAAAGATGTTGTAACGGAAGTCTTACTATTTTATTTATACTACCTTTACACCTCCGTAACCAACATTGATAAACTAATGGAACAGAATCCAGAATTGTCACTTGCATGGCAATTTATTGAAAATACAGGCACCCATCTATTTCTGACCGGTAAGGCAGGTACCGGGAAAACAACTTTTCTGCGGAAACTAAAAGCCGAAAGTCCCAAACGTATGGTTGTTCTTGCCCCAACCGGCATCGCAGCCATCAATGCAGGTGGTGTAACTATACATTCCTTCTTTCAACTTCCCTTTGCTCCTTATGTACCTGATACCTCATTCAGTGCCGATGGCAAAGCACAGTATCGTTTCCGTTTTGGAAAAGACAAGCTTAACATAATGCGTAGTATAGACCTGCTTGTGATTGATGAAATCAGTATGGTGCGTGCCGACTTACTGGATGCGATAGATGATGTGTTGCGACGTTTTCGTGATCGCAGTAAACCTTTTGGTGGCGTACAATTGCTGATGATTGGTGACTTGCAACAGCTTTCTCCGGTGATAAAGGATGAAGAATGGCAGATGCTGAATCGCTATTATGACACTCCCTATTTTTTTTCCAGTCGCGCATTGCGGCAATCGGAATACTGTACCATTGAACTGAAAACTGTGTATCGTCAAAGTGATACCCATTTTTTGGATATGTTGAACCGCATCAGGGAGAATCGTTGCGACCAAACTTTGCTGGAAGAACTGAACCGAAGATATATCCCAAATTTCAATCCACCCAAAGAGGAAGGATATATTCAGTTGACTACTCATAATTATCAGGCACAACGTATAAATGAGTATGAATTGGCACAATTACCCGGTCGCTCTTTCACGTTCCGTGCCCAGATAGAAGGTAAATTCCCCGAATATTCTTATCCTACGGACGAAGTATTGGAATTAAAACGTGGTGCACAGATTATGTTTGTGAAGAACGACTCATCTGGTGAACACCGTTATTATAATGGTATGATTGGCGAAGTGGTGAATGTGTCAGCTTTAGGCATCGAAGTGCGGAGTAAGGGAAGCGACGAAGCTTTTATGCTACAAGAAGA
Source organism: uncultured Bacteroides sp. (assembly GCA_947071285.1). Lineage (GTDB taxonomy): Bacteria > Bacteroidota > Bacteroidia > Bacteroidales > Bacteroidaceae > Bacteroides. The sequence goes on along the minus strand of CAMTFK010000121.1, from coordinate 8,673 downwards.
AGAATGGACAAATGCCAAATATGTGCTGGATGAAGAAACGAAAGAAATTACAGAAGATATAGAGGGTGTTTTCAAACAATTTCCTCTGAAACTGGCATGGGCAATTACCATCCATAAAAGTCAAGGACTAACGTTTGAACGAGCCATAATAGATGCCAGCGCATCTTTTGCACATGGACAAACATATGTGGCATTAAGTCGCTGTAAGACATTGGAAGGAATGGTGCTGAGCGCCCCATTGTCAGCGAGAGCAGTCATCAGCGACAGTGCGGTAGATGCTTTTACGGAAGATGCACGCAGAAATGAACCTGACGAAACGCGCTACCGGAGATTACAACAATCCTATTTTCTGGAACTGTTATCGGGATTATTTGACTTCGTGCCGCTGGAACAAGCATTGAAACGGTTCGTGAGATTGCTGGATGAGCATTTGTATAAACTCTATCCTAAACTATTAGCGGAATATAAGTCGGAAACGGACCGTTTCCATGAGAAGGTGACGAAAGTTGCTCAGAAATTCAGTCTTCAGTATACCCGTTTAGTTGATGCAGCAGAAGATTATGCGACAGATAAAGGTCTGCAGGAACGCATCCATCTGGGAGCAGAATATTTCAAAGAACAATTAGCTCCATTGGATGCAATCAGAAGCAATACGATAGTTGAAACTGACAACAAGGAGCTGAAGAAACAACTGAAGACGGCTAATGAAGAATTGGATGACATATTTTTATTGAAAGTGGATTTGTTGGAATTTGTTGTGAGTAATAATTTTCATGTCGGAGAGTATCTAAAGCAAAAGGCAATACTTTCCATTGATGATATAGTACCAACGAAAAACAGAGGGGACAAACGCTCCGATAACTCTTCCGGAAAAAGAAGGCGGAAAGAAGAAGTTGAAGAAAGTGGAGGTAGATCTTCACGGAAAAAAGCAGTAGCCGCGGAAGTTCCTTCGGATATTCTACATCCGGAATTATATAAACGTTTGGTAGCTTGGCGTAATGCGGAAGCATCTCAGTTGGGATTGCCGGTATATACAGTCATTCAGCAGAAAGCGATTTTAGGTATTACCAATTTATTACCGGAAGATAAAGCAGCTCTTCTCCGGATACCTTACTTTGGTAAAAAAGGAGCAGAGAAGTACGGAGATGAACTTCTGGAAATGGTGAGGAAATATATGATAGAAAGTGGAATAAAGGAAACGTTATTTAATGATTAGGGATAAGTGATGAGTGATTAGCAGTAAATGCACATTGCTAATCACTTATCGTTCATCCCTAATCACTGATCAAACGTTGAACATCAGTTTAATACCTTCTTCAAGCGTATGTGGCTGGTAGCCTAATTCGGTACGTGCCTTTTCTATACTTAGTCCACTGAAACGGGGGCGGGGAGTGGTTTCTTCCATCTGCTTTGTAGTGACAGGCAAAATCAAAGAGTAATCCAGATTCAAAGCATCAGCTACGCGGTAAGCGATATCAGCTATTGTGAGACACTCTGAACCGCAGATGTGATAAATACCATTATTAGGAAGCTGGATAAGCCTTTCTACTCCCTGAGATACGTCTCCTACATAAGTCGGTGTGCGCCACTGGTCGGAAACCACCTTTATTTCTTCGTTATTTCTCAAACGATTAGCCACTAGCTGCAATATATTTCCATGCTGTCCCGGCAGGGCAGCACCATACACCACAGCCACACGTATAATGGCATAATTATTGCATAGCTCAGCTACCCGTTGTTCACCTTTCAGCTTCGTTACGCCATAATAATTGACCGGAGCAGGCGTATCTGCTTCCGTATAAAGCTGACCACTATCTCCGCTGAATACAAAATCGGTTGAAAGGTGGATGAAGCGTGCTCCGGACACTTCACATCGGAAAGCGAATTGTCCCACGGCAGTGATATTAATACTTTCCGCTTCCTCACGATGGCTTTCGCAATAATCTGGTACAGATAAGGCAGAAGCATTGATAACCACATTGGGGCGCACTTCACGAAACAGTGCAGCCTGTTCTCCCATTTGGCAGACATCTGCACTAATGAAATGATAATTCCCGGAACCGGGAGCAATGTCATCATGCAAGGAACAACCTGTTACAATATATTCGTCATTGCGAGACAAGTCATTCAACACCCGGCGCCCTGTAAAACCATTGGCACCTATTACCAATATTTTCTTTTTCATATTTTATCTTTCTTTTAATATGGTCCAGTCTTTCCTTGTTGCACTTCAATCCTCAATCCAAATGATCCGTTAGCTGATTTCAGTTCAAAAGCACCTTTGAAATTATTCCGTTCCCATGGCAGAGCAGAAGGGTTATATACTTTCCGGCCGTCTTTGTCATATTCCCCGTACGTATTGATACGCATGCCATTTTTCAACCGGAAACTACCCATCTGTAAGTTCTGGGGCGACGTTCCGAAGCCTGTCAGTCCAAAAGGATTCATACTATATATAGTAGAACTACCTAAACTGAATATATGCGAATACCCCTGTGAATATGTTACGTTTGGGTCCATGCGAAACATAAAACTGTAGTCTTTGCTGGCATCAGGAATGTCCAAGGTGAACCTTGGCATTTGAGGGGCTGCCATTTTCATCAGGTTCATATCCAAAAGGAAGCCACCAAAATCTTTTGTAGCCGGCATATCCATGCTACGAATGCTGTCGGCAGGTATTTCATTCTGAGCATTCACCCGAATGGAGAGAAAGCATAAAAGTATGATTAAGCCTATTTGTTTCATCACTTAAATGGTCTTTATTTAAAGGCGAATATAACAAATAAGTGTGAATTATGGAAATATATAGTAATTATTAAAAGAAAAGTTGTATATAATATGCTATAATTTGAGAATTGTTATTACCTTTGAACAGTTTTAAGTGATTATGATATACTATTCGATATATTTTGTTCCTCTCTAACCAGTAGACAAACGGGCTGTATCTCGTATAAGGGATGCAGCCCGTTTAATAATAGCAACTATTTTTTCTTCCGGAGGTTAATGACCGGATAGAGTATAGGTGCCGTGACCCACTTCATTTTAGTGGCGTCATACACTCGTTCCATTCCGCCATGTATTTCCAGAACATTATTGATCTTCCACTCCATTACAGCGCCGAAACAACTTTGCGGATACATTGGATTCATATATCCGTTAAAGGAGTTCTCTCTTCCAAAAGCGGAATACTGTCCGAATAGGCGGATGCGAAGATGATCGTTGATGCGGTAAGCAGCAGAGGCATCCAGTCCGATGTCGAATTGGGAACCGTGCATGCGCGATGGCATGGTGTATTTGGCAGTATACATGCCACCACTGAGTTCCCACCGTTCATTGGGACGATAGGTATAATTGGCGCCTGCCTGAATGATCGTTCCCATAGTGGGATAAGTGTTGTATGTGCTGAATGTACTCAACGCCGTTTTGCCGGAAAGTATAAAAGTGTCATAGAGTTCATAATCCATCACAAAAGGATCGTAATGACTGACCATTTTCCCCATCTTCACATCCATCCATGGCAGATTGGGGATATAAGTAGGTAGTGGAGGCACATTCAGAGTTATGCTATCAGCATTGATGGGAGCATGGATGGGTACTTCCCGGTTGAGAGTGGCAGATGACGTAGAAGATGGAGTCATTTGTGGCAGTCTATTGATTTCCGTAGAAGGGCGTTTTAGTGATGTGCTATCCTTCGGTTGTTCGTTTTGCGCGGCAATACGGAGAAAAACAGAAAGGAGGAACAGTGAGATGAATAGTTTCTTCATAAGTAGTTAGTTTCAGTTTATAATAAGCTTGTATCCGATGCCCCGCACATTGACGATGCGGATACATTCGTCTTTAGAAAGTTTATGGCGGAGTTTGGTGATGAAGACATGCAGGCTGCGGGAGTTGAAGAAACTGTCGTCTCCCCAAAGGTCGAGCAAAATATTTTGGGTGTTCACTACCTGGTTACGATTCTCGCATAAACGTTTCAGTATTTCGGATTCGCGATGGGAGAGCTCTTCTTCTATTCCGGTATGTGAAAGCATCTGTGTAATGGAGTTGAAGTGATATTTGCCTATTTCAAAACAAGTCTCTTTCTGCTTAGGCTCTTCTTTGAAAGCGAATGCTTTACCCACTAATGCTTTGATGCGTACAATCAGTTCCTGCATGCCGAATGGCTTTTTAAGATAATCGTTCGCACCAAGTTCAAAGCCTTCCACTACATCGTTGATGGCTGAACGGGCGGTGAGGAAAAGTACCGGTGTTTGTTTGTCTGTTTGCCGGATGCGGCGCACCATCTCAAAACCGTCCATATGGGGCATCATAACATCAGCCACCAATACGTCGGGGCGCAAGTCGAAGAATAGGCGCAGACCTTCTTCACCGTCATTGGCAGTGTGGATAATGAAGTCTTGTCCTTCCAATGTATCTTTTATAATCATGGCGAGGGTTTGTTCATCCTCCACCAGTAATACCTTGATTTTTTCCATATATTAATCGAGTTTCATAACAAGTAATACTATTTAGAGTCTTATTGTAAACGTACTTCCTTTTCCCGGTTCACTCTTCACGGTCACGGTTCCATTGTGCTTCTCCACCATAGTTTTCACGTAAAAAAGTCCCAGCCCAAAGCCTTTCGTGTTGTGAATGTTTCCTGTCGGTACCCGATAGAACTTATCAAAAATAAGCAGTTGTTTGTCTGCGGGAATACCCGTTCCGTGATCGTTGACGGAGATTTCTATTTGTCCGGTTTCTGTCTTCCGGCAGTGAACAACTACATCTGCTTCTTCCGGAGAATATTTGATAGCGTTATCTATCAGATTACTCAGTATGTTGCTGAAGTGAGTGCGGTCAGCGGTTACTGTTAAATCTTCCGGTTCGATGTCGAGGGTGATTTCCACAGGCTTGCCTGCTTTCAGTTTGTGCTGCTCGATAAGTGTAGGGAACAGGTCGTGCAGATGGAGATTTTCAGGATGCAGGCGGAATGTTTTGCGGCGTTCCATACTCATTGAGAGAATCTGTTCTACCAGTCCGCTCAACCGTTGCAACTGTTCCTGACAGATGTTCAGATATTTGTCCCGCTGCATTTTGTCTTCCGCCAGATTGAAATTGAGCAATGCGTCGTTGGCAGCATACGCTACGGCAATGGGCGTTTTTAGCTCGTGGGTGATGTTATTGGTAAAATCACTTTTCATTTCTTCCAGTGTCTTTTGCCGCAGAATGGTGCGAATAAGAAACCAGAAGGAAAAGCTCAGTATAATAAGGATGATGAATGACGTGGCAAGGATGCCGCTCATCTGCCGGAGCACAAGTTTATTTATTGGTTCTATTGTGAGTCGATATGCCTTGTTGGAATGAATGTCGAAAGAATAATTGTATTGTGCGGCTTTCCGGCTCGGCACGTAGCCGGGCGTGCTGACGGAGGCAATTGTGTCGATAAATGCACGAGATGGATCCGGATTGGAACTGGTGTACAGATATTCCAGAAGATAGGGAAGGGCAATACCTTTATCGCGCAATTGAAAATTCAGCAAACTGTCATAGACGGCAATGTCGGGATCGGAGATAATATCCAGTCCCGAATGTAATCCTCGTTGGAAGTAAGTGGCAAGTTCCAGCATAGTGCTTTTATTACGTAAAATCAGGTCTAATCCGCCATCGGTATGCAGGGCTGCCTGTGGCGCTTCTTTAGAGATAATTTCTTCCTTACTGCTTTTTGCTATTGTGTCTGTCCTGTCGATGGTAGTGCTGCTGCGTACATAAGATTTCCCTGTGTCCGAGTCGTATCCGGCGGATACTTCAACTTCTCCGTGGTTTTCGTTATCCTTCTGCAACCCTTCTACGCGAAGCATCATTTCATTATAATCGCTCATACGCATAGCTTCCACAATGTTTTGTTCCAAATCATGCTTCATCGTGCTGTATAATCCTGTGAGCCAGTATGCCTGGTAGGCAAAGATGCCCAGCAGGGAAATGAAAACTAATATGGCGATAAGTTTGAAAGGTAGTTTCATGCGATCTCTGTATTTTTAATGAAACAAAGGTAAGAAAGATAACCGGTAGTTAGACGGGTGATAAGACTAAATAACAGTTCTGATAACAGTAAATAAGACTACATAAGTTTGAGATAACATAAGTTCCGGTAATTTTCCCCGTTCTTTGTCGTACATAACTAAAACGAATAAACATGAGATGTAATTACTTTCTTTCCCTGATATTTTGCGCTTTAAATGTAAGCCTCTCTGCACAGGAGAAGCCGGATAGTGCAAATGCGGATAATGGGCGTATTCTCAGTGCCGATAGTCTTATTACCACAGACGCTCACTTGGATAGTATCTATCAATCCCTTCCCGAAGTCATGATTACCGGACAACGCCCCATCGTGAAAGCGGAACAAGGCAAACTGGTGTACGACCTTCCGCGGCTTATCGGCAATCTTCCTGTAGATAACGCTTATGATGCCGTAAAAGAACTGCCCGGCGTGACAGAAATGAATGGCGGACTGATGTTGGCAGGACAAGGCGTGACGGTGGTGCTGGATGGCAAAGTGACGACCATGACTACCGAGCAACTCTATTCTTTATTAAGAAGCATCCCCGCCAGTCGTATCGAGAAAGCGGAAGTAATGTATAATGCCCCGGCGCGTTATCAGGTGCGTGGTGCACTCATCAATATCACCTTGAAGCAAAGCACCGGAGGTTCCTCATCCTGGCAGGGTGAAGTCTACGGAAAATATCAGCAAAAACACTACGAAGGCTTCAACGAACGTGCCAGCTTGCTATATAACGGAAATAAATTCTCAGCAGATTTTCTTTACTCGCATATTCACGGCAGGGGTTACAGCCTGACCGACAAAGAGTCTATGCATTCTCAGGCGGACGGTTCGACCCACCACATAAACACCGATGAGGTGGGCCGAAGCCGCCACCATACCCATAGTTTCCGGCTAGGGGCGGATTATAACATTGCCAAAGACCATCAATTGAGCTTTGTTTATAACGGAAGTTACTCTACTTACCATAGTCTGATAGATATTTCCGGTACACAGCAATCCAACACCCGCAGCAATAGCAGAGACTGGCTGCACAACGGGCGTCTGGACTATCGCACTCCCTTCGGTTTGAAAGCCGGTGCCGAACTGACATACTACCGTTCTCCGTCCGACCAACTGCTGCATAGCGTCATGCAAGGTGAGGAGCTTGCTTTCTTCACCGAAGATTGCCAGCGCATCAACCGTTGGAAGTTCTTCCTTTCTCAGGAACATGATTTGGGACACGGATGGGGATTAAACTACGGTGCCATCTATACTACCAGCATCGACCACAGTTATCAATATTATTACGATACGGATGCGAAAGCAGGAACAAGCAACGGTATTCCCGATGATATGAAATCCCGCCGTCGCGAACAAACTCTGAATTTCTATGCCGGGTTTAACAAGAGTTTCGGCGATAAACTTTCTATGGATGCCTCGCTTGCAGTGGAGCATTACAAGACGCCTGCATGGAATCAATGGGACTGGTATCCTACCATCAATCTTACTTATATGCCTGCCCCCGGACAAGTCTGGCAACTTGCTTTGAGCAGTGATAAAGATTACCCCGATTACTGGGCTGTGCAGGATGCCATCTCTTATCTGGGCGGCGGATATTCTGAAATCCATGGGAATCCGCTTCTGAAGCCGGCGCAAGAATATCAGATTCAACTGACACATGTTTTGAAAAGTAAATACATCTTTAGCGCATGGCTCACTCATACAAAGGATAAATCTACCCAGACTCTTTATCAATCTCAGGAACGTCTGGTAGAAATCTACAAACATCTCAATTTTAATTTTCAGCAACAGGCAGGATTACAAGCTTCTATACCTTTTGATATAAAGCAATGGTTAAATACTCGCTTAACTCTGATTGGAGTATGGCACCATGAGAAGGATGATGATTTCTGGGATATTCCCTTTGACCGTAATATCTGTTACGGTATTGCAGTGCTGACAAATAATTTCACCCTTTCTAAAAAACCGGATTTGAAACTTACACTGACAGGAATGGCACGTAGTAAAGCTACCCAAGGTATTTATGATTTGCCTTCATCGGGCTATGTGAATGCTGCGTTGCGTTATGGTTTTGCCAAAGGTAAAGCGATTCTTAACCTCTATTGCAATGATATCTTCGAGACAGGGCAGATAAAACCGCGCATTCGCTTCGGCACACAGAACGTGACGAATGACTATAGCTGCTTCCGGGAGTTCGGTGTATCGCTCACGTATAAGTTCGGAGGATATAAGGAAAAGAAGAGGGAAGAGGTGGATACGTCGAGGTTTAAATAAGTAGGTTAGATCACTCGACAAAGGGTTTTCTCACTGTGATGAGAAAAAGTTCTCACTACGATGGGAAAAAAATCTCATTGCAGTGAGAATATATCGGCAAAAGTTATGGCTTGTGAGTTCACAACTATGCAAATTGGTATTTGATAGCAACTATATTATCACTGTATCCATAAAAACATTCTGAATACGATAAAAATCAGAATGCTTTGCTTTTTCTTATCGTATATTTCCTAATTTTGTCGGATACAAAATGAAGTATCAACTTTCCGCATACTCAACACCAAAGACCCTGCGGAACTTAAATGAACGTATTATGATTAACAGATTCGTCTTGAACGAAGTATCTTACTTCGGACCGGGTG
>CAMTFK010000120.1 GCA_947071285.1 uncultured Bacteroides sp. | reverse complement strand
TGCCATACCTGCCTTGTTTGCTGAATATGACAGCCGTGATGCTGAAGGTAACATCCTGGACTTGAGCCAACGCAAAACCGAATATGAAGGACGTGGTCCGAATAATCCTCCGAAAGGTTCCTGTCCTGCCACTATCACGAAGGAAGAAGCGGATGGATATGTGTACGAACGCATTATTCCCGGCAATGACGGTTGGGATCCTCGTGCAATGATGGAAAAACTACCGGCTGCCCGTGAACTGAAACTGAAAGGAAAGAAAGTTAGTTGGGATGCTGTGCCCGAGGCTGCCGGCTATATCATTTTCGATGACGAACAAGTGGTGGGGCTTACCCAAAAGACAGCCTTTCATCTGGCATCCGGAATAAGAGGAAAATTGAAAGTATGTGCGGTCAATCGTTATGGTTCATTAGGACTTAGGAGTTCTCTTTAAGTTAATGAATAGTAACGGCACTATAATACATTGACATTTTTTGCATGTGGAATCCCGGGCTTGTGAAAGTCCGGGATTTTTTGTGTAAACCGCTTGTATTTATTGGTATAACAGATATTTTCCTCTTTTTCCGATAGTTTTTACCCCTCTCTATATCCTTAATTAGTCACTTTTGCATCAGGAAAAATAAGTGAAACTAAATCCTTTATTAATGTGAAACAAAAATCTGTAGAAATGAAAAACAAGTGTTTTGTATGGCTAATGACCATACTGTTGATGGTTCCCATCGGGCTGTCTGCACAAGAGATTACCGTAAAGGGTAATGTGACGGACTCGACCGGAGAAGGTGTTATCGGTGCATCTGTTGTAGAGAAAGGTAATGCCGGCAACGGAACAATTACCGATATAAACGGTGATTTTACCTTAAGAGTCAGTGGAAAGAGTAAGAAACTGGTTGTCTCATACATAGGTATGCAGTCCCAGGAAGTAGATGCGGTTGCCGGAAAGACACTGAGCATTAAGCTTCAGGATGACTCTAAAATGTTGGATGAAGTAGTGGTTGTGGGTTATGGTACAATGAAGAAGAAGGACCTGACGGGGTCCGTTTCTTCCATGAATGACAAAGTTCTGAAAGACATTCCCGTAACTTCTGCCTTACAGGCAATGAGCGGACATCTGGCCGGTGTAAACGTAACGGTGACAGACGGTTCTCCCGATGCTGAAATCAAGGTGCGTGTGCGTGGTGGTGGTTCTATCACTCAGGACAACTCTCCGCTGTATATTGTAGACGGTTTTATCGTGAAGAATATCAACGATATCCCTCCCGGCGATATTCAAGATATTACGGTGTTGAAAGATGCCTCTTCTACAGCTATTTATGGTGCTAAGGGTGCCAATGGTGTAGTGTTGGTGACTACCAAGAGTGGTAAGGCTGGCAAAACAGTGGTGGATGTGAACTCTTATGTTGGTATTAAGAAGACGTATAACCTGACGGATGTACTTTCTCCTTATGAATATGTGTATTATCAGAAGGAAATCGATTCGAGTCCGAATGTATCCAGTGCCGGTTTCTACAGTATGTATGGTATGTGGGATGATATAGATCTCTACAAGTATCGTGAAGGCATCGACTGGCAGGACCAGCTTTATGGAAATACCGGTGTACAGAAGAACTTCAATGTATCTCTTTCAGGCGGTACGGAAACTATGCGCTACAATATCAGTTATACACGTGATGATGAAGACTATATCATGCTGAACTCTAACTATGTACGTGATAACTTTAATATTAAGTTGAACAAGTCTTTCGGTAAGGTTATCGATCTGGATATTACGGCCCGTACCACGAATACGGTGATTGATGGTCCTGATGTATCCGGTGGTCGTAAGCTCCGTGATGGTGTCAAATATGCTCCGGTAAAGAGTATCACAACATTGTCTATGGAGAACCTGGCAGGAACTTCCGAAGAACTTGACTGGGCGGAAGCTGCCAGTATGTTGAACGACCCGATTTATAACATTACCAATGAGTATAAGAAACAATATTCCTTTGTCAACTCTTATAATGCCGGTTTGACATTCCACATTATTAAAGGTTTGGATTATCGCGTTCAGGGTAGTTATTCTTACGAGAAAGCTCATACGGATAACATTTGGTTAAAAAAGACTGGTGAGTCTAATGCCAATGGCGGACAGCCTGTTGCCAAGCGTGAATATACTGACGGCTACCGCTTCACGGTGCAGAATCATCTCACCTATGACTTTACTGTTGCGAAAGATCACCGTTTCAATATTATGTTAGGGCAGGAAATCTTTTCCGGAAAGTCGGATAAGATGACTCTTCAGTCCAAGTTCTTCCCGAAAGATTTTACGGCAGAGCAAGTATTGGCTATGTGGAACTATGGTGATCCGCTGCCTACTTACAATGATATAGGCGAACCTTCGCGTACTTCTTCTTTCTTCGGCCGTTTGAACTATACACTGAAAGACCGTTATTATCTGACTTTCACAGCTCGTGAAGACGGTACAAATGTATTTGCTCCCGGAAAGCAATGGGGATTCTTCCCTGCCGGTGCATTGGCATGGCGCCTGTCCGAAGAGCCGTTTATGGAAGCTACTAAGAACTGGTTGTCCAATGCCAAGGTTCGTTTGAGCTACGGACAGGTAGGTAATGCACGTGTGGGCTCTTACTGGCGTCAGCAATACAGCTTTGAAAGTGCTGCCAACAGACTTTACTATATCGGTGAGAAAGTGCAGAGCGGTTTGAAACCGACCAATACACTCCGCAATGAGAACCTGACTTGGGAAACCAAGACTTCTGCCAATCTTGGTCTGGATCTGGGCTTCTTCAATGATAAACTGAATGTGGTGATAGATGCTTATAATGACGTAACTAAAGATTTGATTCTGGCTGTGGACATCCCGACTCACTCCGGTTATGCCACTCAATATCGTAACCTGGGACAAACAACCAACAAAGGTTTGGAATTAACAGCCAACTGGTATGCCATTGAAACTAAAGACTTCAACTTGTCATTGGGCTTCAATATCTCTTTCAACCGTAATACGATTGACAAACTGGATGGTTCCGATTCTATGATTGCATCTTCAGGATGGGGCGTAAGCATCGGTTCGGACGACTATCGTGCTATTGTAGGCAAATCTATCGGTCAGATATGGGGATATAAGCAAGATGGTTTCTATTCTTTTGATGATTTCACTTTCAATGAAGAAACAAAACGTTGGATCATCAAACCGGGCGTGGCTGATTGTAGCGATATTATCGCAACCAGCGGTAACTGGTTTGGTCCGGGACACATGAAACTGAAAAAACTGACGGATACTGATTCTGATAAGATTACGGCAGATGACCGTACTATTATTGGTAACACTATGCCGAAACATACCGGTGGCTTTAATATTAATGCAGATTATAAAGGTATAGACTTTGGCATACAGTTCAATTGGAGCTATGGAAATGATATCCTTAATGCAAATAAGATTGATAATACAACTTATGCAGGTTCCAAGAAATATCAGAACCTGAGCAGCGATATGTCTTTGGATAAACGTTTCACAACCATTGACCCGGAAACCGGTTACAACATCATGTATGGTGAATATGCTAATCCGGCACGCTTGCAGGAAATCAACCAGAATGCCACTATCTGGCATCCGTTGATGAACTCCACTGTTCTGACGGACTATGCTATCGAAGACGGTTCATTCCTTCGCCTGAGTAACCTGACTATCGGTTACACATTACCAAAAGCATGGACAAAGAAGTTCCTGGTTGAGAAACTCCGCGTGTACTTCACCGGTTACAACTTGCATTGCTGGACTAAGTATTCCGGGCAGGACCCTGAAGTAGATACCCGCCGTAGTACTCCGTTGACTCCGGGTGTTGACTACTCTGCTTATCCGAAAGCACATTCATTCTTATTTGGTATTAACCTGACACTTTAAAAAACTAATAATCATGAAGAAATTATATATATTAACTTTGGCTGCTGCCATGCTGGTCACTACTTCTTGTGATGACTTCTTGGCTACTGATACGCCTTCCAAACAGAGCAACACGAACGTGTTCAACACCGAGGCTATGGCTGAGGCGGCTTTGATGGGAGTTTATGCTACCATGTCCGATACTTACGTTTACGGACAAAAGATTTCTGTAAACTGGCAGAATATCAGTGATACGGAAACCTGTAATCTTTATCTTACCAATTATAAAGAAGTGAACAGTGACTATGGTCAGAATCACTATTACGGTAATTCAGGTAACTCCACTACCCGTTGGAACAATATTTTCCGTTTTGCCGAATTGGCTTCGGCTGCGGTGGAAGGAATGCGTGAAGGAGAATTGCTGAAAACAAATCCGGCAGTGGGCCAACCGTTATTGGGCGAAGCTTTAACTCTGAGAGCTTTGGCTTATTTTGAGTTGGTACGTATTTATGGAGATATTCCTTATAAGAAGACAACTTCCAATTCTGACCTTTCCAATGTATACATCGGCAAGATTGACCGTGATTCTGTTTATGCCGACCTTGTGAAAAACTTGCAGGAAGCAATTGGATACCTGCCTTGGTTGGGCAGTGGTAAAGCCTCTACGGCAGAACGTATCAGCAAAGGATTCGCAAAAGGCCTGTTGGCACGTGTAGCATTGTTTGCCGGTGGCTGGTCGTTACGCGATGGAAATCAGTTCCCTGACTTACAATTGGAGAAGCATCCATCTATTCCTGAAATGAACGGCTACTATGTAGGGCGGGTAAAGAATTATAAGGAGTATTATGAAATAGCAGCTAAACAATGTGCCGAGATTCTGGGTGATCCTGAGAATCCGCATCAATTGGACCCCGATTTTGAAAACATCTGGAAGACGGTGAACCATCTGGATCAGAATCCTTATAACGAAAATTTGTATGAGGTAGGCTTAGGTGTGGGTAATACCGGTGATGTTGGTACTCTGATGGGTTGGGAAGTACAGCAAGGTTCTATGTACGGACAGCAAGGTATGGGTAGCAGTTATGTTACTTCTACTATCTATTATTTCTATTCTTTTGGCAAAACTGACAAACGTCGTGATGTAACACTGACTTTCGGCCGTTGGCGCAAAGAAAACTATGAGGACTTTAGCCTGAATGCAGTAAACGTTCACTATGCCAAATGGCGTATGTATTGGACCAGTGAAACTTACCGTGCCCTTCACTTGGCGGCTGCCGGTCGTGTAGCTACAGGTATCAACTGGATTGTGATGCGTTATTCTGATATCTACCTGATGTTTGCTGAGGCTATGAATGAACTTTATGGTCCGGACCAATTGAACACAACTGCCGGTATGACTGCCCGCCAGGCTTTGGAAAAAGTTCGTGAGCGTGCATTTGGCACAGGGTCTTCTGAAATCCTGCAATATGATTCCGACTTCTTCAATGCTATCGTGAATGAACGTGCCTGGGAGTTTGGCGGTGAAGGTATTCGTAAGATGGACCTGATTCGTTGGGGATTGCTTGATACTAAGATTGAAACTATGAAAGAAACTCTTTGTCTGATGCTCGATAATCAACATCCGGTGACGATTTTTGATAAGACATATCAGCCTACGGACTTCCCGACGGTATTGTATTACAAGAAGAGAACAGATGACAACCTGTATGTAGACTATTCAAGTCCCAACTATTATCAGGAGTTGGGTACAGCCCCTGCTGGTTATGAAAAGCTGGATTGGTTCCCGAAAGCCTATGCGAAACCTGAAACCGGTTCCGGCACTACTTACCGTGACGAACTTGCCAAGATTCTGGTGATGGCAACCGGTATCAATGCATCTTATGACTATAGTGCATTGCTTAGCAGATTGAAGAATGGTGCCGAAATTGGAGATATGCTGAAACAATATCCTATCGGTAACGGAACTTGTAATTACCGCCATCCATACGCTATCTATGATACGGACATTTATCAGTCAAAGGGTAATCTGGTAAATTCCTACGGTTATTAATAAACGGACTATAGAATTAAAAAATGAAGATTATGAAACTTAAAAACATATTCGCATCCCTTGTGATGGTAGCCGCAGTCTTTTCATCGTGCGACCGTGACGTGAATGACTGGGAAGTGGCCACCGGTGAGAACCGTCTGTTCAAGCCTTTGATTTTTGAGGCAAGTAGCCTGAAACCTACTTCCATCCAAATTAAACATACTAGAGTAGTTGATGCTGCCAATTACGTATTTGAATTCAGTAAAGATGCTGACTTTACAACAATTGATAAGTCGATTGTGATTTTAGCTGATACTTTGACACCGTTTGCAGACTCCAATACAGCCATGAAGGTGGAATATCGTACATGGTTTGAAGGCTTCGATGGTACTACCAACTACTGGGTACGTATGCATGCTGAGAATGCTGATGCATCCTTGAAGTCCAAACTGAGTTCATTTACTTTCACTACGCCGGCTGAACAGATTTTCAGAGGATGCAGACCAACGGTTAACAGTCTTACTATGCTTTGGGAGCAGACTGACCGTGTGACTAACCTTGTGTTGATGGATACGGACAGTGTAGTGGTTGAAAACCATGCATTGACCGCAGCCGAAATACAAAATGCCAGTGCAACTTTTGAAGGTCTTGAAATGGGTACTTCTTATATTGTACAGATATTCTATAATGAAGTATTGCGTGGAACGATGGATGTGAAAACTTCCGGTTTTATAAATAGTGTTGTTCTTAATGTTCCTGGTTATATCGGAGTGGAAAATATCAATGAATTCCTGACCGAATTTGCTGGAAAAGGGTATAAGAGAGCTACAATAAATTTTGCGGCCGGTTTGGAATGGAATTTGGAAGGTACGATTATGATTCCAACCGGAATAGAAGATGTGAGTTTCGTCGGTTCGGAAGATGCCAGAGGCAAGTTGTCGCAACTGAACAAAGTCTATTTTGCAATTGAAAGTGAAGTGAAAGATGTGAACTTCGAATATCTCAGTATGAATTCAGACGGTGGATTCATGTTCCAAGTAGGTGCGGAGAAATTCCATGATATCAACTTTGAGGGATGCGAAGTGAAGAAGGTTAACTCTGCGGTTCGTCTTCACAGTGGTGCCGAAGGTAACAGTATCAACTTCAATAACTGTTTGGTATCGAATACCGGAGGCTGGAGTTTCCTTAATGTAGGTTCAGGATGTACCATTCCTTCTATTAATGTTACAAACAGTACACTGACCGAATTCAACACCCGTATTGCTGATATACGTGTGAAGACTGATATCAAGTTCAAGAACATAACTCTGGTAAATATTGCGGAAAAGATGACTCACCTTTGGTTGCTTGACAATAATTCTAAGCCGACACTGACCATTGAGAATTGTATTTTTGCCGGTCCTAACGGTGGTCAGAAGCTTCACTCTACGAATGGTAACTACGGTAATGTTTCCATTTCTTATGGTGGCTCTTACAGAACAAATGACCTGGTGGAAGACTCTCGACCGTTGACTGATATCACAGTAGTAGGGCTGGATATTTACGGATTGTTTGTAGATCCTGCCAATGGTGATTTCCACATTAAACCGGGTGCTGGATTTGCAGGAACAGGCGTAGCAGGAGACCCGAGATGGTTTTAATTTGTAGGTATTAGATTCAAGATAAGATTCTCTCAAAAGAAAGTCCGGGCTTATGAAAGTCCGGACTTTCCTTTATATTCTGATGGAGTCATTCCCACTTGCTTCTTGAAACATTTACTGAAGTACTTAGGATCATTGAAGCCTGTCATATACGCTACTTGTGAGAAGTTATATTCTTCACTGTCTATTAACTGTACAGCACGTTTGATTCGTATTTCCCGTATAAAGTCTACAGGTGACAAGCCGATGATGGATTTCAACTTCTGGTAGAATACTGTACGTCCCAGTCCCAACTTCTGTGCAAATTCTTCGATGGTCAGCTCGGAATTGTCCATTTCCTTTTCCATTATTTCCATTACTTGTTGCATGAATTGCTCATCGTAAGGGGTGATCTGTGGCTGTGAAGGTGATAAGTCAATGGAAGATGCCGAAGGTTTTTCCTGTTTTTCCGACCACTCTTTCCAGTAGATTTCCTGTAGCTGTTTGCGCTGATACAGTAGAGATTTGATACGGGCTTTCAGATAAGTGGCGCTAAAAGGTTTGGTAATGTAATCGTCAATACCTTGCTCCAATCCGGAGATGCGGTCATCCAGTGAAGATTTGGCTGATAACAGGATGATAGGTATATGGCAGATATCCCGGTTTCCTTTGATACTCTTTACCATATCCAGCCCGTCCATTACCGGCATCATGATGTCACTCAGGATAAGGTCGGGAACATACTCTTGGGCACGTTCCAAACCTTCCTGACCATTGGTTGCCTCAATGACCTTGTAATTTTCCGCAAGAATGGTATGCAGGAATCCCCGTAATTCCGTATTGTCCTCTATAATCAGTATAGAGATCGGTTCAGTTTCATCCGTATTTGCAGATACGGCGGATAAAGTTTCATTATCCGTGCCGGGTGTTTCTGCAGAAGCTCCATCATTCAAGATGAACTCGGTATTCTCATTTGTTTCATATGCTTTTTGTCCCATTGGCAGTGTAACAATAAACTCGCTGCCTACTTCGGGCTGGCTTTTTACTTCGATACTACCACAGTGCAGTTCAATCAGTTCTTTCACAAGTGACAAACCGATACCAGAGGAAGGTTGCAATATATTATACTTCACCAGTGTTTCAAAACGTTGGAAGAGTGTTTGTTGTTTCTTCGGATCAATGCCGATACCTTCATCGGTTACTGATACAATTAATTTATCCCCTTCCACATTGGCATAAACTGTAATGGATTTATCTGCCGGAGTGTATTTGAATGCGTTGGATAACAGGTTGAAGATAATCTTTTCGAATTTGTCCTGATCGATCCAGGCAGATATTGCTTCCTGGTTGGTTTGCAGTTGATAGTTTATATTCTTCTCTTCCGCAATGAGGCGGAAATTATCCATTACTTTTTGCAACAATGCAATCACATCCGTCTTTTCCAGTAATACTTTCATCTTTTTATTCTCTATTTTCCGGAAATCCAAAATCTGGTTTACCAGGCGAAGCATGCGTTCTGTATTCTTATGTACCAATGTCAGGTGCTTGCGTGCGTTGGTAGAAAGTGTTTCATGTTCCAGTACTTCGGTCACCGGACTGGATATGAGTGTCAACGGGGTACGCAGTTCATGCGAAATGTCGGTGAAGAAACGCAATTTTATATTAGCCAGTTGTTGCTCCAGGCTTATCCGGTGCCGCAGCCTGTAGATGTAGAGAATGATATAGACGATAGTTGCCGTTGACAATATAAACAAGATAACATAAAGCAACCATGCCCAGTAAGTTTCCCAGAATGTGGGAAGTACGGTGACAGGCAGTACCCGTACTTTTTCCGTCCATACTCCGTCACTATTAGTAGAGCGTACCTGTAGTTCATATTTTCCCGGAGGAAGATTGATATAGCTTGCAGAACGGCTGTTATCTACTTCGTTCCAATGTTCTTCCAGTCCTTTCAAGCGGTAAGCATAACTGATGGAGACTGGATCTGTATAGTCCAGAGCGGCAAATTGAAAAATAACATTGCGCTCGGAAGGCTTCAATTTTAATTCTTCCAGATCGTCAATGTCCAAATCCTGTGAAGCACCTTGTATTTTCAGGTCTGTAAATACAATGGGGGGAGTATAGGTACTCTTTTTGAGTTGCTCTGGTGTTATTTTCAGAACTCCGATATCCGTACCTAGCAGTAGTTGGTGCTGTCCGTTTTGTACAGGAGCGGCTTCGGTGAAATAAAGTTCCTTTTGCAGATACTTCTTGTCATAATATTCAAAAGTATCCTTTTCCGGATTGAAACAACTCAATGCATTTTCTGATATAATCCAAAGGTTCTTCTGGTTATCTTCAATCATAGAGAGTACCAGATCGGAGGGAAGACCATCCTGTGTGGTGTATGTCTTGAACTCAATTTCATTGCTTAGCAGGTTGTCGGACAGGATTTTATTAATACCACCGGTAAATGTAAGTACATAAGTGTCTTTCCGGCTGTCTGTATAGATATAGGTGACGTCATTACTACTAAGGCTGGATATCTTGTCCGGAATCCGTATGTTCCGGTGAAAACTGATTTCTTCCGGTCGTATAAATTCAGAAGAGAATGTTAGTAACCCTTCTGTTGTAGCCACCAGCAATACATTCTCGATTTCGGTGATGTACCGTACTTTAGCAAAATGTGTTTTGGGATACTTGTTGAGTTGATTTCCATTATGCAGGAACCGGATTTTTCCTTCCGGCGTTTCTTCTAGCAGGTTCAGGCCTCCTCCGAAACAACCTATCCAAATACGTTTCCGGCTGTCTTGATAGATAGTATAAATACTATTATGACTTAAACTGTACGGGTCACCCTTTTGGTGGGTAAACTGGGTTATCTTGAAACTATTATCGCCGGCTCTTTCTACTCGGAAGAGTCCGTCTTGTTTACTGCCCATCCAGATAATACCTTTGGTGTCTTCCATAAAACAGTAGATGTTCTTGGAAAATGATATAGGTTTTGAACTGATGGTACCTTCTGGAGTCAGATACCCTTTTAGATTTCCATCAGCCTGATAAATTCTGATAAATCCCTTTTTGGTGGTTACCCAGAAGTCTTTTTCTCGGTCTATCAGGAAAGCGCGGGTTTCAAAACCATTATCAATGGATTCCAGATGGCAGGCATGGGGAAAAAATGATATTTTGGTCACATCCCAGTTATTGCAGAACCACAGATTCCCTTGGCAATCGAGGAAATAGTTGAGAATATTGGGGCTGTATTTGGATCCCGGATCATTATAGTTGGTGTAATATGGCTTTAATTGTTGGTCTTTCCGGTCATAGTAACAGAAACCTCCGTTATGAGGATTCATCCACAAAGTTCCCTGCAAGTCCTCGAAGATAAAATCACGGTTAACACGTTCAGCATTGGGGAGATCTTCTTGAGGAGTTACGTAATGTTGTTTGTCCTCTGTAGATAAATTGTAGCGTACCACTCCACTTATATCGGAAAACAACCATAATTCTCCATAGCGGTCCTTAAATGCAGATGCAACTCTGGATGAGGGGTAAGTAGGTGTACGGGGATCTATTTGCCGGAATTTCTTGTTTCGGGCAAAGAAGATGTACAAGCCATTATCGGTGGATAAACCAATACTGTCTTTTCCCAAGTTCTGGATAGAATAGATCTGATTGGAAGTTGGGAAAGGCATTTCCAGAAATTGAAGTTGCTGTGTTTTTGGCTGATATATAGCCATTTGATTGTCAGGGGATATCAGATATATATTACCGTTATCTTCTCTAATGCTTTGAAAAGGAATATTAGATTCTATTTTCTTTTCTCCGACGATGGAAACGCCTTTGTCGGTCAATATCCATTCATCTCCATCGCTATCTTGGTATACAGTGATAATATGACTACCTTTCAGATTTTTCTGTTCCGTACTATAAAGGGTAATTCCTTCTCCCTCTTTACATTTCTGTTCGTCAACCCGAAAAGCTTCTTTTTCGCATAAAATCCAACTCACCCCTTTGGGAAGGCTGTAGACAATGCGTACAGCATAAGATTGTTGATTCCGGTCTTCAATAGGGCGTAATATATCCGTGAATTTTTCACTGCGGCTGTCAAACAGATAAATGCGATAGTCATAGGTTTGGCACCAGATATCACTGGTTTGTGTCGGGGTGATGTATGACAGGCGGTTACTGGTCAGTGTGTTTCCATCTCCGGGATATGCTTTATAATTTTTAAATGTATATCCGTCGAATTTATTCAGCCCGTTCCATGTGGAGAACCAGATAAATCCTTTGGAGTCTTGTATGATGTTCATTGCTGTTCGCTGTGACAGTCCATTATAAGCTGAAAAATGCTGGATTTGGCATATGGGTTGCGCTGCAATTCTGCATGGAATAAAAAGCAAAAACAGCAGTAAATGAGTTATTTGTGATATAGTACATGTTTTCATGATATCATTGATTGTTTCTTCTTTAAGCAAAGATACAACAAAAACTACTTTTCTCCTTAATAATCTTTAATTCCTTGCAGATTCTTCCTTTTCCTCTTGTTTTTCTAATGAATTATTCGATATATTTGTGATATCAAAATGATATCAATTAAATCTGTAAAGTATGGAAACAAAAGAAAAGGATTTTAATGGTTTTAAGATGAACGGCTTCTTAGGCTTATTTATTCATCTTATTGTATTACCGGCACTTATCTACTTTGGTTTTATTACCTGTGTCCCGACGGCAGTTGTGGCTGGTGTTCTCTGTATTGTCTGGTTAATCATGTTTGCCGGCTATATGCAATTGGAACCGAACGAAGCCCGGGCTATGGTTTTCTTCGGCAAATACAAAGGAACGTTTAAAGAAACCGGATTCTTCTGGGTGAATCCATTTCTGGATAAGAAGAAGCTTTCTCTCCGTGCCCGTAACCTGGATGTGGAGCCTATCAAAGTGAATGATAAGATTGGTAATCCTATTCTCATCGGTTTGGTATTGGTGTGGAAACTCAAAGATACTTATAAGGCTATGTTTGAGATTGATTCACAGACGATGGCGTCTTCGGCTCATACGTCGGGAAATGCAAATCAGATTACTATAGGTAATGCAGTTGCCAGTCGTATGAATGCTTTTGAAAACTTTGTGAAGATACAGAGTGATGCAGCTTTGCGCCAAGTGGCCGGACAATATGCTTATGATGATAATGAGGCGGATGCCGAAGGGCTGACTCTTCGTTCCGGTGGCGAGGAAATCAATGAGCAGTTAGAACAGAAACTGAACGAACGCCTTGCCATGGCAGGTATGGAGGTAGTGGAAGCACGTATCAATTATCTGGCTTATGCACCTGAGATTGCGGCAGTGATGCTTCGCCGCCAACAAGCTTCGGCTATTATCTCTGCCCGTGAAAAAATAGTGGAAGGTGCTGTTTCCATGGTAAAGATGGCTTTGCATAAACTTTCCGAAGAGGAGATTGTTGAACTGGACGAGGAT
>CAMTFK010000119.1 GCA_947071285.1 uncultured Bacteroides sp. | reverse complement strand
GGTCAATATCTCCCCATTCACTCTGAACCAATGGCTTTCCAAGCGGATCATAGAAAGGACCGTAAGGACTATCAGCCACTGCCACTCCAATAGCACCTCTGTTATTGATTCTCGAAATCACAGGCACATACATATAGAACTTCCCACCTCTTTCGATACATTGCGGAGCCCAGGCATCCCCTTTGGCCCAACTGAAGTCGGTATATGACAGAACAGCCCCATGATCGGTCCAGTTCACCATATCACTCGTGGTATACAATCGCCAGTCGTTCATCGTAAACCAGGTGGAATTATCCTCATCATGGGTAGTATAAAGATATACTTTATCGTTATATACCATCGGAGCCGGATCGGCCGTATAATTTGTCTGAATGATCGGGTTCTGTGCCAGTCCCGAAGTAGCCACCACCGCCAATAGCGATGAGAAGAATAAAGACTTCATTTTATCCATATTGCTTTTTTAGTTTGATTATTCTACAATTAATATTCCACCATTGCAAGGCATTGTCAATTGCAACTCCTGTTTCTTATTTACCTTTACTTGTTTTACATTTCCTTGCAATTCTTCATTATCACTGAATACCCGTACCTGATTGCCAGGCATAAACATCGGCAAGGCAATCTTCAGTTTTACAGTTTCTTTCTGGGCATTAACCCCTGCAATATACCATTTATCTCCATGCCTGCGAGCCATAACTACGTATTTTCCGGGATAGCCATCAATAAAGCGTACTTCATCCCATGTGGTAGGAACTTCTTTCATGAAGCCTATCGCCCATTCCGGAGCATCCGTCAGGTTATTCGGAGCCAAGGCAAAATGTTGCACCGGACTTTGAAACAATACTGCAGTAGCCAAAGCAAACACGTCAGAAGTCATACGCCGGCTTCCGCGCGGAGCATTATCCGAATTATAATATTTATTCAGTGCACTGCCGCCAAAGTCCATACTACCCACCGTATTACGGATAAACGGATGCAGGCAGGCATTGAATGCCTCAGCGTCACAGCTTCCCTGGGAGAAATGCAGGTTTTCACTCGCCAATACTGCTTCACTCGACGCATAGTTAGGATACATACGTTCCCAGCCGCGAGGCAAAGTACATCCGTGGAAAATCACCAGCAACCCATATTCATTGGCATCAGCAAGAATATCTTCATACAGTTGCATGGTAACTTGCTTATCACCACCAAAGAAGTCAACCTTTATGCCACGTATTCCAATACTTTGCATCCATTTCATTTCTTTACGACGAGCTATCGCATTGTCCATAATGCCACGGGGTGATTGTGGAGCATCATTCCAGTATCCGTTAGAGTTATACCACAGATAGAGACCTACCCCTTTCTGCGCTCCATATTTAGCCAACTGCTCAATCTTATCATATCCAATCTGCGTATCCCACAATGCATCTACCAATACAGACTGATAACCCATTGCCGCCGAGAAATCAATGTAACGCAACTGCTCTTCATACTTCGTGCTTCCATCCATACCGATAATCCAACTCCAGGAACCTCTGCCGTACTCATATTTGCCAGACGCTGCATATAGTGGCTTTACAACATCAAAAGAAACCGTTGTTTCAACAATCGGAGCTAAAGTTTCGCCCAAAGTTATCGTCCGCCAGGGAGTTTCTCCCGGCAATGCAAGTCCGGGTGCAGTTGTACCGTTTCCGTTCATTTCACCTTCTTGAGGAAAACCGATTGTATACAAGCCATTTTCATGTCCCAGCAAACGGCTTCCGCAGTATTTGCTATCCACACCCGTTTCTGAAATAAGTATCCATCCTTTGTCACCATTACGGAACAGACAAGGGAAAGTATATCCTTCACCCCATCCATTTTTACCCATGGAATCATCCGCTTTATAGGGAGTTTCGTAGCTGGGCGAAGTGCGGGCAAATCCTCCCATAGGTTTACTTTGTGGACACAGGAAAGTCGTACTCCCCTCAGGAAGCACAAAACCGGTCATTTCCTCTTTCACAACGCAGGACAAGGCCTTCTTCTGAGGATACATTTTATATCTGAAAGCAACATCCCGGTCACTTACGCGAAATATAACATCAAAAATAACCTTATCTTGCTGGCTAAACTGGTATACAGCTTCTGTAGCCACATAGTGCACATTGCTCTGCTTTATATTAGGCAATGTATAGGTCTCGTCAATTTTGTTCGACCGGACATTCTGTCCCAAAGACATATCCCGGGAAAAATCACCGACATTAGTCACAAGCCCCAAAGGAGAAGAATGAATGAAAGGAGTACCATTATAGCTGATGCTATATGAAGGTTGCCCATTTTTATCGGAGATAGTTACCAATATTTTCCCATCGGGACTTGTAATTTGTTTCTCTTCCGCTTTTATTGCACCGCAAATTAATAACGCTGCTATAACTAAAAAGTGTTTCATGAATATCAGGATATTATTTATTAATAGTTACTCTATCATTAGCTCTCTCATAGTCAAAGTAATCAACGTCGACATAACCTCCCAGCGACTTTGTTGCATAGTTGAAGATAGCAAACTTGCTTCCCATAAAGAGCCTTGTATAATCAAAGCGCATTTTGAAATCCGTTCCTATCTTTTTCCATTCCTTATTATCCAAACTATAATAGAAAGTAGCAATATCGCGTTTCGGCATGAAATCGCCTTCTATACGCAGATAAATGACATCCTGATTAAATTCGACTTGTTCTTTTTCTTCTATATCCACACTGGCTATTGCCTTATTGGGAGTCCTATCAAAATTAACGACATTGGTAGACATAACCAGACGCTTTGCATCCCCTTCCTTCACCACTGACAAAAGCCCGGAATGTCCGTTGAATGCGCTGAATCCGGCTACATCCCCATCCTTCATATGAGAAACATCAAGAGAAATGGTAGCACTGCACTTCGGCCCTTCCATACGTTGCGTAATCGTATTCGGAGCTAAATACAGGTTATCAACCACCCGGCTGGTCTTCAATCGCAGATAACCCGGACGTTCCGTCAAAGACCACTTATCATCTACCGGATTATGATTCCATTGCCAGTAGAGTGAAAGCTTCTCATCGCTGAAGTCATCACTTCCAAGTATTCCTTTGGTATTTTCAGTCGGATATATCTCTTTTTCCATCGTCAAGGGTACATGACCGTTTTCATCTCCCAGCATCGGCCATCCATCCACCCAGCGGCAGGGCATCAAAGTAGGCACCCGACCTATTCCTCCGCGGTCCTGAAAAATAACCCCATACCAGTCTCCTTCTTCCGAGTCAATAATACAACCTTGGCCTACTCCTCCGTAACCGTCAAAATCATGTTCCAGGATAACCTTTTTCTCATAAGGTCCTGTAATCGTGTCAGCACGGTAACATACTTCCCTGCGCACCCGACCGGGGATGCTCCAGTCCATGGAGATCATCAACAAATAGTACTTGCCGTTATGCTTCACAACCTGGCTTCCTTCCAGTAGTCCCTGTTCGTCAGCATCCCGCTCGAATATCTTCATACTGACTCCATCGGGCTTCACATCCGACAAGTCACTCTTCAATTCCTTCAGCTCACCGGTTCCATAGAATACATATACCCGTCCGTCATCATCAAAAAACAAAGAAGCATCATGGAAATGCTGTGTTCTCGATAATAGTTCCCACTTTCCGGCAGGATCGTCCGCCGTGAATATATACGACCGGTAGGGTACATCGTTTGGTGAGAACAATACATAGAACTTACCGTTATGATAGCGTATGGACGATGCCCATTGTCCGCGCCCATAAACAGTTCCACCAATCAAATCATACTTTGAGTTATCAGTCAACTTATCGAAGACATAACTCACAGTTTCCCAATTTACCAGATCTTTTGATCTCATAACAGGCCCACCGGGCATCAGGTGCATGGTGGTACTTATCATGTAGTAGTATTCTCCCGCACGTGTAATGGATATGTCCGGTATATCGGCATAAACCACCGGATTACGAAACGTTCCCTTCACCGGCATTTCCGAACCGGAACACCCCATTAGTAGTGAAGCAACAGTCAGCCATGCCAACATCATCTTTTTCATGATACAGATATATATTTATTTACGATTTATTTCTAACGCGGTTTCCCGGCCATCTACTTGAATCTCCAATAGTCCATGTTGAACATCTCTCCGTCTCCTCCTCTAAAAACGAGGTACAGATCGTGAACTCCACCCACCTTTTCCACATCGGTAACAAAGGTTTTCCACGTATTCCAGCCACCGGTATTACTGATATCGCATACCCCCAGCAATGTACCGTTAAGGTCATCCAAGCGGATTTCAATCTTTCCTTTGGTTATCGTAGCTGCACGGACTTCAAATGTCTTTGCCCCTTTGCCGAAGTCAACCGCTTTCACTTGAAGGAAGTCCCTGTTATGAATGGAAGTAACATACATCCCGCTTTTATCGTCCTTAGCGGTCTTAAGTCCCTGACTCCAAGCCATTGTTTCCGCCTCAGTCCGCTTATAAGGGTTCAGTGTACCAACAGGTTCAACCCCGACACCGTCATCCCACCAGGGCAGTTCCTTGATTGTGCCATCGGGATTATACTCCAACTCGGCCACACATATGGAACGGCGTTCATGATGCTTGTCGGTTATCATGAAGTTCAAACGGTAGTTAAACCCGAACACATAAGATTTACCTTTATAATCAATGATGCCCGGATGGTTTCCGGAGGACTTTCTGTTAGGTTTCATTATATAACCCTTGAATTCCCAGGGGCCTACCGGGCTGGGACCCATTGCATAACCGATACCTTCCGGACAGCATGTACTTGCATAAGCCATATAATAGTGCCCATTCTTCTTGTATGCCCAAGGACCCTCCTGAAAATGATAAGGGTCTTTCTGATTTTCTATCTTCCGGATTAATTTATCTTTCGTGATTTCCCCCGCACAGGATATCATATCTTCATTCAGTTTCACATACCAGAGATTAGGATTTCCCCAATATAGATATGCCTGTCCATCATCGTCTATCAACACACTCGGGTCAATACTGTCATACTCGGCACCGATCAAGGGTTTTCCAAGAGGGTCGGTAAAAGGACCAAAGGGATTATCAGCAACCAGCACACCGATGCCTCGTCCCTGCACGGGACAATACAAATAAAACTTTCCATTACGCTCGATGCACTGAGGAGCCCAGGCACCATTCTCAAATCCTCCCCAACCTGATACGGCAGGGTCAGCCCATTTAAAGTTATACAAGTTGGCTATGGTTCCATGATCCGTCCAGTTCACCATATCGGTGCTGGTGTAAAGCAACCATTCTTTCATGCGGAAGCCTGCCATTCCTTCGGGAGCATAGTCTTCATCATGGGTAGTATAAAGGTATACTGTACCCTTATGCACCATTGGCGCAGGGTCGGCAGTAAATTTGGTCTGTATAATCGGAGTCTGGGCATTCAGGCACTCCTGAGGAGAAGCCATACACAACATAGCTGCCGTCAACCCGGGCAAAATAAGTTTCTTCATTGTTTCTGGTATTTAAAATCTATATTTCCAAATAGCACTAAAATTTCACA
This sequence comes from uncultured Bacteroides sp., assembly GCA_947071285.1. GTDB lineage: Bacteria > Bacteroidota > Bacteroidia > Bacteroidales > Bacteroidaceae > Bacteroides. The sequence goes on along the minus strand of CAMTFK010000119.1, from coordinate 7,675 downwards.
CTCACTCTTTTCCCATTGTAGTCAACAACCTTCCGGCTTCCATCTTGAAGTACAACAGTAAACTTTCTGTTTTTCAACATTCCTTCGTATGTCCCCTTCCGTGCTCCAATGGTCAACTGGCGGGAAGCATTGTTCCATGTCATAGGGATTTCAGTATATGCTCCCAACTCATAATTATAATTATCAAATTCATCCTCATACAGAACAAAAGAACCATCAGCACCGGCATATACTTTCAATTCAAGATTATCCCATGGTTTCTCTGTTGCATACTGCACTTTAGGTCCCATTGGGATGATACTACCTGCCTTGACATACAACGGAATGACATCAATAGTTGTCTCCTTTTCTATTTCCTGTCCGCCGTCATACTTTTCATTCGTCCAGAAATCATACCAGATAGCACCTTCCGGCAAATATACCTTTGCGGACTTAGCCTGCATAAAGTCTACCGGAGCCTTATTCTCAAATTTCTTAACATTATTCTTATCCCAGCCATCATTTTCTTTTAGTTTTACCAGCTTCTCCTGAGTGTATTGCGCATTAACTACCGGCGCTACCAGAATGGATTTACCGAACATGTATTGGTCTTTTATATCCCATACTTTCTTGTCAGCCGCAAAGTCCATCACCAACGCACGCATAAAGCTCGACTGCCGTTCGGTCACTTCCCATGAAGTGGAATAGATATAGGGCAACAATGCATAGCGCAGATGAATCATTTTTTCAATAGCATCATATATCGGTTCACCTTTTTTCCCGAATTGATAAATCTCCCTCGGTGTATCAGCTCCATGTGAACGCATCATCGGTGTAAACGTACCGAATTGCAACCAACGCACATACAGTTCCTGATACATCGGATTCTTGGGTGCACTTCCGTCATTCCAGCCCCTATTATAGCTTCCGGCAAAGAAGCCACCAATATCCGAATTGAAATTAGGATTTCCGGTCAGAGTAAAATTCAAGCCTGCCGGAATCTGATTGCGCAGTGACTCCCAGGAAGAGCCGATATCTCCCGACCATACATTGGCTCCGTAACGTTGCTGCCCGGCAAAAACGGAACGTGTAAGAATAAAGACGCGTTTATCGGAAGTTACAGCACGCTGATTATCATATACTCCACCCACTGTCAACAGCGGATAAGCATTGCGTACCTTGCGGAACGAACCCAGATAGGTCTTCGTATCAAAGTCCTCCGGCTTCCAATCAAAGTGGTCGGGTTCTGTAGAATCCATCCACCAGCCGTCCATGCCTAATTTGAAGATACCTTCATTCAGGTATTTCCAATAAATATCACGGGCTTTCGGGTTATAGGCATCGTATACGCGTACTCCGGAAGGATATTCCATATTGGGTGGCCAAGTCTCGAGTCCCGATTGGGGCCATGTGGAGAAGTTAAACAACATGCCATTCTTGTCCAGTTCCCTATAAGGCTTGGTCATCGGTCCAAACGAAGACCAGATAGAAATCAGCATGTGCGCATTCATTCCATGCACATCATCGATCATCTTTTTAGGATCGCTGAACGAAGGATTCTTAAAGTCCATGGCATTCCACAAATAGTTGTGTCCCCAGTATTGCCAATCCTGAATAATTCCGTCGAGAGGAACACCCAGTTCACGGTATTTCCGTACCACTCCCACCGTTTCTTCCTGACTTTTATAGCGTTCCTTGCTTTGGAAATAGCCGTAAGTCCAGAGGGGGAACATGGGAACCTGTCCGGTCAGTGCACGCATCTGCGCAACTACGCCGTCGGCATTTCCACCATACATAAAGTAATAGTCGATGCAATCTCCCACTTCGGACTGGAAAGAGGTTCCTTCCGGTTTATCAGCAAAATTGGTTGGTGAATAGTTATCCCAGAAAAGGCCGTATCCTTTCACAGACTGTACGAATGGAACCACGTCCTCCACATTGCCCTGTACAAGGTGCTTGGTCTGATTGCGTTGCGACATTTTTCCATTCTGAAGAATACCCAATCCATAAAGAGGTTCATCTTTGTCCAAAAGAAACGTCTGCTTAACTGTGAACGTTTTATTTCCTGCATCATTGAAATCGGTAAACTCCGGCTTTCCTTTCTCACTAAGCAAAGGTTCTCCTTTAGTATTGAAGAAAGCCACAATGCCCGACTCCAAATTAAGAGTAACCTCCATTTCACTACTTTTCAGTCTAACAGTATTACCTTCCCTGGTAATGGCAGGTTTCACTTTTTGAGGAGCCTCTATTACCGAGAGGCTCTCTTTCACATACTTCCAGCCATCAGGAGATTTCAGAATTCTTACAATTGACGGAGTGTAGAATTGCAACTCCACATCTACAGAATTAACGGTCGCCTTAAGTCCCTCGGGAGTCTGCTGATAATCTTGCCCTATAAGAGAAGTACAACAACACAGCGCCATTAATATCAATACACTTTTAATTGATTTCATGGTTACTTATTATATTTAGTGATTAAAACATTCCATAACTTTATGTGATACAAAAATAGCTGTATGTTACTTGCATCCTTTTTAATTTTAGATATTTGAGTATCAACTTTAGATAAATAAACGACTATCAATCAGAATACTCCATTATATAACCGTAATAATAGGCCTGATTGCCATCAATTGTATATTCATCCAACGTTCTTGCACCCCAAGAGTCAGCCCCTCCCACACCATGGATATTCAAATCGATATTCACATTCAGATAATCACGCTCGGGTAATTCATAAGCATGCCTGTTCTTCTCCAAGTCTTCCTCACTATAAGGCCACACACGAAAACAGAGCGGTTGCAAACCTGCCACCTTTATCTTCCGGCTCTCCTTGTCATTCAGTGAGAACCAACGAACATCACACCTGTTTGCATTATCTTGCGGAAAAGCATAATCTGTGATAAAGTTATCAATATCCGCCGCATAGCAACCGACAAAAGCCGCCGTTTTCCTATCCGGATAGTTTTCAAATTCGCCACGACCATACCATTTAATATAATTCATAGAAGAGGGCAAACGCATCCTCATTCCGAACTTAGGCATCAATGGGATTTTTTCTTTTTCCGGTTGATAGAAAGCTTCTACCTGTATCTTTCCACTTCCGTTTATGGTATAGCGCAACCGGTAAGCAGCACCTACTGCAGGCAATGACATATCCGCTTCTACTACAGCCAGCCCGTTCTTTACAGAATAATCAATATGTTCAACCACACGTTCGGCAGCGGCATTTCTCCATGCTCCCAAGCGGTTGTTATACCCATTGTTCATCTGGTTGTCATTCGCCGGTTTCCAGAAATAAGGTTCCAAAGGAGCATAAAGAAGTTCCGTTCCACCATTCTTCCAACTTGCCAGAGCACCGGATTTCGCATCAATTACAAAACAATCCGAACCAGCCATTACTTCAATAGCGGACAAAGACGCATTGACTTCAACATTTCCCCCCTCTGAGGCAATAGGTTCCGGCTTGCTTACATTCACCTGGAATTGCTCCTTACTAACAGTAAAACCTTTCTCGGCCCAACATGTACCCTGTTTCAGTCTGGCAAACACATTCAGGAAAAGTTCACCCGTCCCTGCGAAAGAAGGAATATCCAAATATTCTCCGGCTACAATAGATGCCTTGCCCGACTTCACAAGCTCACCGTTCTGCAACCACTCATACTCATAATCGAACTCATCCAAAGCCGTGAACTCATACTTATTGGTGAGACGTACCTTGTTAGGAGCTTCGAGTGAAAAACCAATATTCTGATATACTTTCTGAACCTGATAGTAGTGCGGATGAGGAACACGGTCAGCTCCAATCAAACCATTGAAACAGAAGTTCCCGTTATTGGGGAAATCTCCGAAGTCTCCTCCATAAGCCCAGAATTCACCTTTCTTCAATAACAAAGAACCCGAATTCTCCACTTCCCTTTCATATCCCGGATTTATTTTCTTTGCAATTCCCTGGTCAACCCAATCCCAAATAGCGGCACCTGCAATGTGAGCATTAGCCTCAATGACATCCCAATACTCCTGCAAATTACCTACTGAATTTCCCATGGCATGGGCATACTCACGCATAAAGATGGGTTTATCACGTTTTTCACGGGCATACTCTTTAAGCTTTCCGGGAGTATAGTAAGAGGGGTCGTTAAAAGCCGACACAGAAAGATCGGTATCACAGAAAATAATGCGTGAAGCATCTATGGAGCGTATCGTATCTGCCATGGCTTTCATATTACAACCGGCACCTCCTTCATTGCCCAAAGACCAGAAAACCACACAAGGATGGTTCTTGTCACGTTGTACCAGTGCAAGAGCTCTGTCCACATGTGCTGACATCCATTCCGGGTTATCACCAAGGATTTTATTGCCTAAACCATAATCGTGACTTTCCTGATTAGCCTCATCCATCACATAGAAACCATATCTGTCACACAGTTCATAAAACAACGGACTGTTAGGGTAGTGCGAAGTACGGATCATATTGATGTTGGCTTGTTTCATCAGCTTCAAGTCCTTTTCCATGGTTTCCCTATCCACCAGCCTGCCGGTACGTGGATGATGCTCGTGCCGGTTCACTCCTTTCAGTTTAACGGGCTTACCATTAAACTTGAAAGTGTTCCCCTCGATTTCGCACTTCCATATTCCCCAATGTGAGCATAACTCTTCAACCACCTGCTTTCCGTCGTAAAGTCTTATCTCAATATCATATAAATTGGGTTTCTCTGCCGACCATAGCTCCGGATTTTCCAATACAAAGGATAAAGAATAACACTCGACGGATGAAGACGGCAAATTCTTTACGGGAGCGGTCAGCCTTTTCGTCACTTTCTCTCCCCGATTGTTTTTGCCCTTCAATATCATTTCAAGGTTCAACTTGCCGGATTTATGTTCCGATGAATTCCGCAGCCAGATTCTCGCCTCAAAGTCTGCCGACGAGAAGTCATCCGACAACTCTGTGGCAAACGAATAGTCTTTTATATGAGTTTCAGGACGAACCCACAGCTCTACCGGGCGATAAATTCCACTGAAACGCCACATATCCTGATCTTCCAGATAACTTCCGTCAGACCAACGGTAGACTTCCACTGCCAAACGGTTTTGCCCTTCATTCACATATCGGGTAACGTCAAACTCAGCCGGAGCCATGGAGTTTTCACTATATCCTACCTTTTCCCCGTTTACCCATACATACATGGCAGACTTCACCCCTTCGAAATGCAGGTACAACCGCTTGCCTTTCATTTCTTCCGAAACATCAAACGTAGTCACATAAGAGCCTACCGGATTACGGTTTTCATAACTGAAGAAATGCTTCGGTGGCTCTCCCGTCACCCTCGGCTGATCTTTCTTAAAAGGATAAGTCCAGTTAGTATAGATAGGTTTCCCATACCCCTGCAATTGCCAGGTGCCGGGTACGGCGATATTGTCCCATCCGCTAACATCGAAATCACTCTTATAGAAATCAGCCGGGCGCTTTTCCGGGTCAGCAGACCACATGAACTTCCATGTTCCATTCAATGATACAATCTCGTCACATGCAGCCTTCCCGGAAGGAAGCGTCAACGTGGCATGATACTCTTCTTTATTGATTCCTATCACGTTCGGATTTTCCCAATCAGGCAATTGCTGAGCGTGTGCCTGAAACGCGAGACATATAACGGGCAAAAGCCTCCAACATTTTGTTTTCATCATCTTATTACAGCTACAAAACCACCGCGTGGTAAACACTTTATCTCTAAACCGGTTTCTTCGTCCGACAAGGGAATATTTTCTTCAATAGCAAAGCTCCTGTCATCAGTGCCGTCCTTGAACAAAGACACTTGCTTTCCACTTACTGGAATAGCCGCCAGAGGTGCACGGAGCGTTCTCGGCTCATTGGTGCCGTTGATGCCCGCAATATACCATACATCACCTTTACGCCGTGCCATGACAACTTCTACTCCGGGATAACCGGCCAAAAGTTTCGTATCATCCCAGGCAGTGGGTAACTCAGACAGAAGATGTTTTACTGCTTCCGGCAAACCTTCATAAACCGAAGGCCTGTCGGGCATGTGCTGCAAAGCCGATTCGAAAATCACGGGCAGTGCAAGTTCATGCCCATGCGATGTGATATGCGGATGCTGTGAATCGGAAAAAGTTCCCGGAGTATAGTCCATCGGCCCTACAACGTTTCTCGTGAAAGGCAACGTGGCATTATGTTCGGCCGCCCGGTTGGTCAGTATCGAATTATTGTTATACCACTCGGCACCATACACTCCCTCCACCGACATCAGGTGGGGATATGTGCGCTGCCAGCCGCGAGGGATGGTGGCACCATGGAAGTTAAGCATCAGCTTGTACTTCACCGCATCCTCCAGCAAATCCATATAATAGTTCATGGTGGCAACACTATCGCCCGTGAAGAAGTCTACTTTGATACCGGCAACTCCCATGTCACTCAGCCATTTATATTCCTTCTCCCGGTCTTCTTTCTTATTCAGCCGGTATAAAGGGCCGGGACCAAGCCAGCTTGTACTCGAATTATACCATAGCAACGGTTTAATACCCTGTCCCAAAGCATACTTCACGGCATCCTGAAGGTTGCCTCCATTGCCCATTTCATCCCATTCCCAGTCAATCAGGTCATAGGGCCACTTCATGCAGGTGGCCAGGTCGATGTATTCTTTCACTATCTGATAATCCTTGGAACCGTGGTTGTGCGCCCAATAAATCCATGACACCATTCCGGGTTTTATCCATTCCGTATCCTCCACCTTAGAAGGGTCAGATACATCCGTCACCAGTGTAGACTCAGTAATATCAGCTAAAGAGCCAGCAATAAGCAATCGCCATGGAGACTCCCACACACCACTGAAAGCAAGTTTTTTATCAGCCAGTCGTACCTGATAATTATCGCGATTATCCCCATTATACAGAAAAGAGCCACAATGCCCCCGTCTGATATTGGCCTCCGTAATCAACACAAACACAGAATCCCGTGGCTCTATAAGCGCCGGATATCCCCAAAGATCAACCTCCGGACGGTTGGCAAGCTTACCGTCAGTAGACAACGGGAAAAACTTTTCATAACCCGGATCATATTGTTGTATCCATCTTTTACTCCCTTTCGGCAAAGCGTACGCCGTATATTCATTGATGATATGTTCTTCATCCGAAATAGCTTTAAGTCCATACTTAAATGCAATTCCATCGTTGTACACCCTAAACGTTACCTCCAAAATTTGCCCTTCATCGTTTTCCAGAGAATAAACCCGTTCGGAAGCCTCGTTCACACAATGGCTCCGTTTTCCCGTAATCATCTTATAATCATCAATCACGGATTTCGGTTCTGAAACTGATTTCAATCTTAAGTTACCGGCAAACTTTTGAGCATCTGTCTCCAATCCCAGTTCGGAACGAAAAAGAATACTATCTCCCTTGTAATGCACAACGAAAGCGGCTTTTCCATAATCGCCATCCTTTGTTGTCACTACACCAACCTTTAAGGTTCCATCAGGAGAAATAGTATCAAATGTTCCCGAATGGCACGAACTGATTATAACAGCTATTACAATCCCCCATGTTTTTCTAAGTAAGTTCATAAACATACATATTCTTAATTAGTACAACTACCCTTATTTGTTAACCCAACAAAAGTAGGGAAATACCTCTGTATATATTCTGTCTCTTATACACATCTGACGCTGCCGACGAAGAGGATAGT
>CAMTFK010000118.1 GCA_947071285.1 uncultured Bacteroides sp. | reverse complement strand
TTATAGGTACTTTATTATTTTACCTACCACCTCCCCCTACGGGTACTCCTCCTCCGGGGAGGAGGAGAATGAAGATAGTATCGCTTATCATTTGCTCCATTTCCGCAGGGTTATAAATCTGTTTCAACTCCTGATTCGCATCAATAATTCTTTTCATCCTTTCAAGTTGATTAATTATGTAAAGCTACGCCATTAATTAATACAAAATTAGGAAGAAGAAAAGAAAACAAGCAGGATATTTTGATTATAAAGGTGCACTTTTAAAGCAAAATCTCCCATATTTTCTTTTTCCGAATGAGGTAAAAGATAAATAGGGAGATTTCATTTTATAATTTGAAAGGAGTGTCTTTCTTATTCTTCGTACATCTTATCTATCAACTCCTTGTAGTTCTTTGCAACTACAGGGCGCTTCAACTTCAAGGTATTAGTCAGTTCACCACGTTCCATGCTGAAAGGTTCGGGTAAAAGAGTAAAGCGTTTCACTTGCTCATAGTGTGCAAACTGCTGTTGCAAGGTGTCTATGCGGGCACGGAACAAACCGAGAATCTTAGGATGCTGCAAAAGTTCCTCCATATCCTTATATTCAATGCCTTTTTCTTTGGCATAATCTTTCACGAAGCCATAGACCGGAACAATAAGGGCAGACACAAACTTACGCTGGTCGGCAATGATGGCAATCTGGTCAATATAACGATCAATAGCCAGTTTCGTCTCCAACGCTTGCGGACTGACATATTTACCATTGGAAGTCTTGAACAAGTCCTTGATACGTTCCGTCAGATAAAGCTGGTCGCCTTTCAGGTAACCGGCATCACCGGTATGGAACCAACCATCCTTATCAATAGCTGCGGCAGTAGCTTCTGCCTTCTTATAATAACCTTTCGTGATGGTCTTTCCACGCAGAAGGATTTCGTTCTCTTCGCCGATCTTTACTTCCACATCGGGCATTATCGTACCTACCGAACCTATCTCGTAACCTTCATTGAGGAAGCAGGAAACGGTAGCCGTCGATTCTGTCAGACCATAGCCAACCAGCATATTGATACCTACGGAATGAACAAATTCACAGATTTCATCGGGTACGGCAGCCCCGGCTGTAGGAAAGAAGTTACCGTTTTCAATGCCGATAGTCTTCTTCAGCAAAGCATAGACCGTCTTTTCATAGAACTTATACTTCAGATGAAGCATCAACGGCGGCGTTTTGCCCTTACGCAGATAGTCGATATTGTGTATCTTACCCACCTTGATGGCATCCAGCATCATAGCTTTTTTCAAGCCGGTTTCCTGAGCTATTTTTTCCTGCACTCCGGCATATACCTTTTCCCAGAAACGGGGAACACTGCACATCAATGTAGGACGTATCTCCTTAATCGTTGTCTGAATGTCTACCGGACGGAGGTTAATACAAATCTGCACACCTTTGTAAATGCAAAGGTATGTCCATGCTTTCTCAAATACGTGCGTCAATGGAAGGAAGTTCATGGAAACATCCTGGTCGGTCATATCTACCAGACGAATATCGTGAATGCGGAAAGCTTCTATATAGTTAGAGTGATGCAACATGACGCCTTTCGGTTCGCCTGTGGTGCCGGATGTATAAAGAATATTGGCAAGGTCCTCATCGGATGCGCGGGAAGTGCGCTCCTCCACAATATCGTTGTTCGGCAAACCTTTACCGGTTTCCAGGAATTCATCAAAATAGATGGAGGTCATATCGCGCGGGTCGCGCACTACGGCACGGTCGAAGATAATGAGTTGCTGCAATGACTGGCAGAAACCGAATACACTGAATGCTGCATCATATTGGAACTGTTCACCTACAAAGATATAACGTATCTGAGCATCATTAATGATATATTGCGCCTGCGCGGGTGAACTGGTAGCATATAGGGGTATGGTCACCGCACGGTTAGCAAATGCGCCGAAGTCCACATACAGACATTCGGGCTTATTCTGAGAGAATATTCCTATATTTTCTTCCTCCTGCACTCCTAACTCCACGAGTGCATTCGCAACTTGTCGTACCGTTTGTGAGAATTGATTCCAGGTGATGGGTATCCATTGCGACGTTTCGTAATCTCTATATTTCAGAGCCACTTTATCGCCATACTTCTCTGCCCGCCGATGCACGAGGACAGATAAATGGTTATTAATCATATTATTCATAAATTGGTAAATACGGTACAAAGGTAGTGGTTTCATTTGAAACTATTTCTATATTGAGAATTAAATATTTAGTATATACTTCTGTAATATTAGTACTATCTTACCATAAAAAGAGGTAGCTACCCTATATTTCCGTTTGTTTTTCTAAAGAAACTCAAATATATGTATATATTTGCAACCGATAGTTCTTTAATATCAACGCAATTACTCAACTAACATGAAAAAGATTCTAGTATTAGTCGCCATATTGGCGATAGGTTTAGGGAGTGTCAACGCACAAGAGAACCTCAGATGGGGGGTTACGGCAGGTATGAACGCAAGTAAATTCTCTATCAGTGGACTTGATAGCCGAATTGGTTTCCATGCAGGTGTTAAAGCTGAATTAGGATTACCGCAAGTTACAGAAGGAGCTTACATGGATTTTGGTGCATTGCTTACTTTAAAAGGAGCAAAATTAGATGGAGGGGCCGCCGGTAACATTAAATTTAATCCATATTATCTTGAGATTCCTGTACATATTGGTTACAAATATGCAGTAAATGATGATTTTACTCTGTTTGCCAATGCTGGTCCATATATTGCATTTGGATTATTCGGTAAAGCAAAAGCTAAAATCAATGATGACCTTGGTGCTGATTTGGGCATTGACGGTTCGGCATCAGAAAACATTTTTGGAGACGACGGATTCAAGCGCTTCGATCTTGGGCTGGGGCTAAAAGTAGGTGCTGAATTTAGCAAAAAATATCAGGTATCTTTTGGTTATGATTTCGGTTTGATTGAAGTTGCAGAAAAATCTGATATAAAGAATAGGAATCTGATGATTTCCATTGGATTAATGTTCTAAACGATACAGAATAATTAGAAAAAGGGCACTATAGATGCCCTTTTTCTGTATACCTCAATTGACCTTTTACCGTATAATTACTATTGAAATTCCAACAGCAGATGATGCAACGATACTTCCTTTTTCGCCACCTATTTCTTTTCATCAAGTAAATACCTCACCGACATATCCGGCAGCAAGTAGCGCTCCTCCTTGTATATACAGCCAGTATCGAAACCTGTAAGCCACCAAACAGGCAAGTCTTTCAAAGAAAGTAGTTCATTGGGTGCCAGCGTCTTCTACGCAGCGGATAAAGCAAGCGTCACTTGTCATATCCTCTGCTTTATACATATCAGAAGTTGAGAGATGATTAAAATCAAATGTATAATAATTGATATCCCATCCATGGGCTTCGACCTCACCATAACTTGTTACTGTTCCGGGACGTGCTCTATCAAGCCAATAATTGGCTCCAGGACGCATATATAGGTCATAGAACAGCGGTCTGAGTGCTAACCCTGGTTCTGAATATTGCTGAAAACGACCTGATGAATAGCGGAGCACGCCTACCCTTCCATTTTCATTGAAGTTGCGTTTACGACGTCCATAACCGGAAGCTCCGATAGGAAGAAAAATGCTCTTACATGTTTTCTTGTTATAAATGAAACATCCACGCATACCATAACCTTGGGTATGGGATTCCCCTTTCTCCGTTATTGTTCGATATCCATACGCTGTTTGAATTTGAGAGGCTGTTTCTGTAGATTCATTGCCATATAACACCCCATAGGCTTGTTCTATTTCTTCTGTTTTAAATAAATCATAAAAGTCATCAAAAGCAGCGACATGAGCTCCTGGTAAATTTAATTGTTCCCATTTGGTTTGAGTAGCACTCGTTCCGGGAATAACTTTAATATTACTCCATCTAATTTTACTATCCTTGCCAACAATTGTCAGTTCCGGATCTGAACTGACCCAAAAATCCTCAGGGCGCACGTTTATCCATGGATCTTTGTAATTGACCTGGTTCAATGCAGCAATCGGTTCCTCCAAATTCCCGAACTTAAATAATGAGCCTTCATCCAGTGGGGAATTGGTTTCTGCAGAGGCAGTCTGCAGGTTGCGGGTATGCCATCTGCTACCTCCCTCTACCAACTCTACAGGAGCATCTCCTTGCTGAACAAAAATCAAGTGCTGACAAGTATAGTTGTGATAATCCACTTGGATAATGGCATGGCGGGACCGATTCTCGCTACATGTTCCATTAAAGTGTACCATAAAGTCAATCGGTGTTCCTGTGCTTCCTTCGCTGGGGCTTATCGTGATAAAATCCTCGTATCCTTTTAAAACCGTCGCCCGCCAAGGTCCTTCTGAGGAAAACACCTGAAACTCTGTAGCATTTTCCCTCGGCAGCCTCATAAGTGTCACATGAAAATCCGTATTGTTATCATATTTTCGGTAAATACCTTTTGGATTGACAATGCGGCGTACTTGGAAGATCTCCACCGTATCTTTTATCGTAGTCTCTCTACCTTCCTGCATTTTTAATACAGCCTTTATCTCCAATGTTGCCCGACGCTGATAAGCCACATAAGGATTATTACCAGTGTAACCGGTAGATATAATCATCTGCTTGGCCCTAGTATACAAAGGGATTGATACGTTTACAAGCTCCTCGTTTGCATTAGGAGTCATAGTAAATTCCCCATTCTTTTCGTCGTTATCTATCTGTTTATTGTTTTGATAATATGTTCGCTGCCCTTTTGCATTATTTGTATAATAGGTATAGTTACCTTTATCTCCTGTATTATCTACAAAAACAACTGTTCCCCCATTGGATTCCTTTTGGAACGCTGTCAATATTTTAGCCGAAGTTTTCCGAAGCGATAGAAATCCATTCCAAGGTTGATTGGTATTCCCAACCGGATGGGTACCATAGTTGAATCCCGGCTGGGATGTCACATCATAATCATACCAGTAAGCATAATCAAGTGGTTCCTTATTTCCATATGCACCATACGGAGCCCAGTTGTTAGTAAGAATATTAGCACTTAGAGAAACTAACTCGCCTCCGCCTGTATTTATCTTTATAGGCAGATTCATTGTTTTGTTGTACAAATACGAGATGTAATAAGGATTGGGTACTTCGATACCCGGTTTCTTTTCTTCATACTCAATGTGCCAATCTACGTCATTGGCGTAGTTTTTGAACTTCAGTGTCAATTTGTAGTGATGGTTTCGTTCAGCATCATAATTGGTGGTAACATTCTTACCAAGCATGAAACGATATGTAATATCACCGTTGCCTACCCGATCGTCTACGTTAGAAACATAATAGGCCTTTACTTCGATGTAAGTACCATAAGGCTTATCATCTTTTAGTTTGTAATCAGGGTATTTATCAGGGTCGTTAGGAAGTCCCGGAGCATCAAGTTTTCCGTCCGGCAGTCCATCCGGTCCAGTGGCATCTTGCCGTTTGTCTTTTCCTGTTCCCTGCATATTCTCGTAAAAAAAGAGTGTATTTGCCTGATCTTCGGCATGGGCATCCGTACTTAACCGGTATCCTCCCATTTCTTTATCCTCTTCATACGGATAGTATGGACAACCTTTAGTGATACGTGCCGGCCAATGTTCATTGTAAGAAGTGCCTTCGGCATAGGTAATGCTTTCCCCCTCAGAGATAAGATCTCCATAGTTTTCTATATCATCATCGGAATCCTTATTGATGGTACTGCTTTTCCCCAAATAACACTCTGTCGGTATATCTTTAATCTGTACGGATTTGAGGTAAATGTATACATTCTCATGAAGCCCGGAACCATCGTATGCAATGGTTATTTTGGATGCTGCCCGACGTATCCAGGCATGCAGGCTCATGTTCCGTTGATTGATAGTCAGCAGTTCACTGTCCTGGTTGTCTCCGCTGATGAAATAGCCAAACATCTGGTTGTTTTTAGTAACTTCTTTCTCCCATTGGAGCGAAATACTCTTCAAGCCCTCCGCTGTCTTTATCTTTTCGTCATATTCAGAAAGATCTCCCATATTAGCCACCGCATAGATATAATAATATCCGTAAGGAACTGTCAGTTTGAATATGGCATGCGGCGTAACAGATTCAGCAGAAGGATTTCTTTTGTCCTCACCGCCTACTATTTCCGTTTTTTCATCTCCTTCTCTATTTTCATCAGTAATTACATAAATGCCTTCACCCGGCGTTTCACCCTCCGTAAGCGGATATTTTTTCATCAGGTTTCCCTTCTCATCATACAGCAATACACAGAGGCTATTGACAGTCTTTATAACATTTCCAGCTGTACGTGTGCTTCCGTTCAGGGTAGGGATAAATGGCTTAAACTTCACAGTTGCACTGATTACACTTTCTCCTTCGCCCAACTCACCTCCGCCATAGAGCAAATCATCTTTACAAGCGGCAATGCTGAGAACCAGAATGCACAAAAGGGCATATATAGTTATGTTACGTTTCATATTTTTTGCTGTTTTTTTGAGTACGTTCACTAAAGAGACGCTTAAATTTTAGCATCTTATAATCCGAATACAGGTTCCAACTCTACCGCCCAATATGGTTCCACATCCACTGTCCAGTCAATTGTGTAGTCATTGAAAACAATATTCACTTTCACGTGCGTGTTGCGGAAAAGCGAGGCAAGATATGGCAATCTGGCAGTGTATTTCCTCTCTATTTTCTCTTTGCCATCGCTCGTCCCTCCAGCGTCAGTACCACCTGTTTCCTTGCCACTGCTGTCCGGAAATTCTTCTTTCGTATAAATAGTAAGCTCGTATTCCTGCAATTTTAAATCAGCAGACAAACTACCGCTTTCCCCTTCACCGATACTTTCTTGATTACAACTTTCCGGCAAATAGACTGTACGAAAAGATTTAACATGTTTAGAGTCTGTGTCTTCTCCTACAACCGGGACTTCCACCGGAGAAAAGAAATCTATCACATGGGAGACTTCCACCCCATCAGATGCTCCTTTCTCAAGTAGTGATGGAACTTCATAGTCGGTCAGCCATTGATATTTCTCCGGATACTCAGTCTCGTCTTCACTGTTTTCTGCTTCTTGATTCATCCATTTTATCCAGTCCTCATCGGTGTAGACCAATTGGTTTTCTTCTCCCAAGAATCTTTTTGAAAGCCCATTTGACAAATCCACGACCCAATGCCGACCTGTCTCCTCATCTTTATTCACATGTGGCATCAAGTACATCCGGTCATGAATTATCTCTTCAAGCTGGAAACCCGTCACATCAATGTTGCGCTTTGTAGTTTTTTTTGTAAAGCAGAAAGATAATTTAGTAGCAGCACGCACCACATAGAGCGGTTCCGGTAATCGATATTCATCACTTTTGCCTAGAGTTTTCCTGTCCGGTATATCAATCTCATACAATGCTGTCATCGGTATGCCGTAAAGGTCAGGATTGTAGTTGTAACTGTCAGCTTTAGCACCATCATTGCCAGCTTCAGCAACACCCAAGCTGAACACAAAATTATCTATCGGAATTGTTCCGTCTGTTCGTGGAAGGAAAGAAGAACCAGTGAAGTCCAACAACCTTCCATCGCTATCTTTCAATCCTTCGCAGTTGGCAAGCAAGTAAATCCTCTTCCGACAACCAGCCTCTACCTTGAAGGTATACTCATTTGTCAACGGTAATCCGATGCCGGAAGCACCCTTTACTAAGCGACTATGTTCTACCAGCCACTTCATATTGGAAGTTACATCTCCTTTCGCCTGCTCTTCCGTTACCTCCGAACCGTTTGCCTCTTCTGAAACAATCACCACCAGTAACTGCTTGATAAGCTCGTCGGATTCTCCGTCGGTGCCATCCGCTCGCGTGGAAACTCCTGCCACAGTAGTACAAAAAGTGAGGTATATGCTGTTTTCTTCCTCCTCACGGGGTAGTTCGAAAGATTCGTTAATGCACGAAGTGAATCCCAACAAACCGCAAAGAAGGCAAATGCCGATGATATGTCGATGTTGTAATTTCATTTGAAAAAGCAATTTTTCTCTTTCTTAAGTTATCTTCCAGTCATTACCTTAACGGTATATTACAGTTCCACGTCATTAACTCTCACCACCCAATCATTCACCACTATGCGGGTATTCAACCAAATTCCCGACCGCAGGAAAAAGAAAAGTGTCCATTGACTTTCGCGGTCCAGATATTCTTGATCACCCATTTTGTAGTGCTCGCTGCGCAGCAACAGCAGGTAACGATTCAACGGAAAGTCTATCACCGTTTTACCGTTTTCGTGTTGCTTCACCACCAGTCGCGGAGAGTTCTTCATCATCAGTCGCGAGGTACTGAGTTCAGCGTACGCCACTTCCACAGGTTGGGGTACTACCTGATCCGGACCTACGATAGCAACACCCGTCTGTGCCTGTCCTTTGGCCCAGGGAAGGTAGGTGACGTCACCGTTAGATAACAGGTCGTTGTCATAGCTGAAGAATGTATTATCGTCAATAATTTCGAAGTCAAAGTCATCAGCGTTGACTGATTCTCCGTCCACTTGTTGCAGTACGATGCGTATGCTGTTAGTATTCTTCATCATCTTCACCGTTCCCTCACGATAGAGGTCGGCAGTAGCGAGCGTGAGCTGCCCCCAAAACATGTCGTGCAACTTGCGGCGTACAGGTACGGCGAGACAGTCAGCATCCATCGCAGCACGTAAGTCGATTCGTTTACTGCCCTGTGCGGGTGTTTGTAACAGGGAAAACGAGCTTTGTTCGCATGCCATGCCACCGTATGCCACGAAATGATAATTTCCTTCTTCAAGCTCCAGCGTCATCCGGTAGTCTTCGTTTTGTAGTTCTGCTCCCGTCACCATCTTTGTATCTACGTAGTTGTCCTTATCATCGTAAATATAAAGCGTCAGGCAGTCTACTTGCTTAGGGAATGCGTTAACATACTTCATGTTATAGTCGTAGACGAAGCGCAGTGATACCCCGTGCGGACAAGGAGCGAGGTCTTCGAATATACGCTCACACGAGGACAAGGCAACAACTGCCAGCATGATGCCAAGCACCATGCTGACGAGCCGTGAAATTATATTTCGCTCTTTGCTTTGCATGTCGGTCAGGATTCTTAGAAATCGATGTTATTTACGCGTACTACCCAAGGAAGAACCTCAACGGAGAGTGTAAGGTAAACGTTACTGCTTTCGTCCGGATCCTCCGGATCTATAGGGTCAGGATCATTTTCCGATATACGAGGATGACCGAGTTGCTTAATACTGGTTACGGCAAGTTTATAGACATTGTTGCGCACCACAGCAAACTCCATAGCTCCCATTACTCCATTGTTACCATTATCGTTGTGACGATTCCAATAGTAATAGTAGCAATAATAGCCCGCCTCATCCCCATCTTTGCTGGATTGATAAAGAGTGAGTTGAGCATCTGTTGCAGCTTTCTTAAATGCTTTAAGTTCATCACCGCTTTCTGGATGTTTTTTTTCATTATACCATACATTCCACCTATAATCAGGGCTGTCCGGATCATCGCTATAAATTGCACTTCCTTCCGTCCCTTCTTTTTCTGCTACAGGAATATTTTTGTTCGGGGTGCCAAACACAGCCTTATAAAAAACAGGATCATCTTCTTTATTATTTATCGCATATTTACGAACCTCAGTCCAGCTAACAAACAAGTTACCACCATGTGCATATAAAATCGGATCATCACTAGAGTTACCTGTAGCCTCATTTATTGCTTTTTTCAAACCCGGCTCAGCATCCTCCGTTGCTATCATCTTGCCTTTGAACACAATGCCTGTGGAAATACCGTTTCTCTGGGAAACTTGTCCGTCGACAGCTTTAGGAATTGTATTTTCGGTTACATAACGCCAAATATGATATTCCTTGTTTTTCCACTCATCACTAGGATTCCCAATCACTTCCAATATTGATGCATTGTACCATTGAGTGCGTGCCTCCCCATCAATAGTCCAATTCTCACCCCTACCATGTCCCAAACAGAAATTAAAATGCCCGCCAAAATCAAAGCTACTCATAGCTCCTATTTTCTCGTCTGCATCCGTATCTACTACATAATTATCTGTAACTTCAGTTCCGCAAAGCTCAAAACCATTATTCTCACTTTTTTTAAGTCCGTCATCAGATACGCGACGTAAGTAAAAGAATTTTTTGCTCATATTAACCAACCCCATTCTTTCCAACCGGATTTGGATAATAGGTACATTTTTCTCAATTACCACATCATACGTGTTATTTCCGTTACTTCCATCCTTAAAGTCAAAACGAGCTACAGAACGTTCCACTTTGATAGTCCCCTTATTGTCTATATCTCCATCACTATCAGAAGCTATGTTCTTGCCCGATAAATCAAACGCCTTAGTGGGTTCAGTATATATGTCCCATGCCTTAATATCTTTAGGAATTTTCTTATCTATGTCTGTGGAGTTGGCAGTAGACATCAAGAAACCGTTCTTATGTTCTTCACCTCCCCAAATAGCATTGCCGTCATTTCCGCTACAAGCTCCTGATGGAGCTTCTGTTATTTCCGCCATTTCATCAACCCACTTTGTTCCAAGACTTTTTTGTCCAAAGATATTTATCAGATTCTTCGTCGGATTACAAAAAACATATACCTTGATTTCATTATCTGATAACACTCCATCAGTGCCTTTTGTATTATAATAATTAGCCAATGTCGTTTTATCAATTTTATGAGTAGATTTGGCCGTTGTACCACTTACAATCAAGTTCTTTTCTTCATTAAGACCATAGCTAATGATATTATTGTCTTTATCAGCCAACACCAGCAGAACACGTACTACTTTATTTTCATTTTCCTTTCCAACTTCAACGCCATCCGTTGAACCTCCTTCAGGTTTAGTCTCACTGCGCGTACCTGTACCGGCCACCGGCAGTTGCACTTGCACATTCATATACACCGCATCTTTCGATGCATCGGGAATTGTTCCGTTCCCCTCCAGTTCATCGTTGCTACATCCTACAATAACTCCTATTGCAAGGATTCCCATGAAAAAATTGCTCCAAAATTTCTTTTTCATAGCGTAATCAAATTAAATGTTCTATATATTCAGTTTATTCTATTTTTCTTGTCGCATTCCATCACTCCATTCCCTTTCTGACTTCCGCCACACGTCGCAGCATCTCCCTGGCCTCCAACTCCAATCCTTTTCTCTCTGCCTCTTTCAATAATGCTTCGGCAGCTTCGTAATTGCCGGACAGAGCAGCATGTATGCCACGGGCATAGGACGCTTCGGGCGTATTGCCTGCTTTAGCCAGATATTTTTCGGCACCTTGCAAATTACCCAAGCGCATAGCTGTGTTGGCTGCATTCAGATTGGCGGTAGCGTCATCAGGAAACATGCGCACAGCTATTTCAAAGGTTTCATTATACTCCTCGCTACCCGCCTCCATGTTCTGTGCCACCAGATACATCTCCTGCAAACTCAACTTTTGCGGTTGCGTCCGCAACAAGCGTCTGATTTCTTCCGGGTCAGTGTAAGCACACACCTCATAACGCACCACATAGTCGGAATGACGAAGACTGGGATAGACTTCACGAAGCAAATAGTCGTAGTCATGACGGTAGGCAGTCTTTATCTTTCGGTCTTTGGCGTCCGGTTCCATATCGCTATCTATCAAGTGGAGGATACCTTCGCGATTGATAAGATTTGAACTTTCCACAAAACGCCTCAGCCCCTCCCAGTCTTCCGGTTCGTAAGCAGTAGTGAACAAAGAATCAGGGAAGTGGTATTGCCTGCGTACGTATTCTTTCAGTGTGGCCGTACGTCCCTTGGCCAAACGCACATTGTTTGCGTATAATCCTTCGGGGGATGCGTATCCCTTGATGCTGATACCCAAGATGCGGGTGTCGGTATCGTTCTTTACCGCGTCTATCGTGGCCAGTATCTTCTTCAGTTCCTGCGGGTTGTGGCGGTATTCGGGATACATCTCCGTGCGATTCACAGGGAAGTCGATGTAAGCCGAGCCCTCTATCTGATTAATTTTCGGTTCGGCCTTCGGACTTATGTAGACGTATTCGGGGAAGAAAGCCATCGTATTCTTTTCAGGTAGAATGGTTTGCAACAGTGCGATGTCGTTCTGAATCGGAGCTCCACAACATCCGTTAATCACATTCGAGACATCCAGCGAGGCGCTTCTCATCCATCTCTCATAGGGCACCACCATGCGATATTCAATCAGTGCCTGTTCGCCGTTACGATATAGTTTGTCGGGATTCACGATAGACTCGTTTCGTAGGTGGTGGTAATAGCGGTTTCGCCCCGCCACCATCACCGACGGCAATTCCAACCGGTGCTCGCCCTTGTTGAGCGAAGGGGTGAACATTACTTCACGGTTACTACTCACCTTCAGTGCTGACACATCAAGATCCATTGAGATAAACAGTTTTCCTTCTTGCTGAGACACTGCCAGATTCCGTACCTCCATCTGCCCATCCATCAGCGATTGGCCTTTCAGTTCCGTTGCCATAAATAGAGGCAACAGCGTACAAATTAGTATTCTAACCATTATTCTGCATCTTGCATCCATAACTACCTAAAGAATTAAAATGTGTATACCAGATTGATTGCCGCCTTCGTGGGACCTACGTAGTTGTGTGGCTTATCTTCGACCACTTTTGTTCCGCAATGAGCACAGGGATAGGCATCGTAACGAGTGTATACCCAGCCGAATCCGAATAAAGCTTCCAAATTCCAGTGTTTATTAAGTATCCACGCATGACCGTACACCAATCCGAGACCTGCAAACCAGCCCTGATACCGCTTGTCGGAAAGCTTGGAAAGATCGGAACCCAAAAAAGAAATGTTGTTATCTAAATTACCCACGTTGTATTGGCCCGCAAGGACATGTGCTCCCACAAAGTGTCCTGCGAAGCTATCACAAAACCAGTAGCGTGCTTCAGGTTGTAAAAGCCAGTGTTTCCACTTACGGTCGTGTGAGAGTGTCCAGCCATTATAATTGGCAGAGACATCTAACGTCCATCTACCCGAAAGTTTCACTTCCACTCCCGCATTAAGCGTAGCAAAAGCATCATATAGTAAATTACTTTTCAGAGCCATTTCCTGACATTTGGCTCCCATACTGAAAAGACCTAAAAACAAAACCGCATAAAGTTTTAAAGTCATCTTTCCCATATATAAGATTTGTTAGTATCTTTAATATATATCTTTCCCCATAAATCCGGAGAAAAATTAATCAATCTACCAATTAAAC
>CAMTFK010000117.1 GCA_947071285.1 uncultured Bacteroides sp. | reverse complement strand
TTTTGCATCCTCAAAAGCGAAAAGAGTATGAACAAGAATGTACAAGGGCACATATTCGCCCTGACTGCCAATATTTTATGGGGACTAATGGCTCCTATCGGCAAATCTGCACTTATGGAGTTTTCGGCCTTGTCGGTAACTACGTTCCGTATGGTGGGCGCAGCGGCCTGTTTCTGGCTATTGTCGGCTTTCTGCAAACGCGAACATGTAGATCACCGGGATATGCTGAAAATATTCTTCGCATCACTTTTTGCACTGGTATTCAATCAAGGGGTTTATATCTTCGGACTTTCAATGACTTCGCCCATTGATGCATCCATCGTGACGACAACGCTGCCCATTGTAACCATGATAATAGCGGCTATCTATCTGAAAGAGCCGGTTACCAATCTGAAAGTGTTGGGCATCTTTGTGGGTGCCATGGGAGCTTTGATACTTATTATGAGCAGCCACACCGCAGGTGGTGGCAACAGCAGTATCATCGGGGATTTACTCTGCTTGGTTGCACAAATCAGCTTCTCCATTTATCTGACCGTATTCAAGGGCTTGTCGCAGAAATATTCACCTGTCACGCTGAATAAGTGGATGTTCGTGTATGCGTCCATGTGCTATATCCCGTTCTCTTATCATGATGTGGCAAGTATTCAGTGGGCGGAAATCTCTACGGCTGCATTCGTGCAAGTGGGATATGTAGTAGTGGGAGGTAGTTTCCTTGCTTACATCTTTATTATGACTGCCCAAAGGCTGATGCGCCCGACAGTGGTAAGCATGTACAATTATATGCAACCTATCGTAGCTTCCATTGCTGCCATCATCATGGGGCTGGGAGTATTCGGATGGGAAAAAGGAGCTGCTATTGCCTTGGTGTTCCTTGGAGTGTATATTGTGACAAAGAGTAAGTCGAAGGCAGACTTTGAAAAGGCTGGGAAAGAGGTGTGAGATAGAGTGATTAGCGGTTGGTGATTAGTGATTAGTAGGCTGCGCTATGATGCCGCAGGGTACTAATCACTAATCACTAACCGCTAATCACTATTTTTTCAGCTCTCCGAAATACGTATCAAGAAGACTTTTCGCTGCCACAAAGGAGGTGAGCTTGCCTTGCAGGACTTGTTGTTCTTTCTCTGCCAACATCGCCTCTATAGCAGGATTATGATAGAAACTATCGCGCAAACGTTCGTTGATGCTTTCGTACATCCAATATTTGCTTTGCTCATTACGGCGGTACTCAAAGTAACCATTATCTTTCACAAAAGCGATGTACTCGTAAATCATATCCCAGATTTCCTTCACACCCAAGTTATAGAAACCGGAATAGGTCATCACCTGCGGCGTCCATCCTGATTCGGGAGCAGGGAACAGATGCAATGCATTGCGGAATTGCGTTGCAGCCAACTTGGCACGATCCAGATTGTCACCGTCAGCCTTATTGATAACGATACCGTCCGCCATCTCCATTATGCCGCGTTTGATGCCTTGGAGTTCATCGCCCGTACCGGCCAACTGAATAAGCAGGAAGAAATCGACCATAGAGTGTACAGCCGTCTCGCTTTGTCCTACACCTACTGTCTCTACAAATATCTTATCGAAGCCTGCAGCCTCACAAAGAATAATCGTCTCACGCGTCTTGCGGGCCACACCACCAAGAGAGCCCGCCGATGGGCTGGGGCGAATGAAAGAACTGGGATGAACGGAAAGCTGCTCCATACGCGTCTTATCCCCCAAGATACTGCCTTTGCTACGTTCGCTACTGGGGTCGATGGCAAGTACTGCCAGTTTACCGGCATATTTCTCTAATACATGCAGACCGAAAACATCGATGGAAGTACTCTTTCCCGCTCCCGGCACACCACTGATGCCCACACGGACAGAATTTCCCGAATAAGGCAGACACTTCTCAATAACTTCTTGCGCCACTGCCTGATGCTCCGGTTTCACACTTTCCACCAGAGTCACCGCCTGGCTCAGAATGGTTACATCCCCTTTTATGATACCTTCCACAAACTCTGCTACGGAAAGCTGACGTTTCTTAGGTTTCAGACGACGATAGGGATTGACAGATGAAGGTTGCTCAATGCCTGCATTGACAACCAGTCCTTTATAGGATTCATTGTTTTCAGGATGTTCCATGACGGGGCAAATTAAGGAATGAATAATTAAAGAATGAAAATTAGGAAATTACTTGGCTTTGATATTAATCTCCACCTTCGGTTGCATAGGGTCGTTTGTTATCATCAGAATGCGCAGGTGGCGTTTCTTCTTGGCGATGTTCCTCTTATCCACCGTCACACGCAAACGGGTAGTTTCGCCCGGCTGCAACACGCTCTTCTTCAAACCTACGCCTAAGGCAGGATTGAATACTTGCAATTTACTGATTTGCAACGGAGAACGTCCGGCATTGGTGAGTTGTATATCATGTTTCACCTTATTCTTCTTTGCCAGCAAAGCACTCAGGTCTATATCTGTTTCCGAAAGACGGATAACGGGAGCATTAGCCATATCTGAAGCAGTAAGACCGGAAAAGTCGGGTAATAGGATGGCAGAAAGCGGTATTTCGTTTTCGTCACTCACCTTATCACCAGTGAAACGGGAAAGATAAACGGACGATTGAGTCAATCCGAGGTCTGTCAGTTTCTCAGTGTTAAGAGTCAAGGTGATGAGACCTCTCTCACCTTTTTGAAGCACATTGGGTTCTACCTCCATGTCCAGATAAGAAGGCAGATGCATCAGCACGGGTTCATATGAACGCTCCGACTGGTTCACTACACCGATACGTATCACAGGTTTTTCACCACGGTGGGTATCAGGGAAATCTATTTCGTTCTTATCGATACGTATCTGGCCGATAAGATAAGGATAGGCATTCGTAAAGTCTTTTATCTCACGCACCACCTCACCCGTGAAGTGCAGGTAAGCCAGATTAGGCTCTGCATTCGTGTAAACGGCTACGGACTTGTCAAAGTGTCCCAATGCTTTCGCATCAAAGTCCACAGTGATAGTACCTTTATCACCGGGGGCAATGGGCGTCTGCGTCCATTGGGCTACGGAACAGGCACAGGAAGGGTCCACGTCCGTAAGCACCAGAGGCTGGTCGCCCGTGTTGGTGATGACATACTGCACGCTGACGGGATGTTTCCATTCTATCTGTCCGAAGCTATGTGTTTCTTTATTGGACGAAAAACGCGGTTGCGCCATAGCGGTAAGTGCTGTGGCAGCAAGCGCATATATACATATCAGGGTTCGTTTCATTCGTTTCTCTTTTTTAGGATGCACAAAAGTAGGTGTTTTAAATGAGAGTTCCTAAAAGGCTGTTTTAAAATTTCTTGTATTATATACAGATACGCGGGGTTCTTTTCATATTTTGAAAAGAACCCCGCGCTGCTATGTCTCTGTATGCAATACTATTCTACATCGACTTTCATGGATGCCGAATGAGCGGCATATTCCGGTGCATAAGCACATTGTATAGTAGCCAGTCCGGCTTCATACTGACCGCTGCGGCTGACGCGATAGCTGTATTCCAGCACATATACGCCTTTACTCAAACTGTCGAAGAAGAAATTAGTGGAAGCGTCTTCTATCTCCACATAATAACCTGTTCCGCTATTCCAGCGATAACCGGAGATGGAATTCATCGGTTCGAAGCAAGCTCCGCGTTGGTCTTTCAACTGAACGAAGTCCATAGCACGGTCGAGGCGTATCGTCAGACGGGAAACGACTTTATCACCTACATTCAGACGGGTGGAAGCAGTAATCGGTTGCAATTCGGTCTTTCCGCCTGGCAAGGTGCGCTCTACGTAGAGTTTCTTTTCAACAGCCAACTCGCCTCCCTGTTGTTTCACGTCGGAAATCGGAGATAAATATTGTGCATAGACTGCACCCCATGCAACGCCTGCATCCCGTTTTTCTACCGTAATGGACTTGGCACGCAATTCAGGGCTGCCTTGTGCAAAGCTCTCCTTAATATATCCCAAACCGGGAACAGTAGTCTTGGCAGGACTATATGTTTCCAATACTTTATTACCAAGCACAATGCGTACATCACCACGGGATACCAACAGATCGCTACCCTGGCAGAGCAATGCATAAATGGCATCGGCTGTTGCCACGGACGAATTCCAGTTTGTAGTTTGTTTCTGCTTCAGCAACCAGAGTTTCATTTCTTCTACCAATGCATCGTTGCCACCTGCCATCCGCAGAGCTTCCATTACCTCCACATGAACGGAAATCGGTTGAGTTCCCCAAAGGAAAGGCTTTTCATTGAAAGCAAAGTAAGCACCCCGCTCATTTGTCTGCACCAGATGCTCTTTGATGGAGGCGATGAATTGATTAGCTTCGGACGCACGGCCTGCTTTTTGCAGAATGACGGCGGACTGTGCCTTGATGCCCATTGCATTTGAATTCAGGTTCTTGCCGACCATAGAAAGGAAGTAGCGGTAAGCTGCTTCATTGGCAGCGGGAACTTTCTCACCGGAGATAGCTATCAGATAGAGATATTGCATAGCCGGGTATGAGAGGGCACTTATCTTGGCACCATTCTTTTCAGCTTTACGGATATTATTGTATTCTTCCAATGCCTGCTGATGCAGATAGTTGAAAGCATTCTGCTGCATGGAAAAGGCATCATTGGAATTCTTGGCTCCGGTGAGCAAAGGCAGGCGGACGAGAAGTTCGGTTATGTACCCCGTCATGCTACGGCTGCCGGGCATACCTTTGTACCAACTCCAGGCACCGTTTGACTCTTGCAATTCCTTCAATTTGGTAAGAGCGGTTATATTTCCGTTTGCCAGATTATTAAGATCGAACAAGGTAGCGATACGTGCCTGTTGTTCAGCTTCTGTAGTGGCTTCCATCAGCCACGGACTTTCTTCAAGAAGGATATTCTTCACATCCTGGTTCTTCTGCAACTGGCTGAGGAAAGTTTCTTTCTTGCCCCCCTGCATACGCCAGCTATCGAATACGGCTTTGATGCGCGGCTGACTGTTGGCGATATAAGAGGCAAGGGAATTTGCATAATAAGCGGCAGCCCAGGCTGTAGCATTGTCTGTGCGAGGCTGGCTCAACGTAGGCAATGCCTGAACGGCATACCAGGCAGGATTACCGGTGAACTCTACTGTCAGTCGACGGTCGGTAGCCGTACGACTGTTGTAATTGAACAGGCTGTCCAGAGAGAAGGTACGGGTTTCTTCACCACGTATCGGCATGGCAAGGGTTTCGGTAATATATTCCTTGTTGCTCAACACGGGCAACAAGTGTTGCTCACCATCACTGAATGTGCCGCCATCGGCAATCATGCGGACACCTAAAAAGTCGTACTTATCTGTCACGGTAAAGCGGAAAGTAACAGGAACGGTCTTTCCTGCTTCCACAGTGAAAGGTTGGCTCTGTGTGGAAATCACTTTCTCTGTCATCGGGTCGAAGAGGATGAATTTAGTAGTTCCTTTCAAAGCCTTGCCTGTCAGGTTAGTTATGGTTGCGGCAATACTCGTCTTATCCCCTACCCGCACGAAACGCGGCATGTTGGGAGACAACATAAATTCCTTAGACGTAACTGCCGAAGCATCCAGCGTGCCCGTGAGCATACCTTTCGTATGGGAATATCCACGGAAATTCCAGCGCGTCAGGCTTTGCGGCATAGTGAAGGAGAAAGAAATCTCACCTTGTTCATTGGTGCGCAGTTGTGGATAGAAGAACGCTGTTTCGGCAAAGTTAGTGCGAAGTTCAACTGTGGAAGCTCCGCCTGTAGCCATTTCAGGTGCTTCCATTGCTTTTTCAAAAATCGCATGTTCCTCAATATCCGCGTCGTCATCCGCAACAACCATATCTGCCGAGTTCTTTGCCATAGCCCTGCTCTGAACAGTTGCCATTCCTCGTACAGAACCTGTCAAAACAGATTTCGGTGCAACTCCATATCCCATCACTACTGCCTCTGTAAGCGCCGCTTGAGTATCATAGAAACGGTCATATATCATCATAGGCACTTTCCAATTCTTCATCGGGAAAGTACAGGAGTAATACAACCAGTTCGCATATCCTTCACGCCAACTGATACTGGGTATATAACGGGAATAATCTACAAAGAAGCTCTGCCGATTAGGATATATCTTATCCAGAGAGGCATCATACATGGTAGCAAGCATTTCGGCAGCAGCCGGAGTACCTTGCGGAGTCTTTATTGTCAAACGCCATTCTTCTTCCTGTCCGGGACGTAGCTTGTCACGGAAAACATCCCATTTCATTATCAGCTTCTTGTCCGGCAAACGTTTTCTTAAGATTACGGATTTCGAGTAAACATTGCCGTCTTTGACGAAAGTGAAGAGATATTCTATTCCATCACCATATGCATCCAGATAAGGAACATCGAAACGAACAATGGAGTCGGACAACTGAAGTATCTTGCTTTCCAAACGCTGTTTACCACTGAATATATCCAGCATCACATAAGCATCCTTATAAGAAGTTCCAAAACAGAACTGCGCCGGATGTCCGGCATTAAACTCGTCATTGCGGACATAGAACCAAACGTCGGACTTCACCACAGGACGATTATCATCATAAGAGAAAAGTATGATTTCCTTTTCAAAGTCTACGTTTCTGCCCTGATCGTCTTTAGCTTTCAGTTGCAATTCATATGTACCGGAAGGCAAATTCTTCCATTCCGGCAACAGAGTTGCTACATTAGATTCAAAAGTGCCATTGATACGCACCAATGAATCTCCGTTCACTACCTGCACCAGTCGATAATCCCCTTTCAGAGATATCGGTTCTCCATTAAGATTCTTCGCATAGAAAGTAAGGCGAATACTGTCATCCTTGCAGATACGGTCTTCGTCATCAACAGAGAGAACCACCGAACGACTTCCTGCCGCCAATGATGTTACGGCTGTTTGCGTTTCACCGGCCTGGTTCGTGACGGTCGCTTCTATCCGGTAGGTATAATACATATTCTTATTATCTTCATTCTCATCATCTTTCAGGCGGACAGGAATGATGAAATCTCCATCATCGCCTATGGTTACGTTACCGGATGCGATAGGCGTTCCCACATTTCCATATCCCCGCCACCATGAATAAATATTCCGGGTAACTGTATAGTTCAATTCCAGTCCCTGCAAAGGCACACCGCTAAATGAACTTGCCTTACCTTTCACCTGTACACTGTCTCCTACCTGATAGGATGCCTTCTGAGAATCAAATACAATATCAAAGGTCGGGCGTTTATATTCCTCTACTTGTATGTTCGCCCAACCTTCGCTCTCGCCACGGAAAGCTTCTATAGTATAGTTTCCATTCAGACAGGCTGCAGGAAGCATAAATTCAGTTGTAAATGAACCAAACTCGTTGGTACGCAATTCTTTCCGGGAAATCTCCCTGCGATTTACATCACGAAGCACCACTCCATAAACCATATTCGGAATAACGTCAGCCGTATCACCCTTTTGAGTATAAGCTATACCTTTTACATAAACGGTTTGTCCGGGACGATACAAAGAACGGTCGGTCAGTAATTTCAGATTATTAACCGATTTTTCAGTACCATCTCCCCAGTTCACAAAAGAACCGGAAGATGCACGTTGAAGAGGCATTGATCGATCTGCTCCCTTTCTGGCAGCCAAAGAACGAATTTTTGAATCTGACTTATATGTCACTTTGCCGGATGCATCCGTTGTCTTTCGTTCCACTTCTTTATTATTCTTTCCTATATAATAGGTCGAATAGAAAATGACTTCGGCATCAGCAACAGGATTACCGGTTTCGGCATCCAGCACCACTACTTCATTATTATTTCCGGGCAGGGCCATCGTCAGCACCTTAAACCGGGTAAGATAAATAAGATTTTCCGAACTCTTCCCTTCTTTAGCATCAGGAACAATCTGCAATACATAGATACCCGGTTCATCAGGCAGCAAAATGCGGCACGTGCTGGTAGTCAACTGATAGTCTTTCGAACGCGACAAAGGCAAATGCTCCGTCTTTACTTTACGGGTATATTTTTTATAGAAATCAGAATTAATCTCCGGAATGTCAGCAACAGATTCCATGAGAGTAGTACGATACAGATTGACCGTAAAACCATCCAGATTCTTATGAGTAACTCGCAATGACAAGGAATCACCGGGATACATAATTTTATTTGTATTCAAGGTCAGCTGGGGTTGCAAGATACTTTCCTTCAAATCACGCAACGCCGAGATGCGTTTGTAATCGGGATACAGGCTGATAGCCTCATCACAAAGTTGCAAAGCTTTCTGATTTTCTTGTTCATTGCGATAGTAACGCGCCTTAGCCAGATAAGCTTCCGCACAAACACCACGCTTGGCATAATCTTTAATAATGCGATCCAGCGCACGCAGGTATTGGTTCGGAGCATCACTCTCTCCTTCTTTTAAAGAACGGGGACGAAACAATGCATCTTCTCTCTGATTGCGCCACTTCATGTAATCCAACATGGTCAACACGGTTGCATCCTCCCGGTCCGGCATCTTCCGGTAGGTATTAATCATCTGCCCGTAAATGTCCATGATTTTACTTTTCACAAGCGTATCCGCATCAAAGTCCGACACGTTTTGCAAAGCTTCAATGGATCGCGATGCCAGCAAATGATACATATCATGGTGATAATACTCACTTGCATCTCCCAAAACTACAAAAGGAACATAACTGCGTGAGGACGTTTTCAGCAGTTCAACCGAGTCTTTCAGAGCCTCACCGGTATATTTTATAACTTGTTGCATAAACAAGTTACCGCTCCACTCGCGGATGTCCTTCGGCAAGGCATCTCCTTCCAAATCGAGCGAAGTACGTTTTCGTAATTCCCAACGGTTATCGGCCGCATAATCGGCATAGATATTAGCTACCAGCGAATTGAGCACGGCACGGCTAACTGTATTCTCTTCCAACTTAGCCCATTGCTCTAATCCTTGCAGATTGACATAGAAACTATCAGGCGTCAACATATCCTGATTAGCCCTCCGGCACATATAGGCTTTCAACATCTGCGGGGTATTTTTTTCTTTCTCCCCTTTCCGGAATATCTCATCCGTCAGTTTAATTACGGTTTGTGGCAGGCTCTTCTGTTGTGCCTGCTCCACTTGTTTCCACAACTTATCAAACGACTGCGCATGCAGCACGGGCATACAGCCCAAGAATGCCGCCAGCAGCACTAAACTACAAATTCTTCGAATTCTTTCCATGGATACTATTCTGTTAGTCTTTGTACTAACAACAAAGGAAAGGAATAAAGTTTAAACAAATGCTGTTTTTTATATAAAAAAACTTTCAGGAGGATATAAAAAGAGCGAGGAATACGTTTCGGGACGTACTCCTCGCTCCATAAAGTCTAGTTAAAATGCTTTCTTACTTCTTTAGGGTATACCCCATCATTAACATCTCGTTCCGACCTACTTCGGCGAGAATGTTTCTCCATGTTTTAAAAATCTTTTTTTTCATAACCTTAAAAATTAAACTAATACCTAAAAACTAAAATCTAAATACACACAATAAAAAAGGGGTTTAATAAATCGTTGAGTAACCCCATACATGTTTATCAGCCTCGCTGATGTGCTTAAAAATTTTCTTTAACATCTTCATTTTGTTATCCTCCTTAAAAAACTTGTTATCCTATTGATTACATGTTTTACAACACAAAAATAAGACCTTTGTTCAAGACAACAAGTGATAATAGATAAAAAAGTATGTTTTATAACATATTTCTTGATCTATATCAAAAATAAGAAGATCAGACAAGGGGCATAAGAAGAAAGAATGGCAGGAAACGGTAAGAATGGCAAGATAAGAGACAAGGTGGCAGAAAAAGAGTGAGGCTACCCTCCACTGGGGACAGCCTCACACAACAACATTTTACTTTTCACGATGGTGAAAAAGGACTATTCTTCACAGAGTAGTTGTGCTATTAAATAAGAAATGTGCCCCGAAAGGCACATTTCATTTAGATTATTGATTTAACATCCATGTAAACTACAGTCTTTTTACGGACTGTAGTTTAAGGAGTTCAAGTTTCAATTAGTTAACCGGGTCAACTGCAATCTTAACATATCCAGTTACTGTACCCCACTTATAGCTTACGGTTACAGGAACCCACATGTAGTAAGTTTCCAGCAAAGTAGACATGTTAGTCTTATAGTTCAATACCCAATCACTGTCTGTTGAAGAAGCAGCAGTAGTAGTACCCTTAACGGTCAACTTGGTATAATCAGGAAGC
Organism: uncultured Bacteroides sp.; assembly: GCA_947071285.1. Classification (GTDB taxonomy): domain Bacteria; phylum Bacteroidota; class Bacteroidia; order Bacteroidales; family Bacteroidaceae; genus Bacteroides. Next base: position 3,105 of record CAMTFK010000117.1, on the reverse strand, counting down.
ATAACCTTGTTTGTCATAGCCTGAGCCAAAGTTGTAATCGAGTTATCCGGTGCATAGTCACCTGCGGCATTCTTCTTCAAGTTAGTATAGATCTTACTGTTATCCAGCAAACCATTAGTGTTGACAAACATTGCAGGTGAGAAGTATTCAACGGCGTAGAACTCTTCCAGATTAGTAGTTTTAGCACCATCAATTACAACAGCTTTATTTCTCCAGTCAGTCAAAGCAATGATATCAGTCAACTTCAAGTCATCACCCATATCTTGAGCATCCTTGAAACTCTTAACAGCAGCTTCAGCCAAAGTCAATGGTCTTGAGAAGTTTACATCAAACTTCTTAACCAAGATATCTTCAGACAAGCCTACTGCAATCAGGTTAAGGTTAGTAATCTTCAGTGCACCAGTGCTCAGTAATGATTTCACTGTTGCATTTTCAACCAACTCAATAGTCTGACCAGTTGCTGTCGGAGCACTAAGTTTAGCAACTTCTACACCGCCAACCAATACAACCAGACGATCATCAGTTGCCTTGTCGAAGGTTACAGCGCCAGCACTTGAACCATCAGCTTTCAGAACCTTAGTATCAGCAGTAAATCTGTACTTAGTCTGTACACAGTCATAGTCACCTGCAGTCGGTGCAGCCGGGTTGAATGTCAAATCAAGAACCTTGTTCGTAGTCTTGAACAATGAGTTCAACTCAGACTTGAAGATACATTCATTAGGAGTATAACCTGTTTCAGGAGCATTTACATTCAATTCGGCCGTATTCTCATTTGACCAATAAATTGTGGTACGCGGTGCAGTAATAGTCGGCAATACGATAACAACCTTAGCAGTTACATAAACATCCTTATAAGCAACAGTTTCACTATTAGTGGTCATATGCAATTCAATTTCATATGTGCCAGGAAGCAATGTGTTGTCTAATGCGTAATATACATAATTATTCTGAGATGTCGCAGAACCATTAATCCACAAAGTATTAACACCAATATTTGTTCCAGTATAAACAACTCCATCTTTTGTAAACTTCGGAGCAGATGCATAGCTATACGTATTAACGAATTGCTCTTTGCTCATACCTAATTTATTAAATACTGGATCAAAATCAAAGGCAAGTTTATTATCAACGACCTCATTAGCCGGATCGTATGTAATATTCCAGTCGTATGTGTAATAGTCTCTATCTGCTATACCTACTAACGGTTGACATCCTAAAGTCTTAGTACCCAAGTCATATGTCGGATAATTCAATGTACCCTGAACCATATTAATAACTTTCATCTTCAACAACTTAGTCATAACCAAAGTTGTGCCGATATACATCTGAACTTTAACAACCGGTTCGCGATTGATGGCTGCAGTTATTTCTTGGTCGAATGAAACTACACCATCTTCCAGTTTCAAGTATCTGGTAGTCTGGTCAACTTCTGCTTGTTTGAAGCTTTCTAAAGTAAATTTGAAAGTAGGAGCATCAAAGTTCAAATCCTCATTCAGTAGATATTGACTTCTCTTTGAAGTGAATCCAGTAGATGTCATGAATACACGAGCGATACCCTCTACATATTCATTCAAGTCAGTAGTACCAGCAAAAGGAACATCCAAAAGAACAGGTATATTTGCTAAATAAGATTGTACATTAGCTTCTGCTTTAGTATACATCTGAGACAATTCTTTCAAATTAGGAATGTCCAATGTCTTTTGACCAGCAGCAGTTCTATCAGCTTCCGGAGTTACGATATATGACTTAGTAACATTCAAAGCAATAGCTGTTTCTTCCTGAGGAACAACCATTCTGGCAACAGCTACATAGGGAGCATCAACAGAACTACCATCAATATTAGCTTCATCTTCATTCTTGTTAGAAACACGAAGAGATGCAGTGTTTGCAGCCAGAATATCATCACTATAAGGAGATTCCTCAACTACACCTGCAGGGTTATTGAAGTCATGTTTGCTAGTACCAGCAGGAACATTAGCATATGGATATGGAGTATTCCATGCTGATTGAACTGCTGTAGAATACAAAGCAAAGTCTTTTGCATTAGCTTTTACAGTCAAAGCACCAGTCTTACTTGGAATAATCTCACCCAAGTTCAATGTAGTAGCAGCAGCTCTAGTCATTGCTTTGTACCAAGTACTCTGCATTGTAAATCCTACAACTTCATAGTTGCTCGGATCTACAGAACCCGGATTTACTTGATAGTCGAAGTTTGCCCAACCGTCAACCAAAGTTGTTGCGAATTTTGTGTTGGCCAAGTTGTATTCATAAACAGCTGCGCTTTTGGTAGAGTTGTAATCAGTACCGATAACAGGTAAGAATACGATATCTCCCAATTCATCACTCTTTACAGAAGGAATATAAGTTAATGAAGATACAAACAAAGCAGAATATTTATTTAAAGCTAAATCGCCATATTCCTTACCGCTAGCATCTTTCAGTCCTTTAATGATGTATTGGCTATCTGTTTCAGCTACAGTGATTGTGCTTTTAGTTACCCAAGAAGAGTTTGTGTTTTCTCTTGTTGTTTTTCCATCAGCAATAGTCACCTTAATCCAGAAACCATCTTCAGCACCAGTTGTACCCGGTTCATAATAAATGGTAGGTGCATTTGTTCCAGAGGTAGAGTCACCCTTAGATGGTTTACCAGTATCTTTACCGTCAATCCACCAATTTCCATTCTCACCAATTTCTACAACAGAACCGGCAGTACCATTCTCTCCATTGGTCAGTTCAAAAGAAGTGTTATTACTTAATGTTACAGTGACGCCTTTATCCGTCTTAGTAACGCCAGTAATAACAGAGCCGCCGTTAACTAAGGCATTGATTTTATCAATGGCCGTTTTGTTGGCATCAATCTGCCCCTGCAAGTTACTAATGTCGTCATCGTAGTCCTTGCAAGACGTAAACGTTCCTGTAAAGCCTACCATTAAAGCTCCAAACAGGATTGCACTTAGAAATTTTTTGTTCATAATAAAAAACTTTAAATTTATAAATTTAAAAAATAAAGAATAATAAAAGTTCAATTGTTAATCCTCGCCGTTTTTGAACCGTTACTTTATAGGTAATAAAATACTGTTAATTTCGTTGACAATCAGGGAATAG
>CAMTFK010000116.1 GCA_947071285.1 uncultured Bacteroides sp. | reverse complement strand
CCTGTTCGGCAATGCCACTTCCGATGCTTTGAAGAAATTGGATGAAGATACCCTGTTGGCTGTATTCGAAGGTGTTCCCCAGTTCGAAGTGTCTAAGGATGCTGTAGCTGCCGGCGTGAAAGCTGTTGACTTGTTTACTGAAAATGCGGCTGTCTTCGCTTCTAAAGGCGAGATGCGTAAACTGGTGCAAGGCGGTGGCGTTTCTCTCAACAAAGAGAAGCTGGAAGCCTTTGACCAGGTGATTACCTCTGCTGACCTTTTGGACGAAAAGTACCTGCTTGTGCAGCGCGGAAAGAAGAATTACTACCTGATTATAGCTAAATAAACAGCTAATTAATAGCAAATATGAAAAAATGCCTCGGAATATTTGGATATTTCGGGGCATAATTCTATCTTTGCACCGCTTTTTAACAGAAAGCACATTGAGTTTGTCCTATGGTGTAATGGTAGCACAACAGTTTTTGGTTCTGTTTGTCTAAGTTCGAATCTTGGTAGGACAACAAGAAGAAAGCCCTGAAAGAGAAATCTTTCGGGGCTTTTTCCATATAGGTACTTACCGTCAGGAATAAATATACTACATTGAGAAACCCAAACTAAGTATTCCGGCTTTTATTATGCCGGGAAATCCTATAAATGTGAATTAATCTTATTATTTCGCCCATTTGAACGATAATACTACATAATTGGGACAAAAACGCAATGTTTCTACGTTTTCTTTTGCTACATTTGCATCGTGTACGTAAACGAAGTATGCCAATAACCGATTATTATAAACTTTAAAACGTAATAGGATTATGAAAACGAACTATGAAATTCGCTATGCAGCGCATCCCGAAGATGCAAAAAGTTATGATACCAAACGCATCCGTCGTGATTTTCTTATCGAAAAGGTTTTCTCTGCTAACGAAGTAAATATGGTATATTCCATGTACGACCGTATGGTTGTGGGTGGTGCAATGCCCGTGGGCGAAGTGTTGAAACTGGAAGCTATCGACCCGTTGAAAGCTCCTTATTTCCTGACCCGTCGTGAAATGGGTATTTATAATGTAGGTGGTCCTGGCGTAGTGAAAGCTGGAGACGCTGTGTTCGAATTGGATTTTAAAGAAGCTCTCTATCTGGGGTCGGGCGACCGTGAAGTGACTTTTGAAAGCAAGGACGAAAAGAATCCTGCCAAGTTCTACTTCAACTCTCTGACCGCTCACCGCAACTATCCTGACAAGAAAGTGACCAAAGCTGATGCTGTAGTCGCCGAAATGGGTAGTCTGGAAGGCTCCAATCACCGTAATATAAATAAGATGCTGGTAAATCAGGTATTGCCTACCTGCCAGTTGCAGATGGGTATGACGGAACTTGCTCCGGGCAGCGTATGGAATACAATGCCGGCACACGTTCACAGTCGCCGTATGGAAGCATACTTCTACTTTGAAGTGCCCGCCGACCAGGCTGTTTGCCACTTCATGGGCGAAGTTGACGAAACCCGCCACATATGGATGAAGGGCGACCAGGCTGTGTTGTCTCCCGAATGGTCCATCCACTCTGCTGCCGCTACTCACAACTATACTTTCATCTGGGGTATGGGTGGCGAGAACCTTGACTATGGAGATCAGGACTTCTCTTTGATTACCGACCTGAAGTAACGTTGAGTAAACCGCGAATCTGAATCGTAATTAAGAAACAAGTAATTATTAAACCTAAGTAAATAAATTTATGGTAAACTTTTCATTAGAAGGCAAAGTAGCACTCGTAACCGGTGCTTCTTATGGAATTGGTTTTGCTTTGGCAACTGCTTATGCGCAAGCCGGTGCAAAAATCGTGTTCAATGACATCAAACAAGAATTGGTGGACAAAGGTATGGCTGCCTACAAAGCTGAAGGTATCGAAGCTAAGGGTTATGTATGCGACGTAACAAACGAAGACCAGGTGAACGCTATGGTTGCTCAGATTGAGAAAGAAGTAGGCGTGATTGACATCCTGGTGAACAATGCAGGTATCATCAAACGTATCCCGATGCACGAAATGAAGGCTTCTGAATTCCGTCAGGTAATTGACGTTGACTTGAACGCTCCGTTCATCGTATCAAAAGCTGTTATTCCTTCTATGATGAAGAAAGGCCACGGCAAGATTATCAACATCTGCTCTATGATGAGTGAGTTGGGTCGTGAAACCGTATCTGCTTATGCTGCTGCCAAGGGTGGATTGAAGATGCTGACTCGTAACATTGCTTCCGAGTATGGCGAATACAACATCCAGTGTAATGGTATCGGCCCGGGTTACATCGCTACTCCGCAGACTGCACCGCTTCGCGAACCGCAAGCTGACGGCTCACGTCATCCGTTCGATGCATTTATCGTTGCCAAGACTCCGGCTGCACGTTGGGGTACTCCTGAAGACTTGATGGGTCCTGCCGTATTCCTGGCTTCCGACGCTTCTGACTTCGTAAACGGCCACGTGCTCTACGTAGACGGCGGTATCCTGGCTTACATCGGTAAACAGCCTTAATAAAGAAATAAATGGAAAATGGATAATGGATAGTTGAGAATATCAGTTATCCATTTTCTGTCTATATTCTCCATTCTCAAAATGTCAATTATCAATTGATTAAGCAATATGAAAAAGTTATTCCTTTTAGTGGCAACAGTTTTATTCTGTTTTGCCTGCACTAACACGAAGGATGTGGTTACTGTAACGGTAAACAATCCTTTGGCAATGGAGCGTTCCAATGAAATGGTCGAAGTGGCCATGGACGACATCGCTAACCAACTGAAACTGGCTGACACAGCCCAGATTGTGGTTCTGAATGCTGACGGACAACAAGTCCCTTATCAGATTACGTACGATGAAAAGGTTATCTTCCCTGCAAGCGTAGCAGCTAATGGTACGGCTACTTATACCATTCAGGCAGGTACTCCTGAGGTTTTTGCTGTAAAGGCTTGTGGAAAATATTATCCTGAACGTGTGGACGATGTGGCTTGGGAGAATGACCTGGTTGCTTTCCGTGCTTACGGTCCGGCTTTGCAGAAGACAGGTGAGCGTGCTTTCGGATATGATGTATGGACGAAGTACAACACAACTGAACCGGTTGTAGAGGCTCGTTATGCAGGTGAACTGAATCCTGAAACCAAAGCTAAGATTGCCGAGTTGAAGAAGACTGACCCGAAGGCTGCACAGGAATTATACCAGTCGGTTTCTTATCACGTAGACCACGGGAACGGTCTGGACTGCTACAAAGTAGGTCCTACGCTGGGTGGCGGTACGGCTGCTTTGATGCCCGATGGTGAAATCGTTTATCCGTATTGCTATGCAACGCAGGATATTCTGGATAACGGCCCGTTGCGTTTCACTGTGAAGCTGGTTTATAATCCGCTGAACATCAAGGGTGACTCTACGGTTATCGAAACACGTGTCATCACGCTGGATGCAGGTTCTCACCTGAACAAGACTGTTGTAGCTTATGATAATCTGAAAGAGTCTACTCCGGTAGCTACAGGTATCGTATTGCATGAGCCGGACGGTGCTGTAGTGGCTGATGCTGCTAACGGTTACATCACTTATGTAGATCCCACGGACAATGTGAACAATAATAACGGTAAGATCTTTGTGGGCGCTGCTTTCCCCGCTACGGTGAAGGAAGCCAAGTCTCTGCTCTTCCCCGAAAAGGAAAAGAACGAATTGCGCGGTGGTGCCGATGGTCACGTATTGGCTATCAGCGACTATGAGCCGGGTGCAGAGTATGTTTACTACTGGGGTGCTGCCTGGGATAAGGCTGACATCAAGACTCCGGAAGCATGGAATGAATATATGGCAAACTATGCTCAGAAGGTACGCAATCCGTTGACGGTTACGGTGAAGTAAACCATAAACTATAGTTCGTCCGGGGGTATCCGGACGAATAATGATTCGCCCCTACAAGTTCTACGACAGAACTTGTAGGGGCGAAATATTTTGTACGCTATTGTGCGTCGTTTCTGATATGACTTTTGCGGTTGCTTACAATAACTTGAACTCGTATCCTTCCTCTTTCAGAAAATCGAGTGCCCGTGGTAATGCATATTGCAGGTTACCATTGTTCCAGGATTTCAGCGAGTCGTGGAAGGTGATGATGGAACCGTTCCGTGCATATCTCATCACGTTGGCAAGCACCTGCGGGCCGCGCAGCTTCTTACTGTAATCGCGCGTCACCAAATCCCACATCACTATCTTATAATGCCGTTTCAGGGTGAAATACTGTCCCCAGCGCATGTGTCCGTGCGGCGGACGGAAGAGGTCGGTTTTCATCACTTCATTCGCCTTGTCCGTATTGGCAAGGTAGTTGTCGGACAGATACTCGAATCCACGGATATGATTGAACGTATGGTTGCCGATGCGGTGTCCGCCATCTACTACCATTTGATATACATCGGGATGCTTGCGTATATTGTCTCCCACCATGAAGAAGGTGGCTTTAATGTTGTGTTTGTCCAATAATTCAAGTACCCACGGAGTTACTTCGGGGATGGGACCATCGTCAAAAGTCAAGTAAACGGCTTTCTCATTCGGGTCCATTCGCCAGATTGCACCGGGATATAGCTTTCGGACAAACTCGGGAGGCTGTTCTATAAACACGGTTGTTAGTGTTTAGTGGTTAGTGATTAGTGTTTAGCGGATAGTGATTAGTGATTGGCTCAATTGCTAATCACTAATCACTATCCGCTAATCACTTCATTTCATACGGTCAACACACATTTGATACAACTCGTTCAGCTTGTCATCGTATACCGGAGCCAGTTCGGAGTTATACTTCTGCATGAGCTTCACTTCTGAACTGAGGATGGGCAGATGATAGTCTACAACTTCACGACTGGACATGGCGAAACGTTTGTCGTCCAGGCTCAGATACCAGGTGATGTATTCCACAGCCTTGTCGGCAAGTGCAGTCATAATGCTGTCTGCTTTCTCCATTTCACCCAACTGATAGTAGGACTCTGCTATTTGTACGGCGCCATTCTGCCAGTCGTAAGGCACGTTGTAGGCAGGAATCATCTTCTCTGCATAGTCCAGTGCTGCCTTTGCTTTGTCCTTCTTGCCTTCGCGTATCAATTGACCAGCAAGTTGCGAGAAGATACGGCGGTGAGAGTAACACATGCGCATGGCGTTTTCATCAATGTAGATGCCCGGTTTGTCAATACCGCCGAACTTGAACTTGTTCATCAGGTTGTCGTACATCTTTTCGCTGTCCAGTTTGACACCGGTTTTCTCGGCATCGAACGGAGTGAAGCGGTAGGTCAGACCTTCCTGAATGAAGTGGTTGCCCATGTTGAGGTGGTTCTCCGGACCTACGCTGACGGCCATATAGATGGGGCGTTCCCAATTGGCTTCCGCCAGCATTTCAAGCATCATCAACTCGCTCTTGTAGAGGGCGCGTTTGCCTTTCAGTGAGATGTGCATATAGTCGGGGATGCTGTCGCCCGGTATCATCATACCGCTGCGGCGTACGGCTTCCTTATCCACTTTCATCACGATGCTGTCCGTAGGAATCACCTTGAGGTCTTCGTTCTTGCTGCGTACCCAGTATTTCAGGATGTTCTGCAACTCATACGGGTTCTCGCCGAACTCTTTCTTCACGTTAATCAGCGATTCGGGATTGCCGTTCAATGCCTGCTTTTCGGCTTCGGCATAGAGGGCGTCGATGCTCTTCTTATAATCGGGCTGTATGGCGATGTATTCGTTTGTTCCTTCCACGTACTCCATACGGTCCCAGGTGATGGGCAGCGACGGAGAGTCGTAGGCGGGACGCTTCATTTGGTCGATGTACCAGTCCGTCTGCAGGTAACTGAGGTTACAAGTACGGGCATCGGTGCGGAAACCTTCCGTCTCCTGATTATACCACAAGGGGAATGTATCGTTGTCACCGTTGGTAAAGATAACCGGATTGCCCGTTTCTTGCAGGGACATCAGGTAGTTTTGCCCGAAGTCGCGTGCCAGATAGCGGTCGCTGCGGTCGTGGTCGTCCCACGTTTGGCTTGCCATTTGTATGGGGACAAGGAGGCATAGAGCCGACACAAGGGTTGCAGCCGGAAGCTCCTTCATCTTGGCATAGTGCTGCAACAGGCGGATGATGCCTGCCACACCCATACCTATCCAGATGGCGAAGGCATAGAACGACCCTGCATATGCATAGTCACGTTCGCGCGGCTGACTTGGGGTTTGGTTCAGGTAGAGCACGATGGCGATACCCGTCATGAAGAACAGGAAGAACACTACCCAGAACTGCTGGATACCCTTCTGCCCACGGTATGCCTGCCACAACAGACCGATGATACCGAGCAACAGAGGCAGACAGTAGAAGACGTTGTGTCCCTTGTTGTTTTGTAATTCCTGTGGCAACAAGCTCTGGTCACCCACCAACCAGTTGTCGATGAATGGGATACCTGTAATCCAGTTACCGTGTTCTATCTCTCCGCTACCTTGCAGGTCGTTCTGGCGTCCGGCGAAGTTCCACATAAAGTAGCGCCAGTACATCCAGTTGAGCTGGTAGGAGAAGAAGAACTTGATATTTTCCCATTGCGTAGGCATGTTCACCATCACCATTTGTCCGCACTGGTCATAGGGGATGTCGTTGCCGACGATATCTACCCAAGCTTGATATTCCCTGGCATGCTGGCTGCTGTACATACGCGGGAAAAGCATATTCTGAGCGTATTCGTATTCGATACGTCCGGGGATTTCGATGTAGCTGTCCTTTTCGTCGGGAGTAGCTTTTTCCTTACGGATAAACTTGGTTCCGTTGTAGGAGATGCGCGGTTCGCAATAACCGTCTTTCACGTCGAGGGCAACTTTGGAGGAGAATGCCTGTCCGTAGAAGAGCGGACGGGTACCGTATTGTTCACGTCCCAGGTATTCGCCCAGTGTGAAGATGTCCTCGGGGGAGTTCTGGTCCATCGGCGTGTTGGCAACGGAGCGGATAACGATGATGGCGTAAGAAGAATATCCGATGACAATCATCATGGTGCACAACAGGGCTGTGTTCATGGTGCGTGCGGAGATGCGGTATTTCTCTTTCATCTTTGCCTGCATATTTGGGCTGAGATAGAAGAAGAGGAAAGCGATAACCACGATACCAATCATCACGGCACTTGTTCCGTGACCATAGAACGGGATACCCAGCAGGGCGATAGTCAGCACGAAAGAGATAGCCATACGCATTTTGTTCTTCTCCGTATAGCTTTCGTATATACCCCAGATGATGGAGGCTGCCAGTACGAGGATGTATACCATCACACCACTGTTGAAGGACATTCCCAGTGTGTTTACGAAGAACAGTTCGAACCAACCACCTACTTTCACAATACCCGGCACCATGCCGTAGAGTACCACAGCCACCAGAATACCGGAAGCCAGCAATGCCAGCAACGAGCCTTTTGCATTTGCATTAGGCACTTTCTTATAATAGTAAACCAGTACGATGGCGGGCAGACAAAGCAAGTTCAGCAAGTGAACGCCGATACTGAGTCCCGTGAGGTAAGCAATGAGGATGAGCCAACGGTCGCTGTGCGGTTCGTCCGCCACATCTTCCCATTTCAGTATCAGCCAGAATACAACGGCGGTGAACAGGGAAGAGAAAGCGTAAACTTCACCTTCTACGGCGCTGAACCAGAATGTATCGCTGAACGTATAGGCCAATGCACCTACCAGACCGCTACCCATAACGGTAATCAGTTGTCCTTTGGTGATATTGTTTTCGTCGGTGATGACGAGTTTGCGCACCAGATGCGTGATGCTCCAGAAGAGGAACAGGATACAAGCGCCACTCATCAGTGCACTCATATAGTTCACCATTTTGGCTACGGTGCTGGCATCCGAGGCGAATTGTGAGAACAGGTTAGCTACCAACATGAAGAAAGGTGCTCCGGGCGGGTGTCCTACTTCCAATTTATAGCCGGTAGTGATGAACTCCGGGCAGTCCCAAAAACTTGCAGTCGGTTCTATGGTCATGCAGTAGACCGTGGCTGCAATGATGAAAGTAATCCAACCCACGAGGTTGTTTACGGTTCTGTACTGTTTCATTCGGAAATAATTCGTTATGTTTTTAAGTTATAGCTCTGTATTTTAGCGTATACGGGCGCAAATATAGTGATTTAACTGCTAAAACTGTGGCGGTAAAGGGTATTTATTAGGATAGGTTAAAATATATACATTGATTTTTTAGTGTTCACAGTGGCAGCACCCGCATCCCTCGCCATGTTTATGCTCCGCCAGTATGCGGTGCGGCAGTGCTCCGTGTCCCAATAATTCTATCGGACAATTGAAGTTCCGTTCCAGCCACTCTTCGCTTACGCCCGTGTCGGGATGATAATCCAACGTCTCGTTTACGCAAGCGATGGACTTCACTTGTTGCAACACGGTGCCTATGTCATGGCTGACGAGGATGATGGCGCAATCGTGGTTAATCTCTGCCAGAAGCTCGTAAAGGCGGGCTTCGAAACGTTTATCAATGTAAGTGCTGGGCTCGTCAAGAACCACCAACTCAGGGTCGGAGATGATGGCACGGCCCAACAAGGCGCGTTGCAGTTGTCCGCCACTCAGTGCACCGATGGCGCGGTCTTCCAGCCCTTCCAGTCCCATGCGGGCGATGACCTGGCGGGCTTTCTCACGGTGCGCTCCGGTGAAGCGGGAAATCAGCGACTTCTGCGAGCTGAGGCCGGAAAGAATGACTTCTTCCACGGTGATGGGGAATTTGCGGTCGATGCTGTTGTACTGCGGCAGGTAGCCCATCTTTAGTGATGAGCGGTTAGTGGTTAGTGATGAGCGCTGCGCTGTGCCCTCTTGCTTATCACTCATCACTAACCGCTTATCACTATATAAGATTTCTCCTGCTGTAGGTTTCAGCAAGCCCAGTATACATTTGATAAGAGTTGTCTTTCCACCGCCGTTGGGACCGATGATGCCCAGAAAGTCCCGGTCGTAAACGGTGAGGTTCACGTTGCGCAGCACGGTACGGTGGTCGTAGCCGGCGCTGAGGTTCTTTATTTCGATAAGGGGTGTATTCATTGGCTATCAGTTCTTAACCACCAACTCTCCGGCAATGTTCAGCATCTCCTGTTCCCAGTCGTAGGAAAGCGGATTGATGGGCACTACCTTTGTGCCTGTTTGCTTGGCGATGATTTCCGCATTACGGCGGTCGAATTCCGGCTGTACGAAGATGACGCGGACTTTCTCTTTCTTACAAGTATCTATCAGATTCTTGAGGTGGGAGGGGGAGGGCTCTTTGCCGTCTTCTTCAATGGAAATCTGGTGCAAACCATAGTCGCGGGCAAAGTAGGAGAGTGCCGGATGATAAATCATAAAGGCACGATCGGCGTTGGGGGTGGAAAGCATGTGGCAGATGAGACTGTCGGTATGCTCTATCTGGTTGCAGAGGTTCTTGTAGCGTTCCACATAGACTTCCTCGTTGGCTTTGTCAATGCTGCACAGGGCGTTCACTATGTTTCCGGCAATAATCTGGGCGTTGTAGGCCGAACTCCAGACGTGCGGTTCTACGCCGATGGCATGCTGGTGCTCGTCGTGCTGTACGGAGTCGTGGACATGAGCCTCATTGCCACCATCGTGCTGGTGATGAACGTGCGAAGAGTCGTAGATCAGGTCGATGCCACGGGAGGTATCGAAGAATTGCAGGTGCGGGGCGTTGTCCGTCAGCTTGTCCATCCAGGTTTGTTCGAAACCGATGTAGCCGATGCGGAAGTAGGCCTTACTCTTGGCAAGCTCTACGAGTTGCTGCGGGGTGGGGTCGTACGTCTCCGGACTGCTGCCTTTGGGCACCATGCTGACAACACTGAAATTGTCGCCCGCAATGGCCTCGGTGAAGTAGCGCAACGGCTCGATGGTGACAGTGATGACAGGTTTGTCATCATCACTCTTATTATTCTGGACACTGCTGTTTTTGCAGCCTACTGCAAGCAGGGCAGTGAGTATGTACAGGAATGTTCGTTTCATTATTATACTATATTTATGGTTGAAATCGTTTCATTATACGTTCTCTTTCGTCGCCCTCAGTATCTCCCGTTTTCCGCCCGGAGGTCCCGGAAGGCGTTCCACACGGAAACCGATGGCTTGCAACAGACGGCGGATGACACCTTTGGCGCAATACGTCGTCAATATTCCCCCGTTATCCATATTAACGTAAAGGGAACGGAATAATTGTTCATCCCACATTTCGGGTTGCTTTTCGGGGGCGAAAGCATCGAAATAAACGAGGTTTAGTGATGAGTGGTTAGTGATTAGTGATAAGTGGGCTGCGCTGTCTTTATCGCTTATCACTAATCGCTCATCACTAATCACTACATTCGCGTCTCCTTTTATCTTCCTCAGGGTGAAGTACGTGGATATTTCCACGTCTTCTTCCCACGGTGCGGTGTGCAACTTTTCGAACAGAGGGTTGTCGCTATACCCCAGTGCGCTGACTTCTTCCCAGGCGAGGGGATAGAGTTCGATGCCCGTGTAGTGCACGTGGCGTTTCTCCTGTTCGGCGGCTTCCAGCGTGAGAAGGGCATTCAGCCCGGTGCCGAAACCTATTTCGAGAACACGCGGTTGCGGTGCAGCCGAAGCCTTCAGCCCCATCTCTATAAAGATGTGCTGCGACTCCGTGCGTGCCCCTTTCACCGAATGATAATGTTCATCCAGCTCCGGCACGAACAGCGTGGCGCTTCCGTCTTCCGTATGTTCTATAATCCGTTTCATTCTCTTATTATAATATGTATATATCCGTTCGCAAAGCTTTTGGAATCTGTTCATGAAGCTTTCCGGTTGCGTTCGCAAAGCTTTCGGAACGCGTTCGTAAAGCTTCGCGAATAACTCCTTTATTCATAGGCTGTTACAGGTAGCCGAAACACCGTTCCGTTTCCTTAGGAGAACACCGATATGGCCCCTTCCAGTGCCAGCAACATCACGGCGTAGCGTATCAGCTTCCCGACGAACATGGACGAAGTGGTCAGCCACACGTTGCTCCGCATGAAGCCCAGTGCAATGGCCAATGCCTCGCCCACAAAGGGCAGGAATGCGAAGAAAGCCATCAGTGCCCCTTTCCCTTGCAGGAACAGTTGCATCTTGTCTATCTTCTCTTTCTTTACCTTGAAATATTTCTCTATCCAGACCACATTGCCCAGACGCCCCATGTAGTAGCACGTCATGCCGCCAATTGTGTTGCCCAGTGTAGCAAAGAGCACGCACATCGCCGGACTGAGTCCCACTTTCACAAGCGCTATCATCACCAGTTCCGAACTGAACGGAACGATGCTGCCCGCCAACACGGCGGAGATGAACAGGCCGAGGTAACCCCAGTCTATCATAAGTTGAACCAGCGAGTCTACAAAAGCGTCCATATATTAAATCCGAATAAAAGTATAAGCCCCACGAGGGCACAAATAAAAAACACATTAGAGGTCCGACTGTTCGTCAGTACCACGAAATGTCCTGTCAGTATGCTGACGCCTATCAGCAGCAGGGGCAGCAGGTGAACCATCATTGCAGGTTGCAACAGGATATAGCCGAAGATGCAAAAGCTCAGGAAGATAAGGAAGTGCAGGTAACTGCGGGTACGTATCTTATCTTCGTAGCCCGCCACGAGGCAGTGCACGGAGCTTACTATAAACAGCACAAACAGATAGCCCAGCGTAGCAATCTCCCACAACGGAAAGTCCAGTAAGGCGATGGGCTGGAAGGTGGCTAATTCGATGAAGGGCTGACAAAAAAGCCCCATTTCATCGTAAAAATAGGCATGTCCCAGCACGAACCAGTAGGGCAGAGTCCAACCTATCAGGCTACCGAAAAAGCTCTTCGGGGTGAGTGCCTGGAAACCGTATGCACCTATCCAGAAAAGCGGAATGAACAGCGTCAGTTGCGGGAAGAACAAGCTGCCCACTCCGATGAACAGGAACGAGTAGAACAGGATGCCCGCCGGGCGTGGATGCTGGTATCCCTTGAAGAGGAAGAACAGGGATACCAGGAATGCCACCGAGGCTATGTCTCCGGCATAGAGTTGGTGCAGGGCGGGGCAGACGGAAATCAACAGGAAGTAGATGGCTGTCTGCACGGATGCACGCATACGAATGATGGCGAAGGCATTGTTCAGTTCTATCAGGAAGTAGCCGATTATGCCGTAGAGGATGAAACTCAGAGGCGCGTTTGCCCATGCCGGGATGTAGCCGTTGCTGATGGTCTCCCACAAAGGATAACCGCTCTTCATTACCGGAAGTTCGGGTAACAGGATAGAGCTCAGCACCCAGCAGAACAGGGACAAAAGGATGGCGACGGGAAGCGTGAAGCGTCCCGCGGTAATCCGGTTCTGTAATCGTTTACTTCGTATCATATAATAATGTGGTAATACTCCTCTTTTAGAGATCAAATCCGATGTCGCGGCGGAAGTACTTCTTGTCGAAGTCAATCATATCCGCAACTTTGTAGCTCTTGGCAAGGGCTTCTTCCTTGGTCGCACCATAAGAACATACGGCTATCACACGACCACCGGCGGTCACTACGTTTCCGTCTTTCATGGCTGTTCCGGCGTGGAAGAGGATGCTGTCCGTGGCTGCGGCAGCTTCAAATCCGGTCATCACTTTGCCTTTTTCGTAAGCTTCGGGATAACCGCCGCTGACGAGCATGACGCAGGCGGCTGTGCGCGGGTCCATCACCAGAGTCTTGGTGTCGAGGTTCACATCGCGTACACCTTCCAGCAGTTCGGCGAAGTCGCTCTGTATGCGCAGCATGACGCTTTCTGTTTCCGGGTCGCCCATGCGGACGTTGTATTCTATCACCATCGGTTCGCCTTTCACCCGGATGAGTCCGAGGAAGATGAAGCCTTTGTAGAGGATTCTTTCTTCTTGCAGTCCGTTGATGGTGGGCTCGATGATGCGGGTGCGTACTTTTTCCATGAACTCTTCGTCAGCAAAAGGAACGGGGGTAACGCTTCCCATGCCACCGGTGTTCAGGCCTTTGTCACCTTCGCCGATGCGCTTGTAGTCCTTGGCTACGGGCAGCACTTTGTAGTGCTTGCTGTCCGTCAGCACAAACACGGAGCACTCGATGCCGCTGAGAAACTCTTCGATAACCACCGTGGCGCTGGCTTGACCGAACATGCCGCCGAGCATTTCTTCCAGTTCCCGTTTGGCCTCTTCGAGGGTGGGGAGGATGAGCACGCCTTTTCCGGCACAGAGGCCGTCGGCTTTCAGCACGTAGGGGGCTTCGAGGCTTTCGAGGAAGGCGAGGCCTTCTTCGAGGTTATCGGCAGTGATGCTCTTGTAGCGGGCAGTGGGGATGTTGTGGCGTTCCATGAAGCCTTTGGCAAACTCCTTGCTGCCTTCCA
>CAMTFK010000115.1 GCA_947071285.1 uncultured Bacteroides sp. | reverse complement strand
TCCTCCTCCCAAGAGGAGGAGAATTAAGATAGTATCGCTTATCATTTGCTTCATTTCTATACCGAAATAAACGAATTTCAACTCTTGATTCGAATATATCACAAAATATAGCAAAGGAAGTTTCATGAAAAGGTAGTAACCGATTATTTAATATTGAAAGATATAATCCTTGTTTTCCTCATGCGAGACATCCCAAATAAAAAGTCGCCCTCTCCTTCTGTAGAGACAGAACAGAGCAGGGCGACTTCTATGTAAATAGCTTGTAAAGCTACGCTGATTACTAATTGAAGATTATAAACCGAAAGCGGCTTTCACCTTATCCACATAATCCAGTTTCTCCCAAGTGAAGAGTTCTACCTCTACATCCTTGTCACCTTCATAGCGGGATTTGAAGTGCTTGGTAACAACCTGCGGTTCACGTCCCAGATGTCCGTAAGCAGCAGTTTCCTGATAGATAGGGTTACGAAGTTTCAAGCGATCCTCGATAGCCTTCGGACGAAGGTCGAAGAGTTCATCAATCTTCTTCGCAATCTCACCGTCGCTCATGTTTACATGGCCGCGTCCGTAAGTATTGACGTAGATATTGATGGGGCGTGCAACGCCGATAGCATAAGACACCTGCACCAACATTTCATCGGCCACACCGGCAGCTACCAGGTTCTTGGCAATGTGACGGGCTGCATAAGCAGCACTACGGTCTACCTTCGAGGGGTCTTTACCGGAGAAAGCGCCACCGCCATGAGCACCCTTGCCTCCGTAAGTATCTACGATAATCTTACGTCCCGTCAGACCTGTATCTCCGTGAGGACCGCCGATAACAAACTTTCCGGTAGGATTAACGTGGTACGTGATGTGGTCGTTGAATAATGCAAGTACTTTCTCTGCATGAATAGAAGCTATCACACGCGGCATCAGAATGCTGATTACATCCCGGCGAATGGTGGCAAGCATTTCTTCATCTGCTTTCAACTGGGCAGCTTCACTGTCGTCAGCAGGCTGGATGAAGTCATCGTGCTGGGTAGAAACTACAATCGTATCGATGCGAACGGGCATTCCGTTATCATCGTATTCAATGGTTACCTGGCTCTTGGAGTCGGGACGGAGATAAGTCATTTCCTTACCTTCGCGACGGATGTCGGCCAACACTTGCAGTATGCGGTGTGACAAGTCGAGAGAAAGAGGCATGTAATTTTCTGTCTCGTTAGTAGCATAGCCAAACATCATTCCTTGGTCGCCTGCACCCTGTTCCATAGGGTCCTGGCGCTCTACACCACGGTTAATGTCGGGACTTTGCTCATGAATAGCGGACAATACACCACACGAGTTACTTTCGAACATGTACTCGCCCTTGGTATAGCCGATTTTCTGAATTACTTCGCGCGCAATGAGTTGTAGGTCAACGTACGCTTTGGTTTTCACTTCTCCAGCCAGCACTACCTGTCCGGTAGTTACCAGAGTTTCGCAAGCTACTTTCGAACTGGGGTCGTAAGCCAACAGTTTGTCAAGCACAGCGTCCGATATTTGATCGGCCACTTTGTCGGGGTGTCCTTCAGACACCGATTCGGATGTGAATAAATATCCCATTATTACAAAATTAAAAATGAATAATTAAAGAATGAAAGGAAGGGATATGAGTAGGAGCATCAGCATGAAGCCGTCAGAAAAGGATGTTGTTTTAGCATTTTTTTCTGTGGTTGCAAGCTACTCAAATCTTTCCACATTCATTTTTCGGGTGCAAAGATAAAGGTTTTCTATGAATATGGAATACAATCAAGAAAGTATTAACGAAAATATGCGCTTGTAAGCAGAAAAATACCTATAGATAGGTAAGGCAGCGTCTATTCAACTTTCGGAAGAAGGCTCTTCCGGCTTCTTATTACCTATTTTAATCAGAACCATTCCAATAGCTATCCACAGCAGTTCGCGCAACCGGGTAATCAATCCTACATAGACACCCAGTGCTGCGGACATATGCAGCCCATCCACAGCCAATGCCAGTCCGCCCTCTCGTGCACCCAGTTGCATCGGGAAAAAGAATATCAGATTACTGAACAGGGAAGAGAAAGCCAGTATCAGCACACAGTCCCACCAGTTGACATCCGGTGTGAAGACACTCAGAATGATATAGATTTCAAGACTGGAAAGGATTCGGGCGGAAAGTTCCAGCAGCAACGAACTGTAGAAAGTAACCTTATGCTGGCTGTGAAGCAAGGCTATCTGACTGTCTATCTGTTCCAATGTCCCTTTCCGGGTGGCAAGGAAACGGCATGCCCATTTCTTTACGAATGGAACCTTTTGCAGAAAAAGAAAGGTTTTCACCGTCATGCCGTTCTTATATCCGCGGGAAAAGAAATAGATGGCTAATAAGCAGAAAGCGCCTATTGCAATAAGCAGCCCAACCATGAAAGAGTTAATGGGATACAGGGCGATGTAGAGGAAGATGGAAAGGAACCAAAACCAGAAATGAGAAAAGATGTGCATCATCACATACAGAATGACGGAAGAAGTGGCTTTACTGACACCAACGTAAGGAGTCAGTTCCATAATCCTGTATGGTTCGCCACCCATCAGGCCGCCGGGAGTGGCATAGTTAATGGCAAAACCTGTGATGGACAGCTTACAGACCGTCCAGAAGGGAACACGGTATTTACGGTCGTCCCTGATTATCAGATACCAGGAACAGGTATTTATCAGGTAAACAAAAAACCATAGCAGCATGATTGCGGGAAACCAGAAACCTACGCGTTTCATGTTCTCCCAGATATCGGAATAATCCATCTCCATTGTGCAGAGCATGATGGCAATGGCGAGTATGCCGAAAAGCAAAAACAAGTTGCGGTATTTATTCTTCATTGCAGGAAACCAGTTATTAGTCAGTCATATCACGATAGATATTCCCCAATGTCTTTCCCAACACCGGATGCACCACATCAGGCGCTATCTCTGCCAATGGCTCCATCACGAAGCGGCGTTCCTGCATCAGCGGATGAGGCAATTTCAGTGTAGAAGTATCCAGAATAAGATCATCATACAACAACAAATCAACGTCTATCACACGGTCACCATACACACCATTCACAGATTTATGGGTACGCCCCATTTCCTGCTCGATGGATTGGGTGATAGAAAGTATCTCCAACGCCGGAAGCGAAGTCTCCGCACAGACGGCAGCATTCAGAAAAGCATTATCAGAGGTAAAGCCCCACGGGGCAGTAGCATAAAAAGCGGACAGGGAAACAATCTTCCCTATCCGCTCTTCTATATGCTGCACGGCAAGACGGAGGTTTTGCTCCTTATCACCGAGATTAGTTCCTAAACCGAAATAAACGTTCATAAGTGATTAACGATTAGTGATTAGTGATTAGAGTGACACTGCAAAGCCTGTTTATCACTAATCACTTACCACTAATCACTCTCTTTACTTGTCCGTAATCAACATCGCATCACCATAAGTACCGAAACGGTAACCTTCCTTCAAAGCCACGTTATACGCCTCCATCACTTGGTCGTAACCACCGAAAGCGGCAACAATCATCAGTAATGTGGAAAGCGGCATGTGGAAGTTGGAAATCATCGAGTTCGCTACCGTAAAGTCGTAGGGAGGGAAGATGAACTTATTTGTCCAGCCTTCGTATGATTTCAGATGTCCGTCTGTGCTCACGGTGCTCTCGATGGCACGCATCACGGTAGTACCAACAGCACAAACCTGTCTGTTCATATCTTTGGCACGGTTCACTATGCTGACAGCCTCTTCGTTTACAATCATCTGTTCAGAGTCCGTCTTGTGCTTCGTGAGGTCTTCCACATCAATATCACGGAAATTACCCAACCCGGCATGCAACGTGATATAAGCAAAGTCGATACCCTTGATTTCAAGACGTTTCAGTAACTCGCGGCTGAAGTGCAGACTGGCAGTAGGAGCCGTCACCGCACCTTCGTTGCGGGCAAAGATAGACTGGAAACGTTCTGAGTCATCCGGCTCTACAGGGCGATTGATGATGCTATGAGGCAGTGGGGTTTCACCCAGTGCATACAAAGCCTTCTTGAACTCATCGTGCGGACCGTCATAGAGGAAACGGAGCGTACGACCACGAGACGTCGTATTGTCGATAACCTCGGCTACCATAGAGTCGTCATCACCGAAATACAGTTTGTTACCGATACGGATTTTACGTGCAGGGTCTACCAATACATCCCACAGACGAAGTTCTTCGTTCAACTCACGCAAAAGGAACACTTCAATACGGGCACCGGTCTTCTCCTTGTTGCCATACAGACGGGCGGGGAATACCTTCGTGTCATTGAAGATGAACACATCCTTGTCATCAAAGTAGTTCAGGACATCCTTGAATTCCTTGTGTTCAATCTCGCCTGTCTTTCTGTGCAGCACCATCAGGCGCGACTCATCTCTGTACTTTGTCGGGTGCAAGGCAATCTTCTCTTCCGGAAGCTTAAATTTAAATTGCGATAGTTTCATACCTATTCTTTCTTTAAGTTATTCTTCTGTTTCTATCTCCTGAGCGTCTATCCACTCCTTGAAATCCATCGGGTCGAGGCAATCCGCCAGCCGAACATCACCCACGCGGGTACGTTCCAGAGCTGTCAGATGGGCACCGCTCTGTAGCGCCTCACCGATGTCGCGAGCCAGGGCACGGATATACGTACCTTTGCTGCATACCACGCGAACCTTGATTTCCGGCAGGTTACATTCCAGCAACTCTATCTCGTCAATCACCAGCAACTTCGGTTTCAACTCCACTTCTTCGCCCTTGCGTGCCAGGTCATAGGCGCGCTTGCCATTCACCATACAGGCGGAAAAAGCGGGGGGCACCTGCTGTATCTCACCGATGAATGTTTTCAATGTCTCTTCCACCAGCTCCCGGGTGATGTGCTCCGTGGGATAAGTGGCATCTATCTCGTGTTCCAGGTCGTAAGAGGGAGTGGTGGCGCCCAACTGAATGGTGGCAACATACTCCTTCGTATGATATTGGAACTCTTCAATCCGCTTCGTTGCCTTACCGGTGCAAATAATCATCACCCCTGTAGCCAGAGGGTCGAGCGTGCCGGCATGGCCTACTTTCAATTTCTTCACTCCCATCCGCCGGCAGATGTGGTAACGTGCATGTCCCACGACCTTGAATGAGGTCCAGCCCAGCGGTTTATTGAAATAAAGTACTTCTCCTTCTTTAAATTTCATTCGTTATCCTTGCATTTGTGACAAAACGATGGTTATAATACCGGCAATCGCACAATAGATAGCGAAATATACCAGCTTACCCTTCTTCACAATGTTAATCATCCATTTACAAGCCAGGCAACCCGATACAAAAGCGGCAATGAAACCTATCAGCAATGACAGCGTTGAAATGCTGCCTGCAATATCTTCACCTTTCATCAGCTTCATACCATCCAGCAATCCTTCGCCCAATATCGGCGGCATCACCATCAAGAAAGAGAACTGAGCCAGTTTCGCTTTATTATCTCCCAACAACAAACCTGTAGCAATTGTGGTGCCCGAGCGTGAAAGTCCCGGAAGCACAGCACAAGCTTGGGCCAGACCGATAATGAATGCATCTTTCATAGATATATTCTCTTTCTGCTTCGGCTTATAATAATAGGAGAACGACAGCAAAGCAGCCGTCACCAGCAACATGCAACCCACAACCAGCAGGCCCGAACCAAAGACAGCTTCTACTTCATCTTTGAAGAACACACCTACAATACCGATAGGTACCATCGAAATCAATATATTGATTACATAGCGTGTCTCGTCATTCATCTGCCACTTGAACAGTCCCTTGAATATCCATTCGATTTCCTTCCACAGGACCACCATCGTACTGAATACCGTGGCTACATGCACCACTACCGTAAATGCCAGATTCTCTTCTCCCTCGATGCCAAACAATGCCGAACCGATAGCCAAATGTCCGCTACTGCTTACCGGCAGATACTCTGTCAAACCCTGGATTAATCCCAGGATGAGCGCCTCAAACCATTCCATGTAATCTAATTATGAATTATAAAATATAAATTATGAACTATGCAGGTTGTCATTCTTTCATTCCTTCATTATTCATTTGTTCACCACGTGGTTTGCGCAATACGGCGTATATCATGAGCAAGAAACCCACAAGGCAAACCAACGGAGCCACCTTGATACGTCTCGCACTAAAAATATCCGGTTCAAAGTGTGTCGGTGTGGATGCCGGACCGGTCATCAGGATAAAACCGATAATCACCACCGCCATTGCAACGGCAAGCAGGATAAAGTTGATCTTATCGAAAGCAAATTTCTGTTTACTCATCTCTTCTATATTATAAATAACATTACTATTCTACTAACTACTTACTACTAACTACTTGCTACTAACTACCTATATGTAGTACAGCGTGCTTGCCTTCATCCGCAGGAACTTATTGATGGAGAGGTATGCACAGAACCATGTGATACACACCCCGAACACAAGTACCGAAGCGGAAACCATCAACATGACGTTGGGCGTAATTACGCTAATCAGGTCGGGTTCATACACCACCAGCCAATATGCGGCAGCCCACAGGATGCCATCGGCAATGACAGCCGCCAACACACCAATCCAGAAATTGCGCCACAGGAACGGACGCCGGATAAAGCCCCAACTTGCCCCCACCAGCTTCATCGTATGAATAAGGAAGCGTTTGGAGTAAATGGTCAGCCGGATGGTATTGTTTATCAATGCAAAGGATATGAAAGCCAGCAATACAGCCAGTCCCAATAGCATCAGACTGATGTTACGGATATTCTCATTGACCATATTTATCAGGTCTTCCTGATAGCGCACTTCCTGCACATTGGTATTCTTCTTTATTTCTTTTTCTATTTTGGCTATGCTGTCCGTATTCGCATAGTCGGAATGTAGTTTCACCTCGATGGAAGCATGGAGAGGGTTATATCCCAGAAAATCCTGCGGGTCTGTTCCCATTGCCTCGATCTGCTCGTGAAGTGCCTGTTTCTTCGAGATATACTCCGTGGAACGCACGAAGACTTCCTTGTCCAGCTTCTTCTGTAATTTCAGAATATCAGCTTCTTTCATATCATCACTGATGACAATAGAGAAATTGATATTCTCTTTCACATATACAGAAAGATTGTGAGCAGTCAGCACGAAAAATACCACTAATCCCAACAACAGCAACACCAACGTCGTACTGATGCTGGACGTGATGAACTGCATATCAAAGTAGGATACAGAATTATTTTTGCTTTTCGTCTTCATGCCTTATCACTTTACCACTCTATCACTTATTTCTGTTTTTTCCTGAACACATAAATCATCGAACTGCTCCGCTCCTTACTTCCCAATGTGCTGAACCATGCCAGTGTACCAGTGAGCATCCCCCGGAAGAAAGCCAGGGAATGACCCATATATTTCTCGCTCAGCATCGATACATAGAATGCATCGAACGGCATAGGATGGCGCGCAGCCAGTATTAGTTCATGCTTAGCTCCCAATCTCTGGATGCTGCCGGGCGTAAAATGCCACAAATGCCGGGGAACATCGTAAGCAGCCCAGTGGGCACCGTATTTCTTTGCATCATACGAGGAACAATTGGGCACCGCAATAATCAGCACACCCTTTTCCGTCAGCAGGTTATTTAGTATGTCCCATGTCTCATTCAGGTGTTCCAGATGCTCCATAACGTGCCACAACGTAATAACGTCAAAGCTGCCGGGGGCAAAATCCTGCAATGCAGTATGAGGCTTCACATCGAGGTTGAAGTGTTCCTTGGCAAATACACGTGCTTGTGCACTCTTTTCCACGGCCTCCACCTGCCAGCCCCGCCGCTTCATGGCATCGGCAAAGTATCCTGTCCCCGTACCGATATCCAGCAGGTGCCCCGTCTTGCGGTGTGCTTCACGAGCCACCAGACGAGCTTTGCGACCCAGCATATAACTGCGCACCCAATGGTACACCTTATTCATCAGGCCTTTCTTCGTATCGGAATGGGAAATGTAATCGGGAGTTTCATAATATCTGCCTATCTCAGCCTCCACAGGAAAATCCTGCGTAAAGAGGAAACCGCAATCCTGACAACGGCACAGATAGAATGCTTCGCTGGAAGCATAATGGTCTATGCAAGTCATAGCACGCTCTATATGCGCACTACCGCATACCGGACAGACTTTTATGGTGAGTTTATTCATTGAACGTTCTGCAATAATGAAGCGCAGCCCGAACCGGTCGGACCGCACTATACCCGAATTTGGTGCAAAATAACAAATAAAAAGTGACCTATAGGGCTTTCTTTAAGGAGTTTTAATAAAAGAGGAAGACAAAAGCTTGTTTTAAATAAAAAAAACATATATTTGTCGGAACAACAACACTTCAATTCTATTTATATGAAAAACGCTTTACTTTCTCTGCTATTTAGTTTTTGCTGCCTCCAATTATTTGCTGACGGACAAACTATTCTGCCGAATTTAAAATTCGGAAAACCTACCATGGAAGAGCTAACCATGACTACTTATGCGCCTGACTCCAATGCCACGGCAGTTATCCTGTGCAAGCTAACCAATGTCAACTACAAATGGGGAATAGAGAGTTTCAGGTTGGCCTATGAATATAAAGTAAAAATCAAAATACTCAAGCCAGAGGGTACTTCCTATGCCAACGTCACTATCCCCTACTACGAACTGCAAAACAACACCATGAAAGAGAACATCATCGGTCTGGACGCCAGTGCTTATAATATGGAAAACGGAAAAATGGTGCGCACCAAAATGAAGAAAGACATGGTATTCAAGGAACGCGTCAATGAAAATCAAATGCAATTGAAATTCTCCATTCCACAAGTGAAAGCGGGTACTCTGATAGAGTACGAATACCGGCTGGAGTCAGACTTCTTCTTTAGCATTGACAGTTGGAAAGCACAAAGTGACATTCCCACCCTGTATACTGAGTATGACGTCACCATTCCCGAATACTTCAAGTTCAACACAGAAATGCATGGCGCGGAAACGCTCAAGCCGACAAACGAAGCCACTTCTTTCAGTTTATCTATCGGCGGACAGCTACTTCAATGCTCCGGGACACACCTGAATTTTCAGGGCGTTCAACTTCCCGCTTTGAAAGATGACAGTTACGTGTGGTGCCTTGATGACTACTGCACACAAGTAAACTTAGAGCTACTGGGAATTGATTTTCCCGGTACCCTCTACCAATCGTTCACAAAAAGCTGGGAACAAATAGACGAATCATTGCTCAAAGATACAAACTTCGGAAGCCGGTTGAAAATGAACAATCCACTCAAAGAAGAGATGGCAGCATTGCATCTTGAACAGATGAAAGAAACGGACGAAAAGATATGCGCCATCTACACCTTACTCAAAAACAAAGTGAGATGGAATGAAAAATACTCTTTATATGGCAAAGCTCCCAAGCAAATATTGAAAGAAGGTACAGGAAGCAATGCCGACATCAACTTCATCCTTATCAGCATGCTGAAAGATGCCGGGATACCCGCTTATCCGGCAGTAATGAGCCGCCGGAGTATGGGCATAATCCCCTATTCGCACCCCAGCCTCCAAAAGCTGAATACTTTTGTTGTCGCCATTGCCCACACAGACAGCACCCTGGTTTATCTGGACGGCTCAATAGAAGACGGATACCTCAGTGTACTGCCTCCCGTACTAATGACCGACCGGGCACGTATCATCGTTCCGGACAACCGAAGCCAATGGGTGAACCTGACAGCTATC
This sequence comes from uncultured Bacteroides sp., assembly GCA_947071285.1. GTDB lineage: Bacteria > Bacteroidota > Bacteroidia > Bacteroidales > Bacteroidaceae > Bacteroides. The sequence goes on along the minus strand of CAMTFK010000115.1, from coordinate 3,672 downwards.
GGAACCAACCAGCTCAGGTCAGTCGTGAAAGCCGAAATCTCTCCGGAAGGTGTCATTGCCGGTACACGTGAGACTCTTTATGCAGGTCAATATGCCTCCCGACTGCGAAACAAGTTCCGTACCGCCAAGGATAGTACGGACTTTGTCAGTAAGCTGGCTTCCGAAGAGAATGTACAAGTGAAAGTTCTCCGAATGGACGGAAGAAACCTTTTCTCGCCGCAAGTACGTGAGTTTATGGAATTCGAGAAACAATCCACTGTCAACGACCAGTTCATTTACATCAATCCGCTTGTATTCCTCCATGTCTCCGAATCTCCCTTCAAACAGTCGGAACGAAAACTTCCCGTGGAATTTCCTTATGCCGACCAGTTGTCACTAACCGTCAATCTGACCATTCCGGAAGGGTATGCAGTAGACGAGAAACCGGAAAGCCAAAGAATACAGACAGATGACGAGAAAGTACTCTGCCGGTACACTATCACTCAACAGGGCAACCAGATTAGCCTCAGGTATCTTTTCCGATTGCAAAAACTATTGTTCCTGCATACGGATTATCCCGAACTGCAACAACTGTGGGAAATGATGGCAAAAAAGAATAATGAAATGATGGTCTTGAAGAAACTATAATCCGGAAATTATGAAAATGAATAGGTTATTTATCGGCTTTTTATTGCAGGTTGTCTTCTACTCCGGCGGCCTGCATGCTCAAACAGATTTACGCACCAATGCCTACTCCATCGTGCAGGATGCCGTAACGGATATTGTATGCAGTTCTCCTACCGATGCCGTCCAGAAAGAAAAACGCGTGATACAGATACTCAATGAAAAAGGGAAAGAAGACGCCTCCTTTATCTGCATGTGCGACCGTTTTTCTTCTTTGAAGAAATTCTCCGGAGAAGTCCGGGATGCCTCCGGAAACGTCATCCGAAAAATAAAAAAGAGCGAACTGAAAGTCACTGAATACTCCGATGGACTCGTCAGTGACGACTATTACTATTTCTTTGAATATACCCCATCACGTTATCCCGTAACCATCACCTACGAATGGGAGATAAAGAATAGCGACGGTCTCATCGGCTATCCCGGTTTCTTTCCGCAAAAGAACTATAACCAGGCTGTTGCCCAGGCAAGTTACCGCATCATCACCCCCGCCGATAATCCTTGTCGCTACCGGACCATCCATATGCAAGCGGAAGTCAACCAACAGCAAATGGCTAACGGAAACTGGTTGACCGAAGTCAAAGTTCAATCACTGCCCGCCATCAAGAAGGAGCCCTACAGTCCTTCCCTGTCCGAACTGCTGCCACGCATCTATTTCACTCCCCGGAACTTCTCTTTCGAAGGAACCAAGGGAAGCATGGACAGTTGGCAGACATACGGAGCATGGCAATACCAGTTATTAAACGGCAGAGACCAACTTCCCCCGGCACTGAAAGAGGAGCTGCAAAAACGAACGGCAAACTGCAATACCGCACATGAAAAGATAGCTGCAGTATATCAATACCTTGCTTCCTCCACGCGCTACGTCAGCATACAACTGGGCATTGGAGGCCTTCAACCCATCGCCGCCGCCGATGTGCACCGCACCGGCTTCGGCGATTGCAAAGGATTATCCAATTACATGCGTGCCATGCTTACAGAACTGGGTATCCCGTCAGTTTATACAGTAATCAGCACTACCAACAAACGTCTGTTATCTGATTTTGCCAGTGCCAATCAAAACAACCATGTCATCCTGCAAGTACCGTTACCCAACGATACACTCTGGCTGGAATGCACTAATCCGACCTTACCCCTAGGTTATGTACATCACTCCATAGCCGGGCATGATGCGTTACTTGTCGGTCCCAATGGCGGAACTCTTTGCCAACTGCCCACATATGCCGATTCTCTAAATACGCAAGTCAACAACGCCCGTGTTTCCTTGCAACCGGATGGAAGTGCAGAGGTTGAAGTTAAACAAACCTCACGTCTGTTTCAATACGAGGATATGGCATCCATAATAGTTCAGGAACCTGCCCGGCAGAAAGACTGGCTACGCTCGGATATCAATTTGATACAAGCCAAAGTCGATGCTGTCCGTTTCAACGAGAGCAAACAAAAAGAACCGCAACTAGATATTTCCTATACTATCGAAAGCGGACAGTATGGAAACAAAACCGGAAAACGTCTCTTTATCCCGGCCAATATCTTCCACAAAGACTTTTATAGCCCCAACGAGCAAGGAGAACGTACCCAAGTCATCCAAATCAATTATGGTTATCTCGACATAGATAGCATCAGTATCCGCTTACCGGAAGAGTATGAAATAGAATCATTGCCCAAGACCGCCAATCTGGAAAGCAAGTTCGGCAAATTCCACTCCACCATTACTTTGGGAGAAGGAAGAAATGTTTTTATCGTGCACCGTTTACAGGTTTATCAAGGCAATTACCCTAAAGAAGAATATCCTGATTTCCTGAACTTCCGCAAGAATGTTGCCACACAATATGGGGCAAAAATCATACTAAAAAGAACTGAATGATTATTCGCCCCCTACAAGCGTCGCCGCAATGCATGTAGGGGCAAATAGTCATTTGCTCACGTATACGTAATTCAAGTTTCGCAAGTTCTGAAATTTAGGAGTTAAAGGAGTTATCACGTTGTTAGGAGTTAAAGCTCGATAGCCTTTATGATATAGTAGAAACACCACACAGAAGTATCGGGCTTTAACTCCTAAAGCCTCCTTGCAGTTCTTTCAGTCTTCCCCAGATCTCCCTGTTCATCGGCTTTCCGGCTGAAGCTTCCTACCTTCTCATCACTTCATACACATTGCCGTATTCCGTATGTTTCCTTTTCAGCCCTGCCCGAAGCAGTACTTGAAAGAAGGAGTTTGCAAACTTTTCTCAAACTTTTTTCTAAAAGGCGCTTGCAGAAAAAGACAGGACTTTTAGGTACATAATCCCCTATTTTATGTATCTTTATATGTGCTTTACGAATGACCGACTTTAGTTGTTCGCTCTTCCGACCAGAGTTATTTGATTAAACTACTCCAGTCATTTGTTCGACCGACCAGAGTGGTTCATTTATCAACCAGTATCTTTAGCACAATAAAGCAAGGATATTAACGTAGAAAAGCATCAGTTTCTGTTTCTGGAAGAAGGCAAGCTGATGAACGTAGGGCGGCGTACGCAACCCATCTATCGCCCGATGCCGGGATATTACGGCGTGTCACGGGATGCGAAGGTGAAGCGGTGAAGCGGGAAAGTAGTTTCAGCCGGAATGCCGATGAACAGGGATATTCGGTGGGGGCTGAAAGGACAGAACGATCTTATCTTTGCCTCGGATAAGAAATCTTCTTGGCACTCCTACGAACTTTTAAAATTAACTTGCGAAACTTCAATTAAATAATCTCTCCCCCAAAAACAGTCAGTGTTCGATAATAAGCGGACAACTGTCCGATAATGAACAGCCACAATTCTACAATAACCATTGATATTCAACAATTTATCACTTTGGCACAGGAATTGACTATTATTAAGCGAAAGCGGTCAGCAAAAAAATAAAGATTATCTGCCACTTTTCAACAAGTAGTTCCGTCTAACAGATAGAGCGAAAGCCCAATAGAAATAGTAACAATTTAAAAATAAAGATTATGAAAACTACAAGTTTATTTAAAGCAGTCGCATTGGT
>CAMTFK010000114.1 GCA_947071285.1 uncultured Bacteroides sp. | reverse complement strand
GCTTTTCCACGACTTACTGAATATTTCTCGAATAAATCCAATGCTTGTTGTATACTTTCGATTTTCTTCATGGCTTCCATCCAAATCTTTTTAAAGTTTCTATTCCAAATTTATTTTGTTCTGCATAACTCTGTGTTTTCAACCAATCTCTTACAGTTAAACCATTAGTGAATCTTGGCTTTGACGAATAATATCCCGAGATATCCGCATGCATACTCCCTTTTCCATGCGGCAATTTTATCAGATTCTTCGTATTGTGAATCTTTTCCGCTCCGAATTTTGCGATATTATCGGCATGCTGCTCTACGATATGATGCCAAGCCATTCCCTGACCTGCTGACCCATAAGCCTTTTTGAAAGCACTAAAGCTTTCATAACCTTTACCAGCAAATAGCTCTGCAAACTTTCCCCATGCCCAGCTTACTGTTTTGCCAATCAAAGGCCCTGCGAACTCTCCTGCACCGTTCCAAACTAAAAACTCTCCTATCGGCCGTGCAATAGCATCCATCGAGCGGCTTCTGATTGCATTACTCAATTCAGACTTAGACATTTCCGATAAAGGACTGTCTTTACCCAAGAACTGATTCTGCAACTTGTGACTGATATATATCAAATCAAAAGCCTTGACTGCCTGATTGGCTATAATTCCGGCATTCTGATAGGCATTAAAATAGCTATCCTCACCCAACGGGAAAGAAACACTGGCACCAAGACGGGAATAGCCATCTAAATCCTTGTGACCTTCCTGCCAATAGAAGTTACCATTTTGGTCCTCATACCAATCTTCCCCTGTCGGATCCACCCTATTCATCGGGTCTCCCCCGCAGTAAGTATAAGGATACGTGCCTGGATAACTGCCGGCCTGAGGGTCGACGTTGATGAACATGCCTATCTTGGAGTCATAAATGCGGGCATTCATGTTGATTAGCCCGAACTCGTCGATATGCTCGTGACCCGTATATCCGTAACTGGTGATACTATTAGCATCCGCAAGCTCCGCACTACTCAGAGCAACTCCCGTCAGCGGATGGCGGCGATTGCCCCAAGCGTCATAAGAGAATTTCTGAACGATACCTCCACTGTTGTAAAGCGACATCAAAGAACCCAGACGGTCGGTCAGCACTCCGTAACTGGTTTTACTACCACCGGAAGTACGGACTAAAGCAACCAAACGTCCATCGGCAAAGATATAATCTAAATCGGTAACCGCACCATTTCCTGTGTTAATATTTCGCTCAAAATCATCAAAATAGTAACGCTTACCCGCTGCAAAAGGAAGCGTGGAAGAAGAAACAGTCAGTGCACTATAATCGCGCAAGTTGTCGGCACCATACTCATAGTAGCGGGTGCAATCGGTATGCACTATCGAAGAAGGAAGATTATTCTTATAGTAATTCAACTGCTGAAGGGCAACAGAATATCCCGACACCGAAGCTATTTTCGACAAAGGAGCACCGGATGCATTGTACGTATAACTTCCAATATCCGACTTTGCCTTGATGGTACGTCCACTATTATAAGATACCGTAACCGGAGTCTTTCCCGAAAGAGTGGAACTCAACAGACATCCTTCCGCATCGTAAGCGAAAGTTTCAGTAAGCCCGCTACCACCGAACTTCTCGATGCGTTGCGTCAGCAAACCACCCCGGTTGTATTGGTAACTGAAAGCTGCCAAAGAGTTACTAATACCCTGATACCTGCCCATCTGGTCGTAAGTATAAGTGGTCTGCTTACTTCCACAATTCACATCACTGCTCAACAAACCCTGTTCGTTATAACTTTTAGCCTCCCACAACTTCAAGGAAGTGGCATTATCGGTGATGGAGACAAGGTTGTGGGAAGCATCGTAAGCAGACTTCTGCACAAGACCCGACGGGCTGGTATAGGTGAGCAAACGCCCCTTGCCATCATAGGTATAGCTTTTAGTGAGAGTCTGTTCCTTAATGGTCTTCACTTCCTTCTGCAACAGCCCCGCAGTTGTATACGTATAGACAGATTGATGACCGGAAACTCCGTCACTTGCCAACTGTCCCTTATTATTATAGGTGTAAGACAAAGTGCGGTCGCCATCCGCCACGCTGGTGAGGCGTCCTGCCAAGTCGTAAGCATAGGTGGTAACGTTATGATTGGCATCCGTCTTCGTGGCCAGTTCGTCAAAGCCGTTATAGGTATAAGTCGTAGTGCCCGAAGCAGCGTTGCTGACACTGGTGCACAAGCCATAAACATTGTAGGTGGAAGTCATCGGATAACCGGGCGAGCTTACCTTTACCACACGACCGGCTGCATCATAAGTATAAGTTGTGGTGCCTGTGGCGTCGCTCTGCGACACAATATTCCATTGGGCATCGCGTACAAACGTTTCCGTGCTCTCCTTGTCCGTTACAGTCCGGCAGGTCTCGGTCTGCTTGTTGTAGGTGTAATACACCTGTTTGTTCAAAGCTGTCCCGTCTGCCGAGTGATGATTCTCCTGCGTCAGGCGTTGGTAACCGTCGTAAGTATAATCTACGGTGGCAAGAAGACTCAAAGTACCGTTACCGCACAGCGTTTCCTCTTTCACCGGCAGCCCCATTGCGTTGTAGCTGTTGCGCAGATGTTGCCACTTGCTTCCGGGTTGCAATTCGCTCTGTAGCAATGTACGCCCGTAACAGTCTGCCGTAGTTTCAGAAGTCAGTACCCCGTCATAGAGCTTTTGCTGCCGATATAAACTGGCGGCTGTTCCCGTCAAGGAATGATTAGTCCATGAATACCGGTATTCCGTGGGCACCTGTTCGTGAGAAAGGGATTTCTTCAGCCGGCCGAACGTGTCGTACTGAGAAGTAATGGTTCGCCCGTCGGGAGTTGTTTCCGAAAGCGGATTTCCATAGAAATCCTGCACAACCTGCGTCACCAGTCCTACGGGGTCGGTATCCTTTTTCACATAGCGGGCATCATCATATTCATAGCTATGGGTACGCGCTTTCCCGTCGGCTGATACGGTTTCGGAAGTCGGGATACCCAACGTGGCATCATAAGTATACCGTTTCGTCATGCCGTGCTCGGTTTCGGTCAGCATGTTTCCTTGGCTGTCGTAAGTAAAAAGCTTGCTGTTTACAATGCTTTCCGTCCCATTCTGGTTTGTCCTTTCATAGCTACTGATACGGTTGGGGAAAGAAGACACATCGGTACCAGTTACATATTCCATTTTTTCAGTTGAAGATAAAGCTTCAGTTTGCCCATCGACTTCATGAGTGGTAGTACGGGTAGTTACGTTACCATTCTGGTCGTGAACACTCCGCACCAGCTTTGCAATTCCTTTCAGATTATCTGATTCCGCTTGCATAAATACGTAGGGAAAGCCATAATAAAGACCGGAAGGATGACGATAAGTAATTATGGATAGATTAGTATAGTCTGTCCTGAAAATACTGGCAGCGTCACGTAAAATCTCCTTGCTCTTTAATAAATAACAGGGATAGCCATAAAACTTGTTTAATTCATAGAAAAGATTTGTCTGCAAGCCACTTAACAAATCTCTCCGGATAAACGTTTTGAACCCTTGAAACATTCGGCGATCCTTTATCGCATACATCGGCGTAGCGTACTCATAACTCTCATTTTCTACCAACGAATCATCGAAGAGCGTGCCCAACTTAACAGACTTTACTGTATTAAAAATGGGTATATCCTTGTTCCAGCTTGCATAAGCTCCATTATAAAACTTGGGGTCTCGTACGGCAGTGGTCACCAACTGATAATTGATGTCCCGTTTCGTGCCATCCCCGTTCTTTATCCCGGTCACTACATCCGAAGTGCCCTGATGACTAAGACATAGCAACTTCAGGGAAGTAGATCCTGTCAGCCAGGAAGGATGACTGGAATCAAAGGGATGAGAGCGGAACTCACAAACATTCACCAGGTCGCACTTGCCATCACCCGAGAAGTCGGCGGCAATGGGATAAAAGTAGGACGGATAAATGTAATACTTTCCGTCGCGGGTATATACACCTTCCTTTCCGGGCGTCCCGCTGGTCTCTCGCGAAAGATAAAGATCATACTCCAGACTGGAGCTTTGCCTATTGAAATCGGGGGCATAGTTCACTTTCACATAATCGCCTCCTGAAACAAAGCCCGACTGGCTCTCCATATTCGACCTTATATTGTCACTGTTCACGCATACCACATCCGTCAGCCCGTCGCCGTTGAAGTCGCCCGTCCTGAAGCTGCTCTGCTTGCGGTTGATAAACTTATTGAGAATCAATTGATATGTAAAGTTCTTCCCATCACCGGTATTATAATAAACATCCGCTTGCGTATTGTCAAGCTGAACTTCATCGTATCCTTCCAACAGAAGGAAGTCCAAATACCGGTCGTCATTAAAATAGCCACACAGCAACACACAATTGGGACCAAACATATAATTCCTGGCAAAACTGCGTTCCAGTATCACGGCATCCTTTGCCGGACTATTGACCTTAACCCCGCCCACATCGTTGCAGACAATGATGTCCTGGCATCCGTCGCCATCCACATCACCTATCATATAAGTATAAAATACGCTGAACTGAGATAATGCATATTCCGTTCCGGCAGCATATCCATTTTTAAAGTAAAAATTGTCTATCACCAATTCGTCCTTTCCATCACCATTCACATCGGCCATAGCCACAATGTTGGGAGTGCCGACAGTGCTGACGGATGGTTTATAACTCTGTTTGGTAAATTTAGGAACATTGTTATTGTCCAAGGAAGCTTGCCAGTATTCGTATCCCGATGATGTGCTGAAGAAAAAGTCATCCATCCCATCCCCGTTGAAGTCGCCGGAAACGGCTTTTACAGGCCGATACTGATTAGTAAAGGTCGCTATGGTAAGTTCATTGGAGAACCCGTTAGGACTACCGTAGCGATAAACCGCCAGATAATCCCTGGGAGCCCCCGGCGATTTATTCTCTGTGGAAAGGTCATAAATAGTCAGCAAATCCATACAGCCGTCGCCGTTAAAGTCACCCTGTACAAACTCCGAGTTCTGCGAATAGGTATAAGAAGCATTAAACAAGCGTTTACCTACATCTCCCCATTCAATGCGCGTAGGATTCAGCGCTGTGATTCCTCCCTCGCCATATTCCGTTATAGTATAGAGTCGTGGATACTGATTAGTATATTCATCTGTTGGTTTCAGATAATCAAACGTATAGCGACGCATGACTGTAGCATCTGTCTTTACTGTTATTTCTTTCAAAATCTTATCTCGCCTCACTTGGCAGCCAGAAATATACCCACTCTGGGCGTCCACATATCGCTGGTAGTTGAACAAGATTTTGTTTTCATGCGCGAAATTATGGTTTGCATGAAGCGTATAAGTAATGGAAGTAAGCCAAACATCTCCGTTGACCAAATCTTGCTCATATTGATAACTAATATAATTCCCATGTACATCTTCCTGTGCAGCCAGATACCAAGCTATATAAGCGGAATTTGAAGATGATTTCTGAAAAGCGTTCGTACCATTATAATCACCGTAATAAAGGCGACCTCCATTTTTCTGTTGTACTACAAAATATTGAGGGTTACCCGTAGTACCACCATGTAAAGTGATACGTGAGAAGTCATCTACTTCTTTCAGATAATTACTGGTGCTACCGTTCTTTATCAACCGCAGGCCATCCAGTTCAAATAGGGCGTCAGCGAAAGATACACCACTGTTTGAACCATCATAAAAACTACGTTTCCCGCATCTCGTAATAGAAGAAATGCACGACAAGTTCATCCCATACCCCAGGATACCCTCACCCGCCAGGCTGTTATAAACGATATTCAGTTCAGGAGTCATCCCCGCCTGTCCTTGGGGTAACGACAGAGGAATAGCAAAAGCAGAAGAACCGTTAGAATTCACCTTGAAAGTATAAGGAATGTTTCCCACCGGCCGACTTTCATCAAGCGCATAATTACCGGAAGTGGCATACACCAGATTTCCGATACTACCGGAATTCACAGCAGAGCGTTCCGCATCCAGAGCGCGAGTAAACGAACTACTCTTTGTTTGCATGCGGAATACGCGATTGCCCGCATCATCATACGTATAATTTATATTTTGTGATGCCGCAGCAGCAGACATCATAAATAAAGCGATAAAAATAGATATCAATTTGTTTTTCATCATTTCTTGGTTTTAATGAATATCCTAAGAAAAAAAAGAGGCCCACCCTGTCTCCGGAATGTCAAAAAACGGCGAACAGAGGAGCCTCCGGTTATGCAATGCATTTTACGGTGTCATTGCATTCACACCCAGCACACCCGCTATCGCCGTTACCACCGCGACAGCTACTTTCAAAATCATACTCCACACGGATTTCTTGATTGCCATAATTCCACACCTCCCCTCGATTAAATTAAAAATTGAAAATTGAGAATTGAAAAATTAGAGCTCACGGGCCACGTCGAAACAAGGGCATTCCTTTATCCACTCTTCCGGTTCCACCATCCCGTTCCCATTCAGGTCCGGGCTGAGGTCGCGATGACCGCAGACGCGCACATCGCCCCGAAAGCGGCGCAGTAACTGATGTACCAGCAGGCGCAGCACACTGCGTTGTTCGGGCGTACGGGTGTCCTTCGGATTACCCTGCGCATCCAGTCCGCCTTCATAGCAGATGCCGATGGAATGGGCATTCTGTCCTTTCACATGCGCCCCTACAAGGGCGATGGGGCGGGTATTTGTCACTGTTCCGTCACGACGGACGTAATAGTGATAGCCGATATCCCGGAAACCGCGACGGAGATGCTCCGCACGGAGAGCCTCTACCGTAAGAGGAAAGCCCTCACGGGTGGCGCTGCAATGCACCACGATATAGTTTATCTTTCGCATAATAAATGATTATTTTAATGATAAATGATTATTTAATCACTCTCCTGATGAATGACCAATAGCTGCGCAGCCTTTAATTTTTAATTCTTACTTTTAAATTTCTGACGCCTCCGGCTTCAGATTCTATCCCAGCGGATCTTCCTCCAGACCACCTTCACCTTCTCCCGGCTTGTCGCCGCCTCCGGCATTGCCGCCCGAACCGCTGCCCTCGTAGGCATCATCTTTCAGGCAGACGCTGTTGGTGACACGGCTGCCGTCTTCACTACGAAAAGCAAGGTAAACGGCCAGCGCCTCGTCTTCCCAATTATCGGGCAACGTCAACTGTACAGTGCCGTCGGCACGGGTGGCAGCTTCCAGGTCGTAGTAGGCCTCACCGCGCTCCTTGTTGTACACCAACGGCATAGCCTGGTCGGTAGCGAGGGCGTCGCCCAGTTTACTGTTATCCTTCCACGTCAGGGTCATCTTGCCATCGGTCAAGGCAGCCGAAGCATTGAAGACGGGCATCAGGGTGCCACGGGCCACCAGCACACGCTCATAATCTACAGCGAGCTGGGGAGCCGAACCGGTGATGGCATGGCGCAGGATGTAGGACATCGCCGCGTTGAAAGCCGTGCGCCCCTTGGCATACGTATGATAACCTACGCGAACATAGGGAATGATAGCGCGCAGGAAGGTCATGCTCATGGCAAACTTGCCGCGTTGCGTCTGTTGTTTCGGAGTGCGGGGGTTACTGACACTGATGGCCAGCGCACGCATATAACTCACATCTTTCCAGGTACTACCCACTACGGTACCCACTTTTCCACTGAATCCGCCGAGGATTCCTCTTTTAATTTCTCCCATTATCGTATATTTTATAGGGATCAGGACCGGTCAATGCAACCAAGTCTCAAGGGCTGAAGAAGGCAGACAGCAGCAAGCAGGCACAATGCCTCTGCAGCAGCACGGCGATGCAGGAGCTTTTGCCGTTCAGCCTGAAACAAAGGTAAGCGGTAAAGAAAGGTGATTTTAAAAGCGCGTGATTCTTGCGTCGTTTTGCGTCGTTTTGCACAGTTGGTTGCCAAATTGCCACATTGCCACGTTGCCAAAGAGCTTAGTCCATGGCAATGCGGTCAGCCATTTCAAGCTGCCACTCCTGGCAACGATGGCGCAACAAGCGGTCGGCGTGCGACAGTACGAGAGGCAAAGGACTGCCGTCCACACACACCGGATTGGCCCTGACAAGCTGAAAGGCTTGCACCAGCACATCGTCCGCCTCAGCAGATGACAACGGTTTCAGGCCACCGTCGGCACAAAGGCGGTTGAGCCTGACCTCCAACGGATAAGGATAAGAAGCGCGGGAAGAATCGGACGCCGGCCTGAAATCGCGGCAGAAAAGAAGGAAAGTGTCATCAGTGCAGCCCAGAACGGTTCCCGCAGGAGGCATACAGCCGGGAGCATCGGGGGCATAGTGACGGAGCATTGCCCTCGACGTGCGCCGCACTTGTGCCAGCACCACCGGCACAGCTTCCGAATACGGAACCATCCAGCGCACCAGAGACAACAGAGCCGCCGTCGGAAGCTCCCGGTGGCAATACACCACCAACCGCCGGGGAGGGCTATCGCGATGATCGGTCAAGAACTGTTCGTAAGCCCTCCTGAAGCGCGAAGAAAAGAACAGCGAGAACTTCTCTTCAGCCTTGCAGAGGTCGAAGCAGCAGCCCCGGGCAGGATGGTTGTAGAAAGTGACCGCGCTGAAAGGCTCGAAACATTGCGAGGGACGTGAGCAAGAGAATCCGGCAATGAGGTCGGTGTCCTGCGAAGCAAAATGGAGGGGCATCCACGGCATGCCACCCATCTGCACCAGCAAGCGCGAGGCCACAGAGGGCAGGTATCTGCCGAATCCCCCGGAACTGACGGCATGCAACGGAATGCCTCCCACATAGAGCGACCCCAGAGAAAGCACCAGTCTGCGCAGGCGGACCGATAGTTGCTGCCCCACCAGTGCAGTGCCCGCCTCTCCCGAAGGAATCACCAGGCAATAGAGCCTGAAAGCGGCAGGAACATCCGTGGCAGGCTGCGTGTAGAGTGCCTGCGTCAGTTGGTCTGCGGCACGCTCATCCGCATCATAAGCTATCCACTGGTCCATGCTGCCCACAGGCAGCACGGCTATAAGAGAAGCCAATGGGGAGAAAAGGCCGAAGAGGCGGCGGGCAGCGTCCAGTTGTCCCCTCGGATAGAGCATGGTGAGGGTAAGAGAGTGGCACCGCCCGGGCAGGCAGGCGCCGTAATGGCAAAAGCCGGTGCGGGGGTCGGTTTCTATGGCCGACCTGCCGAACTGTAACTGGCTATGTTCCGCCCCGATACACCGCAAACGGTGGGCAGGCACATCGGCCGGATGGAGTGACAAGTGAAGGGGACAGCCGGAGACTGCCCCACCCGAAGGGAAGCAACGCGCCAGCAACTCTTCCACCTCCTGCCACAAAGCTTCATAAGGGCCGGACGGGGCGGGCGTTTGCTGTTCCATACCGCCGGCACCATCCAGGCGGGCAGACAAAGCAGGGATAAGCACTGCATAAACAGCGTCCAGATGGGCTATCTGCATCGGGCTGAGCGCCTCATAGGGTATCACCCATCCGCCTGTAGCTACCAGAGCGGGCGAAGCACCCACAAGTCCCATTTCAGACACAGGAAAACCGATGTATAGTTGTTTCGCAGGCAGCACTTCCACTGCAATCCTATAGTCGGAAGAGGCGGAAGGGGAAGAGGCGGATACCGGGGGAAGCGGACGGAAAGAGAGACGTCTGTAACGGAACACGCTTCTTTCCGTTTGCTCCGGAGCATCTTTCAGCCACACTTCAAGTACTCCGGGACAGGGTGTATGATAGAGCATCGGGGCAAGACTCCCCGCTTCTGTGGCAAGCTCCCCCGTAAGGGATACCAGCCACCGGCAGAGATCGGACGGCATAGCGCCGGAATGACCGGAATCAAGCGTAGCTTGTAATAGTAGTTCCTTCATAGTATTATTTGCCTGAAAACCCCAATATTAACAGACAAAGGTAAGAACATTATTTTTATATTACAAGACAAGTACCGTGTATTCAGGGTAAGCGCACCGTAATTACTATTCATATCTGTGCGGAAAGGGGTAAAAGTGATTAGCGTTTAGTGATTAGTGATAAGCAGTACTATCCGTCATCCTGAGCGTAGTCGAAGGATCTACTCTCTTGGCATAAGACTGCGCTATACAGTAGGGGAAGAGATTCTTCGACTACGCTCAGAATGACAGATAGTCCGCAAATCATTTAATTCAGAACCTAATAGAAATGAGTAAGAATTAGGTACGGTCGCCCTGCTGTGTATCCGGTGCGTAGCATTTCCATAGCACCTTCGTAACTCCTCCATAGTATCTCCGTAGCATCTCCGTACCAAGTCCGTAGCAGCTCCGTGCCTATAGACTACGGAGATACTACGGACCTGGTACGGACCGGACACGGACCGGATACGGAGCGGACACAATTCAGACCGAATCACTTTCCCGTTTTTCCATACGCATCATGGTCCAACTTCTGCAAACGCCCCTGATTGCACAGTTCAATGATGTAGCGGTCGGCCGTACGGGCTGGGATTCCCTCGGCACGCGCCACATCCTGGTAACCCGCGCGATTGAAAGACTCCGGCAATCCCTCAAATAACTGAAGCAACCGACGTTCGCGCTGATCGCCTTCGGCGACGGTGGCCCGGCGGGGCGCAGACTTGGTATCGGCCTGCAATCCTTCATATGCCAGTCCCGTATGATGCAACAACACCTCCATCATCAGGAGCGTGGTGTGAAAATCATCATCACGACAACAAAGAGTGGCCGGCAACGGGGTGTCTCCCTCATAGTCCATCAGTCGCAATGAAGAGAACACCATGCAGATGCGGTAGGCCGTCAGCCCCAGGCGACGTACAGAAGCCAGCATATCAGAACCAAAACACTGGAGTCCCTGCTGCTGCATCGAGTTGAAAAAACGGTTGAACTCCACCTGCTGTGTGGCGGTGAGCGTGAAGCGCAGGGGGGCCGTTTTCTTCAGGCGTGAATAGAATTGGAAGAAACGGCCTCCCAGCCGAAGAAAACAACTGTCCAGCGTATCCTCCCCGTTGCAGGCAAACACATCGTTCCATACCGGACGCAGGGGCAGGTTGTAGAAGAGGAAGCGGGAAAAAAGCCCGTTCTCGGCATCAGGGATGAGCGCCCCTATCTGGCGAGGCGTTCCACTGAGCAGCACCGAAAGGCGGGGCATGGAGATTTCCACATATTCGCGATCCTTCCGGCGGTTGTAGGCGATGGTCTCGTGATGGAAAGCCTTGCGCAGGCCGTCACTGTAGTTGCCGTGCTCGCTGCGGAAAGTGGTGGTCAGCGTGTCGCCTTCAGTCTCGAACATCAGGGCCTGTCCTTCGTTGTCATTCAACGTCTGGAAGAGGGCTGTGGCACTACTATTGGCAGGAATGAAGAGCATCCTGACGGGCGGTTGGAGGGGTTCGTCGCCGCCCTCCTTGCGTTTGTTCTTTTCGTAGAGGGACTTCTCACGGCGATATTCCTCCCACTCGCGGACGTTCTGCCGGCGCAGGTCGGCATGCACCACATCCACCAGATGACGGCACAGCGTCAGCCGCCCCTTACCCGCCGAGGCCTGTGCCCCGACAAACAGGTAGAGGTTGGGGTAGACTTGCCGTTGCCCATAGATGCCCGAAATTTGCGTCAGGCAAGAGGAAAGCACCGTGAGGGCACCCAGCAACAGCATATCCGTGTCTTCGGCCGAAATGCCGTAAGAGCAGACATCGGAGAGCAGGCGGGGCATGGAGGCGTAGATTTCGTCGGGGAAAGTGGGGAAATCATCGCCCGGAGGCGTCCGATCCGCTCCGGCAACAGGGGATATTGCCACGTCCTTCGCTTTTGGCAATGTGGCAATATGGCAATTTGGCAACGGACGGGTATTGATATCCACTCCCGCCAGCTTTGCCCGGTGGAAGAGGGTGTTCAGCGTGATGCCGTGTCCGCGCGAGCGCAGGCAAGCCGTGTACTGTTTGTCGGTTTCAGCGGACTGGTATCCGCTATAGAAACGGCTCAGGCGATGATAGAAAGCACGCCCCTCCTCGCCCAGCCCCTGAGCCAGCGCAAAGCCCAGGTCGCGCCAGTCATTATAAGTTGAAGTGAGATCGAGACTTGCTGTTTCAATGCGTGAAATGATGATTTCCACCTCGTCACGGGGAGTAAGGGTGGTGTCACGACGCCACTCACCCAGGTTAAATTTCTGTTTTGACATAAGAAAATTTATTGTTTATGATTTATAATTCAGTACATCAGCACATCCGGATCCCAAGGCAGATAACAGGCACGTGCAATGTCGCGCCCTGAGGGGTCGGGTTCCACCCCATAATTGCGCGACACGTAGTAGGACAAGACCTCGAACCAGTCAGCATGCGTGCCCTGCCCCAGGTCGATGGGAACCACCCACTTCAGACCGTCACCACCCGGACTCCGGAAAAGCAGGGCCGTATCTACCGAAGCATCGTGCGCCAAAGCATAGCGCAACCCGTAAACACCTTGCAAATGCCCGCCACCCTGCCACTGACTGATATGGTCGAAGTCAAGGCAGAGCAGCCCGCTATGCGCCAACAGGGCGTCTTCGCGCCGACGGCTGAACTCTCCGCTGAAGGTGGCATAATCGAAGTTTCTCGACTTGAAGCGTTGCACATCGCGCTGCGTGACCCGTTCTTCCTGTATCAGGCGGCGCAGCTCTTCGGTAGCGGCACGATAATAGTCACCCCGGATGACATTGTAGATTTGCTCTATCCCCACCGTCTTATGGGGTACGACATTACTGACGGGAGCCAGAAAGAAGCTGAAGCATTTCATCTGTCACCCCCTTCCCTGTTATCGGTGGCAGGACGCTCGTCCTCCTTGCCCCATGCACTGAGCTTGTACATCACATAGTTGTTTCGCAACAGGTCATCAATCTCCTGAATGCGATAGAAGTATTTCTTACCCAAAACGGTGTACCCCAGGGTCCCGTTGTCACGCAAGTTTTGCAGGGTACGCTGGCTGATGTGCAACGCGTCCATCACCTCTTGTCCGTCCACCCAGCCCCGGGCAATCTCGGGACGGGCTTTCACTCCGGCACGCTCCAGCAAACGCGCCAGACTGAGCAGATGATTGCGCACCTGCTCCAGTTGCTCTGAAAATAGTAGATTCTGTATCATATCTTTTTTCCTTTGGTTCGGAGGCAAAGGAAAAAGAGTTTGAAATGACGTGAGCTTGACGAGAAATATCGTCAGAGTTGAGAGTAGAGTAAGCTGTCGGGAAGTTCATTCCAAAACTATTAGGAGGTATGAATGAAATGATGATTTACTGAGTATCTTCATAAATAAGGCGGACTATCTCAACTCCCCTCCTCCAGTTGGAGGAGGGGTGCCCAAAGGGCGGGGTGGTAGGTGAGAAAGAAATTCCTTAGTATTCTTATTTATAGGTACTTTATTGTTTTACCTACCACCTCCCCCTACGGGTACTCCTCCTCCCGGGAGGAGGAGAATTGAGATAGTACTACTTATCATTTGTTTCATTTCTGAGCAGTCTTGAATGAATTCTCTAATAAATGACTTTGTGGTAAAAAAAAATCGTTGACGAACTGATTTCGTCAACGACTCGTCAGGAAATGAG
>CAMTFK010000113.1 GCA_947071285.1 uncultured Bacteroides sp. | reverse complement strand
TGCTTACTTTGCCGTTCTCCTCCAGTTTGGCGGGAACAACTCCGATGACCTTGCCGCCGTTTTCTTTCACGGCGCGGGCGATACATTCCATCAGTCCGAGGCTGGCACCTCCATATATCAAGGTTTTTCCTTTCTGCCCCATCCATTCTCCTATTTGGCGGGCACTTTCGAAGTACACTTTGTCAATGTTTTCGGAAGCGGAACAGAATATTCCTATCTTTTCCATATACGTTGTTGCTGTTATAGTCCACAAATATCTGCAATTTTCTATAAACAGCAATAAGTTTTATTGTATTTTTGCGGCATTAATTCAATAAGGAAGTAGAAAACAATGCATTGCAACGAATATACATTGCCAAATGGCTTACGTATTATCCATGAACCGACCCTCTCAAAAGTAGCTTATTGTGGTTTTGCGATCGATGCCGGAACGCGCGATGAGGCGGAGAATGAGCAGGGAATGGCCCATTTTGTAGAACACCTGATTTTTAAGGGAACGGAGAAGCGGAAAGCCTGGCATATCCTCAACCGGATGGAGAATGTAGGTGGTGACCTGAATGCTTATACAAATAAGGAAGAAACTGTCGTCTATGCCGCTTTCCTGAAAGAACATCTGGAACGTGCGCTTGAATTGTTGGGGGATATTGTATTTCATTCAACCTTTCCGCAGCATGAGATAGAAAAAGAAACGGAGGTCATTATCGATGAAATCCAGTCGTATGAAGATACTCCGTCGGAACTGATCTTCGATGATTTTGAAGATATGATCTTCCGCAATCATCCATTGGGAAGAAACATTCTTGGTAAACCGGAACTGCTGCGGAGTTTTCGCACAGAGGATGTTCTATCGTTTACCCGCCGGTTTTACCAACCGGGGAATATGGTGTTTTTTGTTCAGGGACAATATGATTTCAAGAAAATCATCCGCTTGGTAGAAAAATACCTTTCGGATATTCCTGATGTAAGAGTAGAGAATCGTCGCACACCTCCGCCTCTTTATATGCCGGAACATTTAACGGTTCCCAGAGACACACACCAGGCACATGTAATGATTGGTAGCCGTGGCTATAATGCGTATGACGACAAACGCACAGCTCTCTATTTATTGAACAATGTCCTCGGAGGTCCCGGGATGAATAGCAAACTCAATGTGTCCCTTCGTGAGCGTAGAGGACTGGTTTATAATGTCGAATCCAATCTGACCTCCTACACGGATACAGGGGCTTTTTGTATTTATTTCGGGACGGATGTGGATGATATGGACACCTGTTTGAAACTGACCTATAAGGAACTGAAGCGGATGCGTGATGTGAAAATGACTTCCTCCCAGTTGGCAGCAGCGAAAAAGCAGTTGATCGGACAAATTGGAGTGGCATCTGATAACTTTGAGAATAATGCACTGGGAATGGCGAAAACATATCTTCATTATCATAAATATGAATCATCCGAGCTTGTTTTTAAGCGTATTGAAGAGTTAACGGCACAGCAACTACTGGAGGTTGCCAATGAAATGTTTGCAGAAGAGTATTTATCAACGCTGATTTATAAGTAGCTTTTTGATACAGCTACGATATACTGACAATTAATAAACTGTTAATATTAAACTAACCATGAGAAACTTAACACGAAATGTTTGGATTTGCCTGGGTCTGATAATGTTTCCCCTTACAACATTCGGACAGCAGAAGAGCAATTTTACCTATGTGCCGGCCCAGGAGCTTTTATTGGTAGGAAAAGCGACTACCGAAGGTGAATATTTCCATCGGGTAGATACAGCAAAGTATTGTACGATGCCTCCTGCAGTAAAGAAGTTATTCACCAACTCTGCAGGTTTGGCTATTTCCTTCACAACGAACAGTCCGGTGATAAAAGCTAAATGGACTGTTCCTGACAATTACCAATTGCCAAACTTGACCAGACTAGCCCAGAAAGGCTTGGATTTGTATATCAAACGGGATGGGAAATGGCAATTTGCCGGAGTAGGGATGCCGGGTGGCGTGACTACGGAAAGAGTGATTGTCGATAATATGGGAACCGAAGAGAAAGAATGTTTGTTGTATCTGCCCTTATACGATGAGTTGAAGAGTCTGGAGATAGGCGTCTCTTCTGATGCTCACATATATAAAGGAGAAAATCCGTTCAAAAAGAAAATAGTAGTCTACGGATCCAGCATTTTGCAGGGAGCTTCTGCCAGCCGTCCGGGTATGGCCTATCCGGCCCGCTTATCCCGTAGCAGTGGATATAATTTCATTAATTTGGGATTGAGTGGTAATGGAAAAATGGAGAAAGAAGTTGCCGGGATGTTAGCGGATATTGATGCAGACGCTTTTATCTTGGATTGTATTCCCAATCCTTCTCCAAAAGAGATTACCGAACGGGCTGTTGACTTTGTAATGACCTTGCGGGAAAAACATCCGGATACACCTATTATTATCATACAGACATTGATACGCGAAACGGGAAACTTTAATCAGAAAGCCCGTGAGAATGTAAAGCAACAGAATGAGGCTATCGCCGAGCAAGTAGAAGTACTGCGTAAAAAAGGCGTAAAGAACTTGTATTTCATCAAAGAAGACCGTTTCTTGGGAACAGATCACGAGGGAACCATCGACGGAACTCACCCGAACGATTTGGGATTCGACCGGATGCTGAAGAAGTATAAACCTGCTATCAGCAAGATTCTGAAAATTAAGTTTAGAGACTAATAACGGAAAGAAATAAGAAGAAATAAAGGTCAATTCATGGGGGTGAATTGACCTTTTTTTTGCAAATGTGTTAAGTTGTTCCTGAAAACAAGAAGCTCGCTACTTCTTTAATAAATAAGATGTTTCGAATGACTTATAGAGAAGATTGTTCCAGATCTCTCAATCCTTTTTCCTCCAAATAATGAATAAGTTCTTGTGGACGGTCTGTTTGTATCATTGTTGCTTTATGCTTTAACATCCAGCCCCAATGTTTATCTTTACTTTCCAATAGAGCATTTTCATCATCATGTCCGCCACATAGACTATCCCATAAAGTATTCATCCATATCCGACTACCTGATTTAGCGATTTCATCTATTATTTTTAGATTCGGATTTGCATCATCTTTGAAGCATAGTTCGTAAGCAATTGGGGTAAAGTTTTTGATAAAAGTTTGTATAGTGGCAACTGCTTCTTTATCCCATAAATTAACGATAGGCATATAAAGCATGCTTTCATTGGAGCCATACTCTTTTTTCACTTTCTCTACAGGATAGTATCCTTTGATGATGACCTGTTTCTCCATTCCACATTCCTGGATGATAGGCATAATTTCTTTTATGTAAGTACCTCCTTTGTCTATATTGACAAGAATACGGCCTTTACAGACATTTAATGCTTCTTTCAGTGTGGGGATTGGTTGGCGGGTCTTGATTCCGTTGCCGCTGCGTAGGACGAACTTTTTCAGTTCCTCGGTCGTATAATCTTTTATCGGTCCCTTTCCCGTAGAAGTACGGTCGAGAGTTTCGTCGTGCATACAAATAAAGTTGCCATCTTTAGTCGGTTGTATGTCAAGTTCTATCATATCAACTTTCATTGCAATTGCTTTTTCGATACTTTGCAGGGAGTTTTCCGGCGCATTGCGCCAGTCTCCTCTATGAGCGATAACAAAGATATACTTCGATTCATTATCATGTAGATTTTTCAAAAGTTTATCAGTCCTTGTTTGTGCGCTGATGGAAAATGCGGTTAGCAGAATAGGTAGTAAGAAAAAAAGTTTTTTCGTCATAACTTAATAGAATTCATTAATGATGGTAAAAGTCACCCGGGGCATCGCCCCGGGTGCTCGCTATTATTTGACAGTAATGCGGCGAATCAGGTAATTGACGGCGCCTGCCACATACATTGTTTTACAGTCCTCCGTAATTATGATTTCATACGGTTGGTTGAAGGTAGCCTTCAGTCCTTTTCCGTCGGAGAAACCTGCTTTCCCAGAACCAGCGATGGTTTCCAGCGTTCCTTTCGAGTAGTCTCCATTTGCGTCAGGAGTTAGTTTGCGGATGCAGTTGTACGTGTTATCCGAAAGATACAGGCATCCATCTGAACCGGCGGCTACCCCGAAAGTAGCACCCACTTTTGCACTAAGCGGATTACCGGGTTCTCCGTCATAATACTCTTGTCCTTTTACTCCGTCTCCTGCAATTGTTTTTTGCGTGCCATCTGGACTGATTTGAATCAACACATACCCATTAGAAGTACCAACAATCATATTCTTGTTTTTGTCGAACACAATATAGTTGGGAGATACGTTAAGAGTGGCGAAAGTTGTTTTTGTACCTGAAGGTGTGAATTTATAAATCGCCTTATTGTCGCGTGCCGATACATATATGTTATCTTCATCATCGAATGTAACATTCATTGGACTCTTCATTTCGGATGCTATGGTTGAAACAGACATACTGCCGGTTTCTATTTTCCGTAACATTCCTTTTCCTTTGTCGATGAAATAATAGTTTCCTTTCGAATCGAATCCACCTTGCCAGATAGCACTGCTACCGTCTACTGCCACATCGAGGAGTGAAGTGACCAGGAAGTCTGGAGAGATACGTCGTATATAGTTGTATCCTCGTTCTGTAAACCATAAACTGCCATCCGGAGCAAAAGCGATACCAGTGGGAAGCTTGGTGGTGGCTTCCGTACCGACTCCGTCTGTCATTTCGAATACTCCCTTCTGTCCAACGATTGTTTGAACGATATATTCCTGATCCGGTGTTTTCAGATAATTGAGCTCGAGGCCTGTCAATTCACCCGAGGGGGATTTGACGCGGATGGAATATTTTCCCGGAGCCATTTCAGGTAATATTATTTTCAGTTCGTCCTTGAAGGCTTCTATAACGGTTGCCTGCTGGTCGTTGATGAAAACAGCATTTTCTTCCGGCACCGTGCTGAAATTACGTCCCAGTATTGTAGCTATTTCACCGGAATAAACATTGGTGGGTTTCACGAGGACCAGCCTAAGCTCTGTCACTGACGCTTTGTAGTCATTATCATTGCAGGCTACAAACAATGATAAGAATGAGCAGGCGAGCAGCAGTATGTATATCTTTCTCATAGTCTTTTATTTATTTACTGTTATGGTACGAATCAAATGGTTTTGCTCATCAGCGATATATACTTTATCCGAAACCAGTACGCTTGCAGGGCAATTGAATGTAGCTGTCAGGGCAGAACCATCAATTTTACCTTTCGTTCCCGGAATACCGGCTATTGTTTTTAATGTTCCTTTCGTATAGTCGCCTTCTGCATCCGGTGTTAGCGTACGTATGGTATGCATTGTATAATCGGTGATATAAAGTACCTCATCCGGGCCGAATGCAATGCCGAATGTTGCCCCCATGGTTGCTTTTGACAGGTCGTTCTGTTCACCATCAGAATAAGTCGCGGCAGTGGGTACTACGCCAGTTCCGAATACAGTTTTTAGTGTACCGTCCGTATCGAACATATGCAGCTGATAAGTACCGCCGGTACCTACAAAAATTCTTCCCTTCTTATCTACCGCCATACAATTGGGACCGGCTTTGAGTGAAGACATATCGTAGTTAGTTACAGTACCCCCGGATGTTATTTTCTTTACTGCCTTATTATCGCGGTCCGCGATATACATATTACCGTTACTATCAAAAGTGACGCTCATCGGACTTTTAAAGGTTGTTTCGGTGGAGAACACAGAGCAAGTGCCTTCCTGTGTAATCTTAATAATATTATTCAAAGCTTTATTGGCTACATAATATATACCCGAGAGATCGAAACCACCTTGCCAGGGAGCATTAAATGTAACGGTGCCACTTTTGGCAACAGTTGAAACATTATATTCCTGATCCATTTTTCTGATGACGTTATTTCCTCTTTCGGCAATCCATATGTCACCATTGGGTGCGAGAGCTAGTCCCTGCGGGAATTTGAAAGAGGCAGCCGTTCCCTTACCGTCAGTAGAGGTAGTTGCGGAGTTACCTGCTACTGTTGCAACTGTGTAAGATAAATCTTCGTAGGTGAAACTTAGATTCTCTACCGTTTTATCTGCGACAGTAACTTTGACTGGATAGGTACCGGAAGGATTCTCCGGAGCAATAATGGTTAGCGTTGTTGCGGTTACAACTTTTACGGTTGCCTGCTTTCCGTTTATGGAAACCATGTTCTCTTCGACCGTTGTTCCAAATCCTTCTCCTGAAATCACCACTTCCTCTCCGGCTTTTCCACGTGCGGGGGTTAGAGAAGAGGTCGTTAATGTCACTGTGTGAAGGTAAGTAAACAGGGGGCTTTCAGCTTCTTTAGTACCAATTCTCACACGGATAGGGTAACTGCCTTCCTCGGTGTCGGGAATGATAATTTTGAGTTGGCTGGAAGTCGCCTCTTTAACTTCAGCAGTCACTCCGTTGATTGTCACCTGATTTTCTGATACCACTGTGCTGAAACACTGACCGATCAGTGTCACTAAATCTCCTGCATAGGCAGAGGAGGGCATAACCTGTAATACAGCAAGTTCAGGTGGGTCTTGAGGTGTTGCATAAGTAAATTTGAGTCCTTCTACAACTTCCCCTTTTACACTAACTTTGATTGAATAAGTACCTTCCGGATTATTGGGAAGAGCAATCACTAAACGATTCTGGGTTGCATCGATAATTTCCGCTTGTACTCCGTTAATAAATACCTCATTATCAATTGCTGTTTCAGAAAAATGAACTCCTGAAATAATTGCGGTACCTCCTGTCGATCCAGCTTTCGGAATAATGGAAATGAGTTTCGGAGGAAATTGTCGGGAATCGGATTCGTCCGATTCCGAACATCCACAGAACAAGTTGCAACAAAATAGGATAGATAAAATAAATATTGAGTTCTTCATATTTTCTGTTTTTTAAGGTTCATTGACTGTTACCATCCACGTATTTACCACAGGCCGCTCCTGTCCATCAGAAGGCCGGTTCCGTATTTGGAATATATCCGCTATCGGATGTCGTATAAGCATTTGGGCAGAACCGCCACTGTCCAGGTTCACAGCCCACGAGCACCCTAATGCTTTCATTATTGAACCCATTTCCGGATAAGTAAGTCCGTATGAATAGAACTCTACACGTCCGTCAGCCACCATGAAGTAGACATGACCATCATCTGAATATCCAAGACAAGCACGCGGATCAATACCTGGATAAGTTGCGCCGGATATTTCTCCATCCCGTAGCACGATAACTCCGCTCCCGGTCACTTCTTTGAGGTTGTACTGCATCCCACGATACTCCACAGAGTCGGCAATTACCATTTTGTTGTCTTTCGTCAGCGCGATAAAACTCAAAGCTTGTTGGGGAAGTGTTTCTTTAAAGATGAATGAGTTTTTTAAGATCACTCCATTGCGATGAATGGGCCCCCTGATATCCATTGTACTGACATCCCAAAAATCAGCATTAATCATGGCAGCTACCCGGTGCCACGGACGGTCGGCGTAATCTGCCATTTCTGTTAGTGTCTGCCGCTGGAAGTTGTTGCGTACATCCGCATCATACGGCATACCTACTTCTAATGAAACCCCCGGTTCATTCAAATCAATGTCGATTATAAATATATGAGTAGAGCGGCTGTCTGCCTTTTGAAAGTGGACATCTGTTTCCGTAACTCCCAATGCAACAACAAAGCTGGTATCGGTATATACACGTGCCACTGTTTCACTACCCGCTAATAGTTTTTGACCGATTTTTGTTTGCGGGGTATAATGTACGTCTTCAATTGTATCGTTTGAGCAACTTAAGAAAGCCACTGGTAATACAAATGACAGAATCTGCATGTATTTTAATAAGTTCATCATTTTCATTGTTTTAGTTAGCCCAATATGAATTTTGATTTAAAAGTTTATTGAGAGACCTTTCTTTGGCAGGAATAGGTAATTTGTTATACTTGCGCTCAAAGCCGAGATCACTTTCCAGGCGGTTGAGGCGGACAAGGTCGAACCAACGAAAACCTTCCGCCAGTAGTTCCGTATGTCTCTCATTGAGAATTGCATCTATGAAGTCTTCTTCAGTGGCAGGGTGTACAGAAGGAAGACCACGAAAGTTCCGAAGCTCATTCAAACGGGTAAGCCCTTTGGAAAGTCCTTGTGCTTCAGCACTAATCAGGTACATTTCCCCCAAACGGGTAATAATGATCGGATCGGTAGTCACCTCTCCACCGGGATATTTATTAATGACTTCATTTGTTTCCTGCATATCAATTGATATGGCGGTTCGTTTATCATCCGGTTCGAACATATTCATCACTTTTGTCGTCGGCGCATATGTATAGCTACCTCCATTGGCAGAAGCACGTGAATAGAGGGAAGCACTCAAGTTTACGCTTGATTCATTGAGCAGATTGACAAACGAGAATATTTCTTCTCGGTTTGCTTTTCCACGGAAGATCTGGTCGAAGTCGGCAAGTGAGAAATTGGCATCACCTATCACTTCTTCAGCAAGTTTGGCAGCTTCAGTCATTTTGCCTTGTGCAAGTTTGGTTCTTGCCATTAAAGCCTTTGCCGCTTGTTTTGAGACGTAATACTTGTCGGAAAAAGTAGGAGCATAATCTATTGCTACCTGAAAATTCTTTTCTACAAAACTCCATCCTTCTGTTTCGGTAGATGCTGCGATGTCTCCTGAAAAAGGAGCTTCGAGAATGGGAACTTCTCCATAGCGGGTAACCAAGTGATAATAAATCAGACCACGGAAGAAACTGGCTACTCCCAGTATCTCGTTTCGTGACTGGCTGGCTGCTAATTTGTCAACTGCGACAATCAGTGAATTTACTTGGTAGAGAGCAGTATAAAATCCATCCCACGGTCCGCTGACGAAACCGCTTTCAGGGGTAACCAGGTCTTTTACCAATAATACCGGATCTTTCAGTCCTGTCGCTCCGCCGCGGACAAGATCTCCGCCAACAATGTCTTGTGTAAGATAACCATTGACTGTTGGTTTGTTTTGTATATAAAAGTAGAGTCCGGTAAGCAGTAATTGAGCATCCTCCTCGGTGAGGTTATCACTGGATACGGCATTATGCGGATATTGGTCCATTTCGTTGCAACTAGTGGCAAACACCAATAATACTGTTAATAACGATATAATAAAATTCTTCATATCTGTTAGAATTTAAGATTGACACCTATTGTAAACGTACGCGGTTGGGATGGGTAGAGATAATCATATCCCATATTGGTTGCAGAGAGGCTTACATTTACTTCCGGATCTAGATACGGCCACTTCGTTAATATGAAGAGGTTATCTGCCTGGAAATATATGCGTAGATTATCGATATGTATCCGGTTAATCCAACTTTTTGGGAGGGTA
Source organism: uncultured Bacteroides sp. (assembly GCA_947071285.1). Classification (GTDB taxonomy): domain Bacteria; phylum Bacteroidota; class Bacteroidia; order Bacteroidales; family Bacteroidaceae; genus Bacteroides. The sequence goes on along the minus strand of CAMTFK010000113.1, from coordinate 4,228 downwards.
TATCCAATAGAAGCTGTACGGCAACGGATATAAGATGCATCGTGTAACATTCGGGTATTGACAAACTTGGTTGAGTTCCACGTATAACCATAAATGGCACGCGGATTTTCGTTAGTACTGCCCGGTCCCGTCCAACGGGATTCTGCAGCTGATTTCAGTATCGGCCATGTACCGTTACCCATTCGTAAACCTCCGGTCCACAGTTCATAGAGCTTGTTGCCTGACGAAAATGTAAAGAACAGGCTCAAGTCAACGCCTTTGTACTTGAATGTGTTATTGAAACCACCGGTGAACTTTGGATTAGCCGAGCCGACAAACTGTTTGTCGTTTTCGTCTATGACATCGTTACCATCCACATCTTCGTAAATACAGTCTCCTGCTCTTACGCCCTGATCGTAAATCTTGGCAGGAATTTCATCATCCGACTGGTAAATACCTTTCCACTTAATCATATAGAAGGACCCTATCGGTTCGCCGACTTTAAGGGCGTGCATCGAGCTGGTTGTCAATATCTCATTATTGTCGAGAAGCGCAGTCAGTTTATTTCTGATAAAGGAGATATTGAAATCCGAATGCCATGAGAATGAACCTTTGCTAAGGTTGGCTCCTAAGGTAAATTCAAGTCCTTTATTACGCATTGATCCGATATTACATACCTGGCTGGTATAACCCGATGTAGCAGGAGTTGGCTTTTGGTAAAGCAAGTCCTTGGTATCTTTGATAAATGCATCTGCTGTGAATGTGATCGCACCTCTGAAAAAAGAAAGGTCTACTCCGATGTCAGCTTGTTGGGCTTTTTCCCATTTAAGATCGCGGTTGCCTGCAGTAGTCAGTCCTAAACCGTTCTCACCGTTATAGTTGTATCCTCCACCGGCTAATGCTTGATAAGCATAAGAGCCGATACCTCCCTGATTACCGGTGCAACCCCAGCTTGCGCGGAACTTTACATCGGTTTGTGGATATTTCCACCAAGATTCTTCTCCCAAATTCCAACCAGCACTGACAGACGGGAAATATCCGTAGCGATTGCTGGATATGAATTTGGAAGAACCGTCAGCACGCATGGTTCCCGTTAGTAAATAGCGGTTCTTGTAGTTCAGACTTAAACGGCCGAAGAATGATTGGAGCAGGAATGAAGAAAGTCCTGTACTTATATCCGAGTATTCGGCAGCAACAGAGTTGACGTCAAAAGAAGGAGAGGGGAATCCGATACCCGTTTGTGCGGCTGAGGAAGTTACATCCTTTTGTATAGAATGCCCCAGCATGACGTCCAGAGAGAAATCTTCTTCAAAGGAGTGTTTATAAGTGAGCACGTTTTCCCATAAAGTACTCGCATAAGATTTTCGTCCGTCAATAAGCTTTCCTACTTTATTGCCATAGGGGTGATCGGCTGTGTAATAAATGTGTTCTTCCGTATAGTTGAAATCCTCTCCGAGTGTAGTTTTGAAGTTCAAGTCTTTCGTTATGTTAAACAGCATATAGAGTGAACCGAGGGCACGGTAATTATCGATATATACATCTTCTTCGTTAAGAGCCTGTATCGGGTTATGGTTGGCCAACTCCTGTCCTCCGACAGCATATTCTCCGTCGGGACGATAAGGGGAATCCCATGGACGTTGTTCGATGGCGCGGGTAATGACACTGGTTCCTATATTATAGCCGGTGGGAACGCGGTTATTACGCGAGTAACTTAAATTCAGGGCGGTTCCTACCTTGAGCCACTTTTTGATTTCCGTGTCCAGATTAACCTTCAAATTGTAACGTTTGAGCTGATTGTTGATAATTACACCTTCGTTGTGTTTGTAATTGGCGGACAAGTAATAATTCGTTTTATCTGTTCCGCCTGACACAGACGCGGTAGTCGTGTAGGTAACAGCCGTACGAAGTACCAGATCGAGCCAGTTTGTCTGTGCTTTTCCCGGTGCAGGGTTATCAATACGTGCCTGCGTACTGTTGGTTTGCAGATTATAGTTGTCGATAGCTTCGTTCAGAACTTCCAGAAACAGATCAGTGTCGGTCATATCCAGTTTGTCTGTTCTGGTCAGGTTGGAGAAACTAACATTCGTGTCAATGTTTACTTTGGCCTGTCCCTTGCTTCCTTTTTTAGTTGTTATCAGGATAACACCATTTGTTGCACGTGAGCCGTAAATAGCAGCGGAAGCTGCATCCTTCAAGATCTGTATAGATTCTACGTCGGAGGGATTGAAATCATTTAGACCGTTCATTGATTGTGCTCCCCAGGCACCAGTATCTCCTGACGTATTGTTGATAGGTACTCCGTCAATTACATATAGTGGTTCGTTACCTGCGGTAATTGAACCGATTCCACGGATACTGACCCGATTTTTACTTCCCGGTACACCGGATGCTGACGTTATATTCACTCCGGATACGCGTCCCTGCAGCAGTTCGTCAACACCTAATACCTGGCGGACATTGACTTCTCCCGGTTTATAAGTTCCAATGGAAGAGGTAACATCCCGCTTGGTTTTGGAGCCATATCCGATGACGATAACTTCATCCATGACGTGTGCATCTTCTTCCAGCGCTATGTTGATTGTCGGTGAAGCACCGATGCGGATAGATTTCTTTTTGTATCCGATGTAGGATATTTCCAACGGCTTGGATAGGTCTGCTGTGACGGTGAAATTTCCTTCAACATCTGTAATTGTCCCGATGCCACCTTCCTGTATTACATTGGCTCCGATAATCGGTTCGCCTTTTCCATCTGTCACAGTACCTTTGATGGTTTTCTTTTCGTTTTTTTTCTGTTGTTGCACTTCTTGCTTCACTAATACTATGGTATTGTTATTAAGCGAATAAGAAACATTTAATGGAGTGAATACTTGTGACAGTACTTGATCGAGAGGCTTATTTTTACAGTTGACGGTCACTTTCGCTTGGTCGTTGAGGACATTGTTCCGATAAACGAATGTATACCGGGTTTGTTTCTCGATCTCCTTTATGAATGTTTTCACCGTACCATTATTGATGTTTACCGACACATTTCCTTTTTGTGCCAGTGCTCCTGTTGTGGATAGTAAAATCATTCCAGTGAGCAAAATGGTAAAGTTTCTAAAAATAAGGAGATTATGTCTCCTCTTTTTAAAGGAAAAAATTAACTTTGTGTAATTCATAGTTGATACTATTTTTTCATGTTTTAATGGATTAATTTTATCGACTTTCATACAACCAAAGGATTGGGCGATTCTTTGGTTGTTTTTCTTTAAATAGCTTATATTATATCTTTCATAGGCTCCTTTCTTTTGAGGTTAATAAATAATGATTTTATCTTTATGTATCTCATATTTGAATTTATACTGAAGGCTCAATGAATGGATAACATTCTGTATATTTTCATGGCGGAAAGAACCGGACAGTAAATCTTGTGCAATCTGTGGATATTTTAGTTCTATATCTACTCCATACCACCGTTCTATTTGCTCTATAACATCAATTAAAGGCTCGGAGTCGAAAATTAGATAATCATTACACCAGCCTGTTTCTACATGCACATCAGCTTTTGTAATTTTGAGGGCTTTGTCTACACTGGAGTAGGTTGCTTTTTCACCGGGAGTAAGCGTATATTCGTGCGGGAGAGAGCCGCCGGATATTTTAATTTTTCCGGTAAGCAGAGAGGTTTCGATGACATCTTTCTTATATGTATTCACATTGAAAGAAGTTCCCAATACTTCGATCTGGAAGTCATTTACCATGACTCTGAAAGGACAGTCCGGGCTTTTGGCTACATCGAAGAAAGCTTCTCCTGATAGATGTACGAGTCGTTGTTCTGTATCATTGACGTCATATCTGATGGTAGTGGCACCATTCAGTTGCACTTTTGTTCCGTCCGGCAATATGATCTCTGATTTGCTGCCGGGTTTTACATTGGCAGTTATCATTTGTTGCGAACTTGGAGTATCGAATAAGGAATATATGCCGAAGGAAGAGGTGACGAGTAGAGCGATGACAGCGGCATATTTCGCAAATTGATACCAGCGTCTTCTCCAGATGATTTGATGAAGTTCCTTACGTATCTGCTTTTTCATCATGGGGGGCATCCCGATTTCCGGTGCAGAATCTTTTTCCATGTTTATCATGGTATTCCAAAGTTCTTCATCCGGTATGTGGTCAAGTTCTTTTTTGAACTCTCTCAAGTCAGAAGAAGGTAGTCCCTTCTCCATATATCGGCGGTATAAATCTTTAAAATGTGTAGCCATATTATAGG
>CAMTFK010000112.1 GCA_947071285.1 uncultured Bacteroides sp. | reverse complement strand
GATCTGCGCATGTCTCGTGGGCTCGGAGATGTGTATAAGAGACAGGTTTTCTTCTCTACAATTACCTGATATGCTAACAATCAAAATCTTCCTAAAACGTTGGTTGAAGACTATATTTTACTGGTTTACTGATTGTTTTTTATATACCTTTATCTCTTAATCTTATGAGAAGAGTATGCTATTTTCCTATAAAATGAACTTGGATTCTAATGGAGATAATAATGTATCTTCTAAAAATAGATGGTCTGTTTCATCTAAACAGATGGTCTGTTGATAGCTGATAGATGGTCTGTTTACTTCAAATAGACCATCTATTTTAGAGAAGTTTGTATGGTTATACTGTAGGAATTAATGCAGGATTTTGAATACTAATTCACGGAGAATATCTCCATCACTTAAAGAAGGATTGCCCACTCCTTTGGATTTTGCATCGGCATATCGTATCTCACCAATAATCTGCATTGTCTTTACTCCGTTGTATCGGCGCATGGCGGCAAGGTAGTCTTTAGCTTGCCAAGGTGTTCTTAATCCTAACATATTGGCTATGCCTTGCTCCGACTTTTCTGGGGCATAATATGCCAGCATCAGATTGGAGAAGAATCCAAAAAGTAAAGATAAAGTCATTTGAATTGGATTAGTTTTCGGATTTTCCTCAAAATATTTTATTATTTTATTGGCTTTTAGAACGTCTTTTTCGACGAGGGCACTGCGCAATTCGAAGTTATTATAATCCTTGCTGATACCGATATTCTTTTCTATCTGTTCGGGAGTGACGCGTGTATGACCTTTTGGAAGTGTAATAATCAGTTTTTCCAGCTCTCCGGTGAGGCGGCTAAGATCAGCTCCTACAAAGTCAGCCAACATGGCAGTGGCTTTAGGTTCCACATCAATGCCTTTACGTTTCATATAGGAGGTGATGAATGCCGGTAGTTGGGCATCCTTCACCTTTTTGGATTCAAACAAGACGCCGGTCTTTTCAATTTCGGCGGCGAGCTTCTTTCTTCGGTCTAGTACGCCATGTTTGTGGCATATCACTAATATGGTGGAAAGCAAAGGTTTTTGGAGGTAGTAAGAAAGCTCTTCCATATTGCGGATATTCTGTGCTTCTTTCACTACTACCACCTGGTGTTCGGACATCATCGGATATCGCTTGGCGGCATTGATGACGGTGGCTATATCCACGTCTGCACCGTAAACGACGGTCAGGTTGAATTCCTTTTCCGTTTCCGTCAGGATATTATCTGTAATATAGTCGGCTATGAGGTCGATGTAATAAGGTTCCTCGCCCATGAGATAATACACGGGGCGGTATTGCTTCGCTCTCAGTTCCTTAAGAATGCCATCACACGTGATTTCCTGTTTTGCCATATTCGTTTTTACCAGTCGAATTTCAGATGTTTTACGGTTTTCTTCTCGTCGATAATCATACGTAGGGATGCAATGCCTATTTCAACATGCTCCGTCACATAGTTCTGGGTGACAAGGTTGTCACTTTTATCGGTTTTCACTCCTTCGGGTATCATGGGCTGGTCGGAAACCAGCAGAATGGCACCAGTTGGGATATGATTGGCAAAACCGCAACTGAACAGGGTTGCAGTTTCCATATCGACAGCCATAGCGCGGGTTTTTTTGAGATATTCTTTGAATTCCTCATCATGTTCCCAAATGCGGCGGTTGGTGGTGTATACGGTACCTGTCCAATAGTCGCGGGCATGGTCGCGAATGGATGAAGACACAGCACGCTGCAACATAAATGCCGGGAGTGCCGGTACTTCGGGCGGGAAGTAATCGTTTGAAGTTCCTTCGCCACGGATGGCAGCGATAGGCAGGATAAGGTCCCCTATCCGGTTTTTCTTGTCTATTCCGCCACACTTACCCAAGAACAGGCAGGCTTTAGGCTGAATGGCACTTAGTAAATCCATGATAATTGCAGCATTAGGGCTTCCCATACCAAAGTTGATGATGGTCATGCCTTCAGCAGAAGCAGACGTCATATTAGCGTCCTTGCCAAGAACGGGCACATTGAATTTCTCTGCGAAAATATCCACATACTTGTTGAAGTTAGTCAACAGAATATACTCTCCAAAGTCCTCAAGTCTACGTTTTGTGTAACGAGGCAGCCAGTTAGCTACGATTTCTTGCTTTGTTTTCATAAGATTTCATTAAATTTGTTCCCTAATACTTTTAGGGAGCGATTATTTAACTCACAAAAGTACAATAAAAAAGTAGAATCATGAAATTAAAACAAGATGAAACATCATTTATTACTATTGCTATTTTGTTTGTTGAGTAGTGTTGCGTGGACACAGGAGCAAGCGCAGCAGCAGGACAGTGATAGTCTCCGTTGGGAAATTGCTGCTGGGGAGCTGCAAGCGGGGCATTATGAGAAAGCATGCAGCCTCTACATGGATGTGAGCAGCCATACGATAAAAGTTTATCAGGACATCAATTCTCGCAAAGTCGAGGATTTGCGGAATAAATACTCTATAGACGAAGTACGATTGCAGAGAAATCTTCAGCAAAGTCGTTTGCTGCGTCTGATGTGGATTGCAGGAATCGTTCTTATAGCCGTATTTATAGGCTGTGTTTTCTATATAAGGAGGCAGAACAGGTTGTTGGCGCATTCGCGTGAAGAACTGAATCGTGCGAAAGCTTTGGCTGAAGAGTCTATTCGGAACAAAAGCCTGTTCCTGTCCAATATGAGCCATGAAATTAAAACACCTTTGAATGCTCTTTCCGGGTTTGCGGAAGTACTGACGATGCCAGGTATTGATGAAGGGACACGTGAGCAGTGCAATGATATTATCCAGTTAAATTCGGAATTACTGTTGAAGCTGATTAATGATGTAATAGATATTTCGTGCTTGGATGTGGCGAATATGAAGTTCAGTATCAAAAACTGTGATGTGGTGGTCCTTTGTCGGAATGTAGTGAAGACTTTGAGTGCCATCAAGCAGACTGATGCAGAAATGACGTTTGAGACTGAATTAACTTCACTGGAGCTGGAGACTGATGTGGAACGCCTGCAACAGTTATTGATTAATCTGTTGGTGAATGCTACCAAATTCACGAAGGAAGGCAGTATTACGTTGAAACTGGAACAAGCAGAGGACGGTAAGGCGCAGTTTTCAGTGACTGATACCGGTTGTGGCATTCCTTTAGAGAAACAGTCACATATCTTCGGACGTTTTGAAAAGCTGAATGAGAAAGCACAGGGAACGGGTCTTGGCTTGTCTATCTGTCGGTTGATAATCAAACGTTTGAATGGGGATATCTGGGTTGATTCAAGTTATACCGAAGGCTCCCGATTTATATTTGTACACCCCATAAAACAGGAGGCACGGTCATGAAAGCGATAGGATTTATCATACTTTGCCTGCTGACGCCGGTGTTGATGTTAAAGGCGGAAGATACGCTGTCCGCCCAGAAAAAGCTGGATACAGAACAGCTCCTCTCCGTCCGCGATAAACAGTTGCGTGACAGCATTTTCTTTGTCTATCATTCTATGTCGGGAGATACTGCAAGACGTGTGAAGTTCATGCGTGATATGTTGCAGAAGAATATTGGTGAGAAATGGTCGGTAGAGTTGCTCGATTCCGCCTTGGTATTGACTGTTGACAGTCAGTACAGGGAAGAAGAAGTCAGCATTCGTTTTGATTACTATCGTCATTATAAGTACCAGGTAGATACGGCACAGATGAATAAAGCATTCAAGACTTTGCGAACCGTCAGCCGGAAATATAAGATTTATGATCTTTATTTTGCGGCATGGGGAGATATTCTTCAGTTCAGCACAGTGCGTGGAGATACGGAGTATGTTCTTCTGGAGGCAGGGCGTATGGAAGAAGAGGCTCGGAAACTTAACAACGTAATGGGTATCTACTACTCTATGTTGACTACTGCCAGAGCTTTGAGAGCCTCCAAACAAGAGGATGAAGCAGTTAAGAAGTATCGGGAAGCGCTGGAGATTTCTTATCTGCCTAAAGTGGATAAAGCCACGGTTTATAATGAAGTAGCCACAATTTACCAGTTAAGAGGAGAATATGACAAGATGCTTTCCGAGTTGAATATGGAGCGTAGCATGATGGAACAGGCTTTGAAGGAATCACCAGAAAAGGCAGACAGTTATAGAGATAAAATGCTGGATATGGAATTATCCTACTGTGCCGCCTATTTGGATAATGCCGATCTTGACAATTTGTTGAAGCATCTGCAACAAGCCCGGAAGTATTATTCGTCCAATACATTGTTCTCCTATAAGATAAAATACCGCATCATGTGGGGCGGATATTACTGTTTGAATGGAGAATGGGAGAAGAGTTTCAACGAATATGATGCTGCCTTAGCCTCATTTGACGGTACGCAACCATTATATAAAATGACGGTTTATATCATAAAAGGAAGTGCCCTCAAAATTGCAGGACGCTATAAGGAAGCTGCGGAGAATTACCGTCGCGGTGCAATCGAAATGGACTCTTTAAATCAAGATGTGTTGCGTCTGCACGAAGAAGCACACCAGGCTAACTACATTATCCGCCAGGCTTTACTGGAACAGGCCACAGCGGAGAGGCATTACAATCTGCTGTTGGTGGGGTTGATTGTGCTGGTGATTGCCCTCTTGGGGACACTGCTGGCTCGTGTATTGCACGTAAATCGTGTGCTGCTCAGTTCGGAGCAAGAGACGCGTGAGGCGTTGGAGACAGTGGAAGCTGCTAATAAAATGAAAGAGGTTTTCTTGCGTAACATCACCTACCAGATACGTGAGCCGCTGAATATGGTGGTCGGCTTTTCCGAGGTGCTTTCTACTGAGAAAGGACTGTCGCAGGAGCAGATGCAGGAATACGCTTCTTTAGTGAAAAAGAGTGCCGGACAGTTGTCTCAACTGATATTTGATGTGTTGGATCTTTCCCGCCTGGAATCCGGTATGATGAAGTTTAGTGTTGCGGAGTGCGATGTGGTGCAATTGTGCCGTGATGCCAAGATGATGGTAGAAATGCAGGAAAGGAATGTGGTGCATTTGCAGTTCAATACAGAGCTGGAATCACTAATGATACAAGCGGATAGCGGACGTTTTATGAAGTTGCTGTCATCAGTACTTTCCGCTCCTGAAAGGTATCAAGGAATAGCTTGGGTAGATTATACTTTAACTCGTGAGAGTGAAGCTATAAAACTTGTCGTGCATGGCAGCCCGTTGCTGAAAGTAACGGAAGAAGAACAACAACTCTGTCAGATACAACATGATATCAACCGACTTTATTTGGAAACTTTCAAGGGAAGCTATCAGATTGGAACAGAGGAAGAGAGAAAGACGATTGTAATCACATATCCTATATAATTATGTTGTCATTAAATTTACCTGTATTCGATGCCAAAGTGATGAACAGGGAAGGAAAACCTGCCATTTTCGACGTGATACGCCGCCGTTATGTGGCGCTTACGCCTGAAGAATGGGTACGTCAGCACTTTGTACATTTTCTCCTGAACCACAAAGGATACCCACAAACTTTGATGGCAAACGAGGTGCAGGTACAACTGAACGGCACTAAAAAGCGCTGCGACACTGTGCTTTACCGTCGAGATCTGACGGCACGGATGATTGTGGAGTACAAAGCTCCTGATATAGAAATCACTCAGGCGGTATTCAATCAGATTACGCGTTATAATATGGTGCTGAAAGTAGATTATCTGGTTGTGAGCAATGGACTTCAACATTATTGTTGCCGTATGGATTATGCTAAAAACAGTTATACTTTCCTACCCGATATACCTGATTATCAGTCGTTATAAGATTGGTTGAAAAAGGCTACACCCTTTGCCCGGTATGGTGTAGCCATATACCCAAAAGGGTGTAGCTATCCGGTGCAAAGGGTGTAGCCATCCTAAGTTACTTCTTTTTCCTGGTGAATCTCTCCTGCAACTTCTGCATCAATTCATAGAAATTCGGGATATAAACCGTGGCAAGCAACGTGTTCAGTGCCATACCGAATACTACTGCTGCTCCCAAAGCGATGCGGCTCTCCGCTCCCGCTCCTGTGGCAAAAAGCAACGGCATTACACCGAGCACAAATGCCAATGAGGTCATCAGGATAGGTCGCAAACGGATATGTCCGGCTTGGAATGCTGCATCACGGATTGAATTTCCTTCTGCGCGGAAGTCGCGGGCAAACTCTACAATCAGGATACCATTCTTTGCAGACAGTGCCACAAGCAAGATGATACCGATTTGTGTGTAGATGCTGACCGGTGTTCCCATCACAAGGCAGCCAATCATGGCTCCTAACAATGCCACAGGCAATCCCATGACTGCAGATACCGGACTCGTCCAACTCTCATACTGTGCTGCCAGCACCAGAAATGCAACCAACAAGGCCATCACCAGCACGGTACTTGTAGTTGTTCCCGCCTGCGTTTCCTGATAGGCTACCGAAGTCCATTCGTATCCAAATTCATCACCCAGTTGTTCCCGGAAAAGTTCTTCCATTTGCTGTATTGCTTCTCCCGAGCTGCTTCCCGGCATCACATTGCAGGTGACGGATGCTGTGGAGTACATATTATATCGGTTGATTTGATCCATACCCAGTTGCTCTTCCACTTTGGTGAAAGCCGAGAATGGCACCATCTCTCCTGCCGCATTCGGCACGCTCAGCTTCAATACATCATCAATAACCCGCTGTGCGTGGTCCCGTGCGCCGAGTTTCACTTGATAAATACGTCCGAATTCAACGAAATCATTCACATAGGCAGCTCCCATATAGTATCCCAATGTGGTGAAAACACTATTCAACGGAATACCCATCAACTGTACCTTATCACGGTCGATATTCAAGAAATACTGTGGCACATTAGCTTGATATTGGCTACTGACACTGGCTAATGCGGGTTTCGTGTGATACGTTTCCATCAGTGTTTCTATAGCGCGTTGCATCTCTGTTGCGCCCAGATTCTTTCTGTCTTCCAGTTGCAACTGCAATCCGCCTGTGGCACCCAGTCCGGGGATGGCCGGAGGAACCATGGCAAACACTTCTGCCTCCTGTATGCCATAAGCCTGTGCATTGAAACGGTTGACGACAGCTTGTGCGGTGTGTTCCTTGCCTTTGCGTTCATCCCAGTTTTTCAGAATCACGAAATAGGTTCCGGAATTACTTTGTTCCCCTCCCCCCATCACAGAGAAGCCGGATATGCCGATGTAGTTTTTCACTTCGGGATAGCTGTTGAGAATCTCATTAATCTCGCGCCCCACAGTTTCCGTCCGTTCCAGACTTGATGCGGGTGGCAACTGTACTACAGCGAGGAAATATCCATCATCTTCTTCGGGAATGAAGGTACTGGGCCACTTGATGAACAGGATGACCGCCAAAGCCGTAAACACTGCATAAGACAGAAGTGCAGCGCCCGGACGACGGAGCAGCCAGCCCACAGTCCTGTCATATATCCCCTGCGTTTTGCCATACACGAAGTTGAAGCCCCGGAAGAGCGGTGACTTGGCTGGTTTGGTAGGTTGTAATATCAGAGCGCACAGTGCAGGAGTCAGCGTCAACGAGTTTATACCACTCAATACGGTACTGGCAGCAATGGTCAGTGCAAATTGTTTGTAAAGTTGTCCTGAAATACCACTGATGAGCATTGTAGGGATGAATACAGCGAGCAATACCAGCACTACCCCCACAATCGGACCGGTAATCTCTCCCATCGCCTTGGTCACTGCCTCACGGGCGCTGTATTGTCCTGTGTCGAGCAATCGGCTCGAATTTTCTACCACCACAATGGCATCATCCACCACAATGGCTACGGCAAGTATTAACCCGAAGAGCGTCAGCGTATTGATGGAGAAACCGAACAGTGCCATCACGGCCAGCGTACCGATAAGTGATACCGGAATGGTGATACAGGGAATGATGACTGCCCGCCAGTTTTGTAGGAAGAGGAAGATAACAAGTACCACAAGTAAGGTTGTTTCCAGAAATGTCACCAGCACCTCGTCCACCGAAGCATGGATGACATCCGTCGTATCAAGTGTCACACTATAATCTATACCTTGGGGAAATGATTGTGACAGTTCCTGCATCTTGGCACGTACCCCTTTAGAGACATCCAGTGAGTTGGAGCCGGGCTGTTGATAAATGGCAATGGCAGCAGTCGGCTGTCCGTTCAGTCGTGAAATGACATTGTAGGATGCCGAACCGAGGTCGATGTGCGCCACATCCCTCAGACGAAGCACGCGCCCGCCTGTTTCAGTGCGCAGGATGATGTTTCCGAACTCCTCAGGAGAAGAAAGCCGCCCTTTCACTGTAAGAGTGTATTGATAGGCGGGCGAACCGTTGTTGTCGGATACCTCGGTTGCAGGAAGAGGCTGTCCGATGGTGCCGGCGCTGACTTCTACATTTTGCGCCTGTATGGCCTGGTATACATCGGATGCGGAAAGGTTGCGGATGCGCAGTGCTGCCGGGTCCAGCCAGATGCGCATGGAGTAGTCACCCGCTCCCATCACATTGACAGCACCTACACCGGGTACACGCGTCAATTGGTCGGCAAGATTCAGTGTGGCATAATTACTAAGATAAAGTCCATCGTATTCCTTATTGTCTGATGTCATTGTAAGGAACATAACAATATTTGATGACTGTTTCTGCACCGTCACTCCCTGTACTACCACCGGGGTCGGCAGGGAAGCCTGTGCCACACTGACACGGTTTTGCACCTGTACGGTGGCCATGTCGATGTCTGTTCCCACAGCAAAGGTGATGGTCAGCGAATAAGCGCCGGATGAGGAGGAATTGGATGACATATAAAGCATGCCGTCCACACCATTTACCTGCTGTTCGATAGGTATGCCTACAGTTTGTGCCACCGTCTGGGCGTTGGCTCCCGGATATACGGCGCTGACCTGTACGGTTGGCGGAGTAATCTCCGGATACTGCGCAATAGGTAGTATGCCCAGCGTGACCAGTCCTGCCACTACTATCAGCAATGCCAACACAGTGGCAAAGATGGGACGGTTTATGAAGAATTTTGAGAACATGAGTGTTAGCGTTTAATTATTAATTTTTAATTACTTGTTGATAGGTTTTATTCTCATCCCATCCCGCACTTTCATCAGTGCTTTGGTCACGTAGCGTTCGTGCGGAGAGATTCCACTGGTTACTTGCCGGAGGGTATCATCTATCAGTTGTCCCACCTCGATATGGCGGTAGCGAACCATATTGGAATCATTTACTATGTATACGTATTTTCCTAACTGGTCGGTGCCGATGGAAGCTTCCGGAACGAGCACTGCATGGCGTTCTTTGCCGTATGGCAGAGTAATGCTGACGTATAATCCGCTTTTTAATAATCCCTTGGGATTATCCAGTCGGGCACGCAGGTTCAGGGTTCCGGTGTTTAGGTCTACATTGGGGGCAAAGTAATCTAATGTGGCAGGATAAGGCCGCATACCATTCTCACCCAGGTTGACGATGACTTGTCTCGGCAGTGTGTCTTTTGGTTGAGTCGTTCCTTGTTGCATCAGCATGGCAAGCCATTGGTTGTCAGCAATGTTGAAGTACGTATATAGCAGATCATCCTTATAAATAGTGGCAAGAGTGACAGGCTGCACACTACCGCCTACGTAACTGCCTGCATCCACTTGATTACGGCTGACAGTTCCATCGAATGGTGCGCGCACCGTGCAGTAACTCAGATTGGTGCGTGCCGTATTCAATGCTGCTTCAGCATTACTCACTGCCGCTTGCGAAGTGGCAACATTGGATTTGGACTGTAGCACTTGTATCTGGCTTACAGCATCGCTCTTGACTGCTTCCAGCATGCGTGAGTAGTTGTTCTGAGCATATTCCAGATTAGCTCGGGCGGTGTTCAGTTCGGCTTCTGCTTGCTCCACATTATCCTGGTAGACAGTCGGTTCGATGACGAACAGCACTTGTCCTTTCTTTACTCTGCTTCCGGGGGCATAGGCGATGGTTTGCAGGGTTCCGTTTACTCGTGCCACCAAATCAACGGTTTTTTCTGAACTGAGGTAACCTGGATACTCTTTGGTCAGCGTGATATCTTTCACCACAGGAAGGGCTACGCTTATCTCAGGAACGGGCATTGCTGTGCGTGCCGTTTCTTTTTTCTCCCCGCACCCCGCCAATAGCGGAATGAGTGCAAGGGTGATACACATTCTATTTCTCATATATGGTTATGGTTTAGGAATTATCTAAGTTGTTTTAGCTTTTTTATTTCTCCGTATATCCTCCTCCCAGTGCCTGATATAATGACACCAGATACAGCAATGAATCGCCTTCCGCCTGCACCAATTGATTTTCGTAAGTCAATAATGACCGTAGCGCATCCAGTACATTCTGGAAAGGGCTTAGCCCTTGTTTATAAAGCTCAAGGGAGAGTTTCAGCGTCTCCTGTCCCTGATTTTTCACTTCACGGAGGGCAACAATCTGTTTGATGGAGTTCCGGTAATTGTTCATCGCGTTGTCCGTCTCCTGTACGGCGGTGAGCACTGTCTCGTTGAAACTGTGCACTGCTTCGTCCAGTTGTGCGCGTGCCTGCTTGGTGGCATTCACCAACTTTGTTCCGCTGAACAAAGTCCAACTGATGGTAGGGGCAATTTCAAACGTCATGCTTTTCCGTCTGGTGAGGTCTTTTAAGTCACGGGAGGCATATCCCACAGAACCTTTCAGAAAAACTTGTGGCAACCAGTCACTCTTGCTTGCTCCCAACAATGCAGCCTGTGCATTGACCTGCCTCTCTGCCTGACGAACATCCGGACGGCGGAGTAATAAATCGGCAGGTATCCCTACTCCGACCGGTTCCATATAGTCGGGTAGTTTTCCGGTTTTCTCCAGCATCGGGCGAAGTTTCTGAGGATAAGTTCCTAATAATATTGCCAGTGAATTGATGTATTGGCTGATTCCGGATTCAAGTTGAGGAATGGATGCTTTCGTGCTGTAATACACTGATTTAGCTTGTGCTACATCCAGTTTTGATACAAGCCCTGTATTGTATCGAACTTCAGTGATATTGAGCACTTCTTCCTGCGTTCGGCAGTTGTGGGTTACCACCTGTAGTTCTTGTTGCAATTCCCGCAGGTTGATGTAGGCGGAAGCGATTTGTGCACAGAGGGATATCTGTACGGAGATGTACTCTTCCCGGCTGGCGCGGAAGGTTTCGCGTTGGGCTTTCACCCGCTGGCGGATGCTTCCGAATATATCCAGTTCCCAACTGGCATTTAGTGAAGCGTCATAATAATGGGCGATGGATTGTGGCAATTCACTGGTATTGCCGCTACTCTGCTGCCGGAGCCATCCGGCATTCAGGCTGATGGAAGGGAAAAAGTTGCTGCGCTCCATCCGCAGACTGGCGCGTGCCTGTTCCATGCGGTCTATGGCGGCAAGTACGGAATAGTTTTCTCCTGATGCCACGCTAATGAGTGAATCCAGCATCGAATCATTGAATGCTTTCCACCACTGGTCGTCTACGGGTAATATCTGTCCACTAAACAAGTCAGTATCTGCGGAAGCCGCAGTAGAAGAAGGAATTGCCGTACTTCCCCAACTCCGGGGTAGCGGCTTTTCCAAGTAACGGTCTCCATTCTGCGCTGTGGCGGCAGAACATAGGCATAATAAGAGCAGTGTACTGCCCCAAGCTTTAATCTTCATAGGTTTAGGTCATTTTTTGTGATATTAGGTATCATAACAACCTAAAGCTTCATTTGTTTATAGCTCCAGAATACCAGTTGGCGGAATTAATTCAAATCTCTACAGAAACGAATTAATTCCATCAACAGGTTTTAGAATACAAATTAAACAAATTCTAAATGAGCGTTTTATTTTTTCCCAATAGGAGAAAAATAATTTAGTAATAGGTTAATAATAAATTGGGAGATAAATCATCATTTTGTATATAGAAAACATAAAAAGCCCCTGCAAATAAAAACTTGCAGGGGCAGATATTTCTTTTTGAGTAACTTACGGATTATTCCGCAGTCTTTCTTCTTCTGGTTGTCTTTTCTTTTACTTCCTCTTTGTGTTCGAGGGTTACACCTGCCAATTCCGGGTCAATCATGATACGTCCGCAGTATTCGCAAACGATGATTTTCTTACGGGAGCGGATATCCAACTGTCTCTGGGGCGGAATTTTGTTGAAGCAACCACCACAAGCGTCACGCTGTACATATACGATACCGAGTCCATTGCGAGAGTTCTTACGGATACGCTTGAAGGACTGGAGCAGACGGGGTTCAATCTTTGTTTCAAGATCTTTAGCTTTATCTCTCAGCTTTTCTTCTTCCTGTTTGGTTTCAGAGATGATTTCGTCCAACTCGTTCTTCTTAACATCCAGGTCTTTCTGTCTCTCATCCAGAGCAGTTGTGCTCTTTTCTGCTTCGGCAGACTTTTCCTGTTCCTGTACAGCAAATTCTTTGATTCTCTTTTCGCAAAGCTCCATTTCCAGAGTCTGGAATTCAATTTCTTTGCTCAGGAAGTCATACTCGCGGTTGTTGCGTACGTTTTCCTGTTGTTCCTTGTATTTTGCAATAGAAGCTTTAGAGGATTCGATTTCCACTCTCTTGGTAGCGATGGCGGATTTCAGGTCGGCTACTTCTGCCTTAATTCTGTCGATACGTGTGCTCAGACCGGCGATTTCGTCTTCCAAGTCTTGTACTTCCAGCGGAAGTTCACCTCTCAAAGTTTTGATTTCATCAATCTTGGACAACATGGTTTGCAACTGGAACAGTGCCTTTAATTTCTGTTCCACGGTCAATTCCTGTGGGTCTTTTTTTGCTTCTTTAGCCATTTTACTTATAAATATTTTATGGGGTTGGTATTTGCTTTGCACTGTTGCAGGGCAAGGCTTGGAAACAACTCCCGGATTATTGTATAGAATATTTCTTTCGTATATTGTTCGCTTTCGTAGTGTCCTATCTCTGCCAGCAGAATGTCCGTATCATGTCCGAAGTAGTCGTGATACTTGATTTCTCCGGTGATGAACACATCCGCACCGTTGCGTATGGCAAGCGGCATCAGAAATGCTCCGGCTCCTCCGCACAAAGCTACGGTTTGTATCTCGCGTCCGTTCAGCTTGTTATGCTTTAGGCAACCTACTTCAAAGGTCTTCTTGATGCGTTTCAAAAATTCCAGTTCCGTTTCCGGTACTTCCAGTTCGCCGATAACTCCTGAGCCTGCTTGTGCCCAACTATTCTGAAGAGGATACAAATCGAATGCAGGTTCCTCATATGGATGGGCACTCAACAAGGCCTTAATGGCTTCTGCTTTTCTGTAGGCAGGCAGCACGGTTTCTATGCGCGTTTCCTTTTCTGTATGCAGTTCTCCGATGCTTCCACAGAAAGGATGACTTCCTTCCCGGGCGCGGAAAGTTCCTTCTCCTTCTACGTTGTAGCTGCATGCATCGTAGTTCCCTATACAACCGCATCCGGCTGCAAATAAGGCTTTCCGCACATCTTCCGCTTGTTCCACCGGAACAAAGGTAACCAGCTTCAATAAAGCATTCTCCTTAGGTTCCAGCACACGCACGTTACTCAGTCCTATTTTCTCGGCAATCTTGAAATTCACCCCGCCCGGTGCATTGTCCAGGTTGGTATGTGCAGAATAAATCACGATATCGTTCTTTATCGCTTTCATGATACAACGCTCCACATAGTCCCTGCCCGTGATGGATTTATATCCTTTGAATATCAACGGATGGTGGGATATGACAAGATTATACCCTAACGCTATCGCTTCGTCCAGCACGGCTTCAGTGACGTCAAGACACAACAAAGCCCCTGTTGCTTCCG
>CAMTFK010000111.1 GCA_947071285.1 uncultured Bacteroides sp. | reverse complement strand
ACCACCTCCCCCTACGGGTACTCCTCCTCCCGGGAGGAGGAGAATTGAGATAGTATTGCTTGTTATTTGCTTCATTTCTTTGCAGAAATGAAGCAATTCCATCAACGAAGCTAATATATCACATTTTATTCGCTCAGCAATGCATAAGCACACCAAATGATGGGAGCTTGCCCGTGATAATCACCTGTAATGCGGGGACGATCCAGATAATACTGGTGGCTGTTCTTCTTGCCTGTACCGATACAAACTTCCATCAAGTCATTGTTATCATCAAGATAGTTGCAAAGCCCCAACCATGCACGGCGGGCAATCGGTCCGTATTCATCTTTGTCCAGCCATCCGTTCTTCACGCCCTGAATCATGGCATACGTAAACATGGCCGAACCGGAAGTTTCCGTCCAGCAATCCTTTTCGTCAATCAACTGGTTCCAGAGTCCGTCTTCATTCACATATTTCTTCAGGTTCTCCATCATCAAGCGATATCCTTTGAGGATGCGCTGACGGTTAGAATCGTTTTCCGGAAGGTTGAAAAGCAATTCCGTCATGCCCACAGCCATCCAGCCATCGCCACGTCCCCAATAGAAGGGCACATCGGGCGCATGATAAAAGAGACCGTTCTCACGCTGAATCTCATCCAGATAAAGCACCATTTCCTTGGCAGCGCGGTTGATGTATTTTTTATCTCCCGTCACGTGATAGGCTTCGGCCTGTACGATGGTAATCATATACATATCATCAATCCAGAGGCGGGTCTGCCAGGAGTATCCCTTCTTGTGCCATTTGCGTTCTTCATCGTTTGCTTTCTCAGGAAGAATCCATTGTGTATCGGCATATGGCAATCCGAGTTCTTTATAACGCTCGTCCTTCGTCATGCGATATAGTTTCAGAGGCAGGCAACCGAACATATTCTGGTCTACATGAATCGGAGGAGGAAGCAAGTCTTTCTCCAGATGGAATAGCAACTCGAAACGTTCTCTCAACTTCTTGGTAAGCTCCTTGTCATTCGTCATTTCGGCGAACCGGAGTGCTCCATACCAGGTGCAGACTTCAGCATAATGTATGCCTCTGTCTCCATAAAGTTGGTGTTTGGTCTCCATCAAGCGACTACTTACCTTTTTCCCTACAATCTTGGGGTTTGCCCCCACCGGGAAGTTACTGAAATAATCTTGTGCAGCGACGGTGCTTGCCATCAGGAACACAGCCACAAACAACAGATAAAAACGATAATCTCTCTTCATAATTCTTATAGTCTTTAAATGAATAATCAGGTTGCTCAGTTGTCTTGTCATTTTCTCACGGAGAATTTATAAATGCAATGGCTATCATATTTCTCACCCGGTTTCAAAAGTGCCGACGGCCACTCCGGTTTGTTAGGAGTATCGGGATACTTCTGAGTTTCCAGGCAAACGGAAGCCCGATGACCATATACGATACCTTTCTTTCCCTTCACCGTACCATCCAGGAAGTTACCGGCATAAATCTGAATACCCGGTTCGTTGGTATAGACATCAAGTACGATACCTGTTTCAGGAGATTCAAGAGTGGCACACTTTCGTGAAACATCGCCTTTCGTGTTGAGTACCCAGTTATGGTCGTAACCTTTGCCATACTTCAACTGTATGAAATCATTATTGATACGCGCCCCGATGGCTATGGGTTTGCGGAAATCCATATCCGTATTTTCCACAGGAGCAATCTCGCCGGTTGTCATAAAGGTGCTGTCCACAGGAGTATATGCATCGGCATCGATAGTCAGCAGATAATTCGAATTATCCTTGGAGGGGTCACCATCCAGGTTGAAGTAAGAGTGATTAGTCAGGTTGACAACCGTAGTACGGTCTGTTTCGGCACTATAACGGATATCAAGGGCGTCATCATCCGTCAATGAGAAAGTAACCTTGCACGTCAGATTGCCCGGGAATCCTTCTTCCCCATCTTTCGACAGATAAGTCAATTCCAGAACTTGCCCGCTCAACTGCTGTGCATCGAACATCCGGAAATCAAATCCCTTGGAACCGCCATGCAGGCAGTGACCGTAATTATTCTGTGGCAACTGATATTCCACACCGTCTATGGTAATCTTACCCTGGTTGATACGATTGCCATAACGGCCGATGGTAGCACCAAAATTTGTAGGAAGGTTAACGTAATCCTGAATAGAATCGAATCCTAATACAACGTCACGCATAACACCCTCTTTATCCGGCACCATCACCGATACAATACGTCCACCGAAGTTTGTAATGCAAACTTCCATACCACTTTTATTCTTTAGTACAAACAGGTCTGTCTGTTTACCGTCCACTTCCATACGGAAATCAGCCGGATTTAAACCTGAAGCAGTCTTTTCACTCACCTGCTTGCTTGTACAGGCTGATGCCAATAGCATCACTCCTGCTAACAAAATCATAACTTTATTCATATCGCTTATACTATTTATGCTTTATTTCTGCAATAAAAATTGTTCTGCACGTCCCGGTGAGAAGAGTTCCCACAGGGAAGCAACCGTCCAGCCGGGAGCAAAGATATCGTTATAGTATCCCTTCCCGTTGCGACCGTAGTCCCAGTTGGTATGCTGCACCACTTCCGGGTAATAACCCACTTTAGCAACACCGCACATATGACCTTCGTAGGGAAGCAACTGACGCATTGAAGTAGAAATAACCTCGGCAAAGTCCGAGAAACGGGGTTCGTTGTATTCCTTCGAAAGCCAATGCAATACGTCGGCAAACTCGAAGATAAACACATCGATATGGTTATTCTCTACCGAAACATTCCCCCAACCACGGGTCTGTAAACCAATATCTCCCAACATCTGGCCTGCCGCAAAAGGAACGTCCCACGTATAATACCAGGATAAGGCAAAGTAGGCTGCCTTCTTTGACAATTCGGCATAATGGGCACGCTCGGCGCCTTTGGTGACTAAGGCAAGATAGTAAGTGGCAGTAGCGGCATAAAGGGAGGCTTCCTTGTCCTCGCAATTGGCATCCAAGGTGGAAGAGAAGTAATCGGACTTGGAAATCAGTTCCTTTTCCAGATAGTTCACCGTGCGTTTGGCACTCTCCAGGTAACGTTTGTCCTTGAAGTATTTATAAGCCATTACCAAAGGCAGGGTAGCCGAAGGAGTACTGCCTCCGGTGCCGTCCACAATAGAGAAGTCATCCTTGAATTTGCGCGGGAAGCTGCCATCCTCGTTCTGCAGGCGAAGGAAGCTGTCCAGAAGAACCTTCAGGCGCTTTTCCCATTCGGGATGTTTACGCTTATGCTGTTTCTCGTAATTCAGATAGTTCAAAATGGCATATACGCCCTCCGACTGACGGCGAATACTCAGTTTAGGCTCTTTAAAACCACGATTATAATGTACCACCTCATTGAAAAAGCCAGCGGGGGAGAAACCATTTTGAAGATAAGTATCAAAGACGCTGTTGGCACTATTCACCAGTTCAGGGCGGTTCTGCTGCGCACCGTATTCCAAAGCGTTGAAGGCATTGAGCAGGGTACGGCCTACAAAACCGATTTCAGCAACATCCGTATTCTCGCAAGTGGCGGTTTTCAACTCAACACCCGAATAGTAGTGGGTGGGCGTAGTATTCACATAACTTTCTACAAAGAAATTGCTTATCACCTCTTTCATACGGTCTACCGTATAAGGAGTATTTACAGGTTGGGGAAGATTCGTATCATAGCAATATTCCCAAGTGCGCTGCACGCACTCTGAGAAGTCGGCAGCATCGATTTCTGATAATTCCCACGTAAGGGTTATGCTGTCTCCCTTTCGAAGAAGCTGGAAAGCCTCAACAGCAGGAGCCAAAGTCAGCTTGCGGATGTAGGTTTTAGGAGCTTCTTTATAGGGAAATCCGTAAGAGAGAACAGTGGTGCCGCCTACATTCTCGAAGCCGGTATAACCGATGGAAGTCTCACCGGACACAATCACTTCTCCTTCTTTATGAGTGGCCAAAGCTTCTTTATCGAACTTGTCAATACGGATAACAGACATCGATTTGCCCGTTGACGGGTTGAAAGCTGCCGTCAATGGGGTACTCAGGCGGTCTTCTCGCACCAGCCAGCTATCGGAAGTATGAAAGGAAGGGGCCTTCTCGGGTGAACGCAGATTCCGGCGATACCAGAAGCCGGGCATATAGAACTGGCAATCGGAATGGTTGTAGCCTGTCTTGATTTGCTCACCATAGTTGAAATAAACATCATCAAGGGCTTTGATGGCAACATTGATACGCTGTTTGCCATTCTTATCCGTAACCTGCCGCGTAATGACCAGTGGTAGCTGCTCCGAAGGCTGGCAATTATACGTGCCATCCTGTACTTTGCGCAGGCTTAATGAATAGTGTTTGGCATCATTCCCCGGTACTTTCAGGGAAATGGAAGCTGAAACATCTCCCAGAGAATGCTCCATCGCTCCCGCATTTGCAATGCCTGCTAAAAGCATTACCCCTAAAAACAATATCTTTAGTCTCATAGTCACATTTGTTTTATAGTTGTTAGAATACTGGTTTATCTGACTCTATCGACGGGGAAACACCCTTTACAGACGGCCAACCATCCTTCCATTCAATCTTGTCCATCATCAAGACCCGTCCTTCGGGATTCTTAACGCTCACCGAATGATAGAAGACCCAGTCGTTGCCGGCATTATCCGTCACAATCTCAGAATTATGGCCGGTGCCTACAAAAGCACTATTCTTATGAATCAGGATTTCATGTTTATTGTCGAGCATACTCCCGCCCTTCTTATCAACATAAGGCCCGAAAAGGTTTTCCGAACGTCCTACTACCGTTGTATATGTGCTGTTCAATCCTTCACAGCAAGTACCTATTGAAGCAAAAAAGTAGTAATAACCCTCCTTCTTGTGAATATAAGTGCCTTCGTAGGCTGTCCCTGCCACTTTTTGGGGTTTAGCACCTTCCTTGATGGAAAGTCCGTCATCTGACAGCCCGATAGCATAGATACCCCGGAAACTTCCCCAAAAGAGATATTTTTGTCCCCCTTCCTCTATGTAGAAAGGATCAATAGAATTCTGCACATTGATTTCATTGCTACGGAACATTTTTCCATGGTCCGTGAAAGGGCCTTCGGGCTTATCGGCAGTAGCGCATCCGATGCCACAGGTCCACTCTCCTCCCCAGACAGACATGGAGTAATAAAGCACGTATTTATCGCCTATTTTATTAATGTCCGGAGCCCACAGACCTCCCTTTGCTTCAAAGTCGGGACGGGTCTGGTCAGTAAAAGCCGTACCCACATATTCCCAATCCACCAGATTCCGGGAACGGTGAATCGGCAGGTTACGGATATTCTCAGTAGCATATAAGTAGAAATATCCATCCTCCCCCTTAATAACAGAAGGATCAGGCAAACTATAGTTTATAACCGGATTATGATATACATTCTTCGATTGCCCTTCCGGACTATCTTCCGTCTTTGACGATGACGAAGAACATGCTGCCAGGCAGCAGAATACTGATATTACAAATAACTCTTTCATATGATAGAAAAAATGGAGGTATATTTCTCACAGCGACTCACTATGTTGGCTCTGTCACTTCAATATACCTCCAATATTCTTTTTTCGCTAACTATAGCGAAAGTGATTGATTAAATCTGATCTTCATCAGCTACAGCTTCTTCCCAGGTATTCCATATAGGAGTAGCAGGATCATATTCCGTATAACCTACATTCTGCCACAGCTTGGCATTTTTATTTGCCTCGATAGCATTATAAGGAATCGGCCAATAGATGTTATGCTTACCCATAATGAAATTAATGTCCGTCTTAGTGGCATCCACACGAATTGTGACTCCCTTGTTATACATACCTTTGCGTACACAACGTTGATACCAATAGCTACCGCCCTCCAGGTCTGTACCCGTTTGTTTGTCGAAGGTTTCCACATTATAGGTATTGCCCCATTCATCCGGTCTTCCGCTACGGGCCAGACAGAGAGATACACGGGTCAACTCTACATTACGCCACTCTTCATAGAAAAGCTCACGGCCACGTTCATCCATAATATCACCGATAGTTACATTGCCGGTATAGAGCTCAGAACAATGTGCACGTTCTCTGATGATATTCAGGTCGTCCTTAATAGTCGGATCACTCGGGTTGATGTAGAACTTAGCTTCAGCACGAAGCAAGTAAGCTTCTGCCAGACGATAGAGATACCAGTCGGCAATACTGCCATCGGTAGCACCTTCAAGACCATTGTTTTTAATCAAACCTTGATTGATTACATCATCCAGACAGAAAATGTAATGAGGCACATCAAACCAGCGACGGATTGTATCGGAACACAATAATTGTCCCTTTGCGGTAATTAACTTGCCGTCTTTATCGTAGAAGTCTCTGTCGGAATGAAGCATGATGTTCTGTCCATAAAACTCAGAGTCCACATTGTTGCAACGCAAATTTTCCATGTGCATCCAGTTTCCAGCTTCTGAACTATGGCGCAAATCCGTTTCGTCCATCTTGCCGTTTACAGCCCACAATCCATCCTGATAGAAAGTACTGGTACGGAAAGTAGCAATACCACGTCCTAATCCACGCATATAGTCATATTCCACACGGTATTTGCTGTTAGTGCGGTCAAGGTTGTACAACGCCTGTTTGCCGTCGGGCATCTTGATTCTACCATCAAAGAAGAAAGGATACATGATACGCATACTCAACATCGGGATAAACGATTCAGCAGACGCTCCACGATTAGGCATACCCATAATAACTTCCTTGTTTGCACCAATCAGTTTGTTCTCCGGACGGTGCAAATCCCAAATCACGTTGCGTGTAATAGGCCAGGAAGTAGGCTCACCACCTTCAAAGAAGGTACCGAAGTTACTTGTCATCAATGAATAGCCGGACTGATCGATCAGAATATCCAACTGCTTCTTGGCATCTTCATATCTGCCGAGAGCCAGATACAATTTAGAAAGCAACATGCGGCAAGCTCCCTTATTCACCATACCGATATATTCCATATTCTTTTGCTCAGGTACCCACTCAACGGCAAATTCCATATCGAGCGCCATCTTCTCCAGGATTGCATCCCTGTGAGTAGAATGGTAGCTCAATTTAGGCGAGGATGGCAATTTGGTAAGCAAAGGCACATTCCCAAACTGGAATACCAATGCATAATACCGATAAGCGCGATGGAAATAGGCACGGCCAATGTATTCTTTCTTCAAAGTCTCATCCATAGGGACATCATCGATGAACGAAAGCAGTGTATTGGCGTTTCGAATTCCTTCATATCCTTGTCTCCAAAAGAAATAGATGCTATTTGTACGACCTAAGTTTTTTTCTGTACTCTGGTCGCTATTCGAACGCAACATATTATCTACATTGTCAAAGAATCCCGATTTATCAGTTGCAGCAGGTACCATCAAATCAGAGAAAGTGTATTCTGTAGGCAATGCCATCATCTCACGAGAATCTTCGCTCACATAGTTTCTCTTCAATTGGCGGTCACAAATAGCCAACACAGACCTAAGCCCCGCTTCTGTAGTAAACACTTCACTTGGCTTGAACATAGCCTGCGGATCAGGTTCCAAAAAGCTTTCTTTACAACCGGTCAGCACCATTGAAGCTCCGGCCATCAGGATAAATCCCTTGCAAATATATTTTTGAATATAGTTTTTCATATTTATTCCTTAGTTAAAAGATTTAGAATGTTAAGTTAAGTCCCAGTGTCCAGATGCGGGAAGCATAATTACCTGTTTCCGGGTCACCATAGTATTCCCAGTCCTTAGAGCCCCATACAGCAGCATTCCGAACTGTAGCATACACCTTAATACGTTCAATATCTGCCTTCTTTGTCCATTGTCTGGGCAGTGTATAACCGATTGAGATGTTTTCCAAACGTACAAAAGAACGGTTATAAAGTCTGCGGGCTCCCCTAGCACCTTCAGGACCTTGTGCCTCGATACGTGCATATTTATTGCTTGGATTGTCCACCGTCCAATATTCCTTAGCTTCTTTATTCACTAAACGGTAAGTCATACCACCACCATCGTCATCATTGTTCAGATACATACCTTCCAAACTCTTATGACCCATACGAGAGTAAAGATTGATAGACAACGTCAAGTCCTTCCACAAAGTAAAGTCATTACGCAATGCCCAGGTTACGGGAGCTGCCGTTTGTCCTTGGAACACCTTATCATCATTATTATAAATAATCTTCGTTACATTTCCATTGGCATCATACTCATCGTTAGCCGGATTGTTCCATACCTTCGGATCACCCGGAACCTGACCAAACTTCTTAGCTTCTTCCACTTCATCTTTCTGCCAGATACCGGTCACTTTATAATCCCAGATGGCACTGATAGGTTTGTCTATAAACCAGCCGTTGCCCACATAGTCAGCTTCTTTTTTTCCAATCACGTTGCCCGAAGCATCCAATATATCCTCATAATCACCATACAGATGCTTAATACGATTCTTATTGTATGAAAGGCTGAATGTGGTGCTCCACTGGAAATTCTTGTTATCAATGTTCAACGTGTTCAAAGCGATTTCAAAACCATTGTTGTCTACCTGTCCCAAGTTGGTTGTGATACTCTCGAAACCTGTAAAGTTAGGTAAGCGCTGTCCCATAATCATATCCTTGGTACTCATGCGGTAATATTCCAACGTACCGGTTATGCGGTCATTCAAGAAACCGAAGTCCAAAGCAAAGTTCCAAGACTGTGTCTTTTCCCATTGCAGATTCGGATTTTCCATACGTTGAGCCATCAAGTAACGCATCAGATACAAATCACCGGAAGATGTAATATAGCCCTGCATCTTTCCACCACCCGGATAGAGGTTAGCAAGAGCTTCATAAGGATTAGCCAACGAACGGTTACCATTCTTACCGAAAGATACACGCAACTTACCATTGCTCATGATGTGAGTGTACGGCTGGAAGAACTTTTCATTGGAGAAAGTCCATGCCAAACCACCGGAAGGGAAGTAAGCATAAGGATTAGAAGAACCGAAAGCTGAATAACCATCGCGACGCATAGTGAAAGTAGCCATATAACGGTCATCATAAGAGTAGAATAGACGACCCATCAAACCGTCGGCAGTCTGATGTGTGTCGTTACTTTCAAACTTACTAACAGACTTATCACCATTCTGCGTATTGTGGAATCCAAGTACGTCGGACGGCAAGATGTTACGGGCTTCGATACGGTCTTTCCAATATTGAAGTTCTTCCGCTTCCTGGGCCAAAGTCACAATAACGTGATGCTTGTTGCCAAAAGTTTTATCCCAAGTGATGGTATTGTTCAAAGACCAATCGAAACGTTTAGCTTGCTCACGGTTTGCTCCACGGTCATTCGGGTTAGAGTTGGGACGTTGGGCAGACATGAAGTAACGGTCGTGGAAATACTGCAAGCGCGGAGCTGCATTGAACGTATAAGTAATGCCAAACGGCAATTTCAACTTCGCATTGAAAATCGTATTGAATGTAGTATATCCTTTCTGCAATTCCAGGAACTGTTTTTCGTAATACCAGTTTGTCAGGTTATTACGGTCATACTGGAACATCAAGGGGTCTTGTACATAATTACCCTCGTCATCCTTAAACACTGCATAGGGACTGTTCTCCATGAAACCGCCTTTATTCATGCCGATTTCACCATCCGAACGGTCCTGGAAATTGATGTTGGCACCGATTTCAAACCAATCCGTCACCTTTGCATTCAATTTGAAGTTTGCACGAATAGAACGGTAAGTATCGTCTACAAAAGCACCTTCATTACGCAGGAAGCCCAATGACATATAGTAGTCAATCTTCTCACCGGCACCACTGATACTGGCATTATAATCCTGATTGAAGCCCAAACGGAATGCCTTGTCCTGCCAGTCCATTGTTTTACCAGCTAAAAGGTTGTCCATCAAAGCAGTATTAGGTCTAAAGCCCAAACGTCTTGCCCAAATACTCAAATCTGATTCCCCTTCATCATTGGTAGTATAAGCCCTCCACTCTTCCAGAGATACTCCGTCAAGATCATTAGGGCTACGGAAGTAACCCGGCTTTGAAGTATATTCATTACCCGGTCTTGAATAAGCGGCATACTCACCGGTTTCTGCATTTACACCATATGTATTCTTTTCTTTCCAGTCTACAAAATGCTGCATATACTCGCCCGGAGTCTGCCATCTGTCGCGATAAGCAGCCTTTTGAGTCAATCCTACACTGGCTGTAAAGTTAATTGTCGGCTTGCCTTGCTTACCTTTTTTCGTTGAGATAATGACAACACCATTTGCAGCACGTGCACCATAAACAGCAGCAGCCGAAGCATCCTTCAACACGTCAATCTGCGCAATGTCATCCGGATTGATTTCAGAAAGCTCACCATAAAAGAACATTCCATCAAGAATGAGCAACGGGTCATTGTGTCCGCCATCGGTGTAAACCGAGCGCTGACCACGAATTTTCATTGAACCACCACCTTTAGCGCCGGCATCACCTTCGCCATAGCCTACAGTCAAACCCGGCGTACCACGCAAGATGTCTTGTACTGTTTTGGGGTTATCATTAGCAATCTTGTCGGGGCGCACTTGTACTACAGAACCCGTAAGGTCTTTCTTACGCATCGAGCCGTAACCTACAACCACCACTTCTTCCAAAGCTTGAGCATCATCCCTCAGCACGACTTTCAGTGATTCTCCTTTGTACGTCACTTCCTGAGTCACCATACCTATATAGGAAATTACCAAAGTAGCTCCCTTCGGTCCGCTAATCGAGAAATTACCGTCAATATCGGTAATAGTCCCCGTAGAGGTTCCCTTTACCATAACATTCACACCTAACAAAGGTTCCTGGTTCACATCCGTTACGGAGCCCTTTATCGCGACATTCTGGGAATGCGCAGTAAGTGCGAACACACACAAAATTAAAAATAAGATTTTCCTAGACATGTTTTTATAGTTATATTAGATTAGAAATTTACGGAAACGCTGTTCCGCATTTATTTTTCACAAGATGCTTTGCAGGCATCCCCTGCAAGCAGATAAAATTAAATTAGAGTTGACTTTTGTTTATACCATAGGCTTATTAATAGATTTAAAATTAACGAATTATCTTTTTCCACGAGAGGTGTGACTGCATACCTATTTGGCATGCAGTTTTTCTTCGAGCATCTTGATGAAATATCCACCCACCACCGAACGGGCTTGGAAGCCCCGTTGCTTCGGACTGTCGGTAAATACCCAATCGGACATCGGAATACGATCGGTTGTCTCATTCATAAAGCTATAAACCGGGTCGATAAAGCTCTCGAAAGTACTCCTATCATTAGCCATGGTGGCTGTCCACATTATCCAGTCGGTCTTAGTATATGTTTCACGGTTGTCGAGCGGCAGACCGTAACGGTTTTGCTTAGTCTGATAGTACGCTAATTCTGTTTCAGCCACCTTTTCAGGGAAAATCTGCCAGTTCATCAGCTTATCCCATACCAGATTGTACTTCTGGCTCCAAGTACCGGCCTTGTCAAATGTCAGGCGGTAGTGGTCACCATCATCTGCCATCTCCATCCACTTTGCGGCCATCTCTTTTGCTTTATTCGTATAAGATTCGGCAACTTCAGCCTTTCCCAGCATATCAGCCAGATAACCATAAGAAGCAATAGCCAGTATAGCCTTGATAGAAAGGTTGGCATTGTGGGCGAAATGTCCTGCAAAGTCATCGGTGCAGAGCTGGTTTTCCGGGTCCAGCCCATATTCTACCAAATAATCGGTCCAGGTAGTCAATGTATTCCAATGGCGGTTGGCATAATCCGCATTACCTTCTACGGCGGCAATGGCAGCAGTCACTATCAGCATATTACCGCTTTCTTCCACAGGCATATCGCCGCCATAAGTCTGTCCGTTACCCTGCGGATAAGTACCGATGTCATGGGCAGCAAAAGGTTTGGTCCATTTTCCACTTTCGCTATAATAGAAGATGTGGTTGAGCAAGCCTTTGGCAAGTTCCGGGTTATAAAGCAGGAATAAGGGAGACGAAGGATATGTGATATCTACCGTTCCGATAGAACCGTTACTGAAGTTCTCCTTGGAAAGGAACAACAATTCACCGTTGGGAGCTTCCACGAGTTTATGGGCAGCGATAGACTGGCGATAAGCCAATGCACAAAGTTCGGCATATTTGCGTCCGCCTACTGCGGTAGCATCTTCCATCAGTTGCTTATCAAAAGCGGCGCAGTCCTTCATCAGTTTCTGATATTCGCCCTCAGCTTTCAGGAACTGGGATGCAATCGTCTCTTTACCTGAACGATTCCAATAAGGACGCAGGTTTTCACCGAAATATTGGATGGAATAAATATCATCATACCCCAGCATCAGGTAACCACCAGCTTTCTTTGTTTCACCCAATGAGCGTACCAGAGCCAGCTTGTCATAGCCATCGGTGCCCGGAGCTTCCAGTTTGTCTTTCAGAAAACCATTGCGCAATGCCTTACCGTCACCAATGCCGTATGTCGTATTATCCTTCTTTCCTGCCAGATAAAAATATCCCCAGTCAATCCGGACATCATCTCCCCTCTTTTTCAGAATCTCCTGACTTTGGCTTCCGGTGCGCAAGAAGAGCAAATCACCTTCTTCAAAGCTGTCAGCCATAGATTTCTGATGAGCCACATCAATGGCCCATTGCGGAGAGGCTTCAAAATACAAGTCCACCTGGTGCTCCTTACCATCTCTGGAAGAGACTTCATAAGAGAGATAATTGACCGGACGTGTCATCAAATCCAGATTATCCATAAATAGAGGAGCCGTAAAGGTCAGATTCAGATTGACCGGTCCACACGCAAATGTGTAATAGGTCTGCATAGCTTGCACATCCACCGAAATCTGTTCAGCAGTCTGCTCGAAGAATTGATAATTCTCCTGTTCAACCATCAGCCCAAAATCCAGCAAAGCATTTCCTACACGATTATAGCAATAAGCAGCTATCAAGTTCTTCCCCTTTTTCAATGAAGCAGCCACTTCATCGGAAAGTTTCAACTGTGCATGCTTCTTGCAAGCGTTACCCGTATCCACAACCTTGATACCATTGATATATATAATCACATCATCATCGTGTGAGTAATCCAGATATACGTTTCTACCGACCATATCTTCCTGAAGTTCTATAGTACGGCGCACCCATATGTACTTCTCGCCCCACTGCGTCTTGGCAGTATGCTCATTCTCCATCGTTCCGAAAGCAGCTTTGCCTTCTTTCCAACGACTATCATCAAAAGCCATTGTTTGCCAGCCTTCAGCCGGTTGTGCCACTGTATACTTTCCCATCCAGTCTTCCTGTTCGGAGTTGGGTGCTATGGTGTTCA
The DNA here is from genome assembly GCA_947071285.1 of uncultured Bacteroides sp. GTDB lineage: Bacteria > Bacteroidota > Bacteroidia > Bacteroidales > Bacteroidaceae > Bacteroides. The sequence continues at coordinate 456 of CAMTFK010000111.1, read as the reverse complement.
GCTCAAGTTCTTCCGCTCCCATGAAACGGTAAGTTTGTCCGTCCACCTTGGCAACACCAATCAGAGGGAAATTCTTACCTGTCCAGTGTTTCACCGATCCATCATATAAGTTATCCTGGAAAGCCCATGCGCTCGTATAAGGGTCGATAGTGACCAGCGGATAGGCAGGTGCACGCAGTTCGTTTTTCGCATGCTGTTCGGGTTGGGGAGAAGTGCATGCCGTGAGAGCAGCAATTCCTAACAATAGCGTCAATAATCGTTTCATGATTCAAATGTTTTTCTTAGTTATTCATTATACTTCAGTATCTACATCTTGTCGGTACAGGAGCAATAAGGTTTCACACATCTTTTACATAAAAACTAATAAGAAAAATATGAAATGTGTTTTCATATAAATTACGTGTTTTTATGCTGTCTCTTATACACATCTGACGCTGCCGACGAAGAGGATAGTGT
>CAMTFK010000110.1 GCA_947071285.1 uncultured Bacteroides sp. | reverse complement strand
CCATCGACCAGGGAAGGAAATCCCGTTTCACTCCATCCAGATAGAAGCGGTGCATACTGGTGTGAAGTGTAGCGCTACTCATTTTGAACAGATTGTTGATGTACTCATCGTCTGTTTCAAACTGCATTTGATATTCTACCGGCCACATGGAGGCATCAAATTTTAGGGAAGTAATTTCAGCACCTTCATCACATTCAAGAGAAGCATATCTGAGTGCACGTTCAGGTATGCTGATGACACTGCCTGTTTCTGATAACCTGATGGGAGGCAACGGGTATTGTTCCAGCTTCTTGTCATCTCTTTCCAGAGCTTCTTCCGGAGTTTCACCTACTCGTACGGTTACAGTGCCTTTTCCCTTTGCCTGAAAAGTGAGAGTACCGATTTCCAGATGGAAAAAGTCTATCAAAGCATAGCCATTCTTGCCGATTTGCACTCCATCTGTTCCAATGGTTTTGGCATTACGCATTGGAAAAATTTCTTGTGGCTTGATTTGAGCGATTATGTTTTGAGGAGCATCTGGTCGAGTGGCGGGCTTATTATACATGGAGGCACTCTCAGGAATGGTCCAGTAGTTTTTATCCATGCTGACCTGCCATTCATTTGGATTTTCCAGACCGTCACCTTTTAGTATAATGCAAGGCAAAGAATCGTTCGTTATCACTTCAAATAAAAGGGAAGATTTACCTGCGGGCAGTGTTATCTGCTTATTAGTTGTGGATTGTTTTATTCCATTGACGTAAAGGATAATATCAGATGGGCCTTCCCAACGAAGATTATTTTCCTTGTGCAATTTTATTTCTCTTTTGAAATAAGCGCGGTTGTTTTTAGCAAAGAACTTTCCCGGGTATCCTACGTTCACACAGCGTTCTTTGGAAATCTTGGCTGATTGTTGTTGATAGAAAGCGGCTAATTGTCCCGGATACCACATGTAATTACTGTTCCATTCTTCCTGGGAAGGTGCTGGGATTACCGTGACTTTAGAGTCTAATAGGGGGTCGAATTCTTTGATTTGCGCATAACAGTTAATGGTGGTTACCCAAAAAATGCCTGCTATTAATTTTAGTCTTTTATTCATGTCTTTAATGGATATAGTTTATTAATTTTTCAATGTGTTTCTATTGTTATTTCTTCTAATTGATGATTGTTTTCAGGCGAAGAGTTCCTTTTAAGCCCACTGAAGTAACTTTTAGTTTCACTTCACCTGCTTCCCGATTACTGCGGAGGATAATTTGCATACGTCCTTGATGCATCCGTTTGGTAGTGATGCCATTGAAAAGATCGGATGTATAATGGTCGCTGTTATCCAATGCTACTAACCGGGCAGAACCTTCTATTTGCAAGGTAAGCGGTTCGTTGTACGTCCATACGGGGCGTCCTTTTTTATCAACTGCTGTGACATTGATGTATTGCAAGTCCATACCATCGGCTTTCCAGTCGGTTGGTGTTTCCGCTTCTATCTTGAGTGCTACAGCTTTTCCTGCACTTTCAATGCGATGACGAGCAACTTCATTTCCATTTTTATCGCGGGCAATAGCCTCCAGTGAGCCACCATTGCCATATGGGACATCTTTCCAATAGATCATATTACGCAGATTGATCTTTGTCGTATCGTTTAGCTGGGTGCCTATACTTTTACCATTTACCAATAGTTCTACTGAGTGGGCATTGGTGTAGGTGAAGAGTGATTGCTTGCTTCCCGGTTCATAATTCCAACGTTCATTAAGCGTCATGCGCCCCACTATCACGTCATTCCAACTGACACTCTCGGCACCGGCTGCATCTACTACACCGATATGTACTTCCGGAACATCAGGCATGAAGGCGGATTTGATAAGATAAGCTTGGGGATAAGGGTGCATGGTATGGTCAAAGAATGAATAATTCCATCCTTTTTTGGGCCATTGGTTAGATTCTCCCCAGTATTCGGCAGAACCCCAATAGGCTATACCTACTGTGCGCTTTTTATCCATGTTATAGAAGGGTTCCAATAATTTGTAGGTCTCGGCTTCACTTTGAAAGAGTATGAGGTCTGGTTTATGCTGAAGATAAGCAGCGTACTTATCCGATTGATAATTGAATGAAGCAACTTCTGTGGCGCAAGCCAGTTCGGGCGGAACAAGATAACTGTCGAAGTCTTTGTCGTGGCGAGTGATGGCACCGGCACGTGCAGGGAACATTGCGACTGTTGTCAGGCGGCTGTCATCAAAACGCTTCACTAATTGATTGAAGATGCGATAGGTGGTGATGCCCCAATCATTAATCCCTTTAAAACCTGCCCATCCTTCACGAATTTGCAATTCGTTACCTAAACTCCAAAGAATGATTGACGGACGGTTACGGTCACGTTTTATCCACTCTATAATCAGGTCAGACCAAATCTGAGTGAATGGCCGGCGCCCACCCCAATAATCATTATCACTCCATTTGTCTGTCAATTCATCTACAATGAGCATCCCCACGCGGTCTGCAATTCGGGCGAAACTGTCACTGTAGGGATTGTGCGAACAACGAATTGTATTATAACCGAAAGCTTTCAACTGTAACATCATGCGTTCAATAGCTCTATCGTAAGAAGCAGCCCCTAATGCGCCGAGATCATGATGGTTGGCATTGCCTTGTAGAAATATCTTTTCTCCATTGAGTTTGAAACCAAATTCAGGTGAAAACTCTAACTTGCGGATACCGAATTGTTCTGTAATACTGTCTACTACCATACCATCTGCTACCACAACCACATCTGCACTATACAGTTGCGGTGTATTGCACGACCAGAGCTGTGGGCTCTTCAAAGTTATTGCAGGCAACTTTAACTCAGTACAAGTTTGGTGAGTATGTTTGGGCATGGTGTTATGGGCAGAACCCACTACTTTTCCTTCCGGATTACGGACTGTGGTGCGAATCGATACATTATGTTTTTGCCAACCATCTACTTCCACCTGTATGGCAACTATTGCTTCATCAGATGTGACTTCGGGAGTAGTAATATAAATCCCGTGTCGTGCTATGTGAGTGGGATTTTGAACTTGCAGATAAACATCGCGGAACAATCCGCCACCTGTATACCAACGAGAACCTTTTTTAGGACCGGTAGATGCATATACTGCTACTATATTTTCCTTGTCAAAATGCAGATAAGGAGTAAGGTCTGCTTCAATGCCTACATATCCATAGTCTGTTGAGGCTATTTTGTATCCATTCAGGTAGACGTCACCTAAGTAGATGATTCCCCCGAAATCCATCACTACCCGTTTCCCTTTCCATAATGGATCTGCCTGGAAAGATTTGCGATACCATCCCTCGCACATAGGTTTAAAGCCGCGTGCACCGCCACTAGCTTGTGTCCACGGTTGTTCAAATTGGAAATCGTGTGGCAGGTCAAGAATACGCCAGGAAGAGTCATCTAATGAAGGGGAGGCGAAATCAGCATCCTTATTTTCTTCTGTAACTAACTGAAATTTCCAATTGAAATTGAAAAGCGTTTTTTGCTGCGATACAAATTTTTCTAAAGGTGCATTCACCAAAGCGGCTTTTTCCTGCACATTCTGATATTGTGCCATAATTACAGTGCTTGGAATAAGCATTGATAGTAAAGTAATAAGAATGTTTTTCATCGAGTACATTATTATATAAAAAAGATTCAAGTCGAATACATTCAACTGGTTGTTGTTTTATTGTTATGATTGATATTTATCATTATACAAATGTCGGAACTTCAAGAAGGTTAGAGAATGTATTCCTGTTCAAAAAACTGTATTTTTGTACGAAAAGTACTAGTAGACTATAAATTAGCATATACCTGTATTATTTTAGCTCATAATGGTGATTGTACACCTTAAACAAAAAATGAGGGCTTAGAGTGCCCTCATTTCTTGTGGTATTTAAATAAGTGTCAGAATACTTCTCCCGGCTGAGGCCAGTTGGGGGTAGGTATGTGCATCTTTTGCATTTCTTGATCGAACTCTCTTACCATTTCAGGGTATTTCTCTGCAAGATTGTTTGTTTCTTCCGGATCTTCTTTCAAGTTATACAATTCTAAGGGTTGATTAGGCCTGATAGTAACACATTTCCAATCTCCTTTTCTGGCGGCACGCTGTTTGCCCGGGAATTCCCAATATAGTAAACGGTTGTCTGTATCAACCTGTTTTCCATAAAAGAGCGGTAAGATATTTATGCCGTTGAGATGCTGTGGTAAATGTTTCGTACCCTTAGCCAACGCAGCTAATGTAGGCATTACATCAGGAAAATAGATAATATTGTTGAGTGTTTGCACAGGTACTTTCTCCGGTTGGTTGACGATGAAGGGTACTCGGATTCCCCCTTCGTAGAGCATTCCTTTTCGACCTTTGAAGCCTGCATTGCAATTCAACACCTTGATGGGAGCCTGAACGGCTGCTCCATTATCCGAGGCAAAAATAATCAATGTGTTCTTCCGCAGATTGAGTTGTTCCAACTTGTCTATCAACCGTCCGATGGCAGCGTCCATGTGAGTAATTAGCGAGGCGTAACGTTTAGTGTCCGGTTCCCAAGTTTCCTGTCCTTCGTACCATCCTGTTTGATCTATGTTATAAGGTTCATGAGGAGCGTCAAAAGCTAAGTAGAGGAAAAATGGGTTGTCTTTATTCCTTTGCACAAAGGCAATGGCATCATTGGTGCTCAAGTCATTGTTGTGGATACCATGTTTCCCATCTGCATTTTCGGGGATATGGATGAGCGAATCGCCATGAAAACGGTAATAGGGATAATAATAAGGAGAATTGCTGTGCACTGTAGAGATAGTCCACCCATAGAACTCATCAAATCCGCGATGGTTGGGTGAGGCCTCTTTTTCATAGCCGTCCAAATGCCATTTGTTTACTAGACAAGTCCGATAGCCTGCTGCGCTTAGTACAGTGGCAATGGTCGTATCTTGTTGTAATAGGTTAGCCCTTCTGACGATGGTGGAATCACCATCTGGATTTATTTTAATTCCGGCAATGCCTCCGGCTGTACACATATTATCCCGTATACGGGTATTCCCCGTATTTTTTCCTGTCATTAGTGCACATCTTGATGGTGAACTGATGCCACTTCCTGCGTAGCATTGGTTAAACCGTGTTCCTGTTTCGGCTAATCGGTTAATATTTGGAGTTTTCACATATTGATTTCCATAGCAGGACAAGTCACCATATCCCATATCATCAGCTAAGATGAAAATGATGTTCGGTTTATCAGGGCTTACTTCCCTGTTCTTGTCACCGGCAAAGATTATTTGCGGTATAATGATGCCAGCAGCACATAGGCTGCCGGCAAGAAGATTGCTTTTCATGTTTTATAAATAATAGCTATTAATATAATTCGTTTTGTTTCCAGTCGCCTGATAGTTGAATCTGGTCGTAAGGAATGCCGAATAAGATGGCGGCAGATGAACCTGTCCACTTCCATGTGCCCGGGGTACCGGTGACATCGGATGCGTTGCTTACAGTCATGCCATTATTGCCGGACTGAAGAGTGGGATTGAGTCCTTGTGTACGGTGGGCAAAGTGATTTTCCATCACTTTTGTAATTCTTTCTCTGCGAACCAGGTCATACCATCTGTGCCCCTCGAAACATAATTCCAGCATTCTTTCATTTTCGATGGCTATATCCATCTCTTCTCGTGTAGTGGCAGTTGTATTAGCCAGTCCGGCGCGTGTCCTCACTTGATTCAGGTAGTTGGTAGCAGATTCGAGGGCTCCTATTTCGTTTAGGCACTCAGCGTACATCAATAAAACATCTGCAAATCGGTATATGATGTTGTCGTTACCAGATGCGCAAGTTGTCATACCTTCATTCCCGAAATCGAAATATTTCAATGTGACGGGGAGGTAAGTATATCCTTCCTTGGTTACGTCCACCTCTTCGCTGGCTACAGATACATATTCATTCGTATAAATTCCGTTATAGACTAATTTCCGGAAACGTTGGTCATTGCTGTTGGCTTTGAATGTGTTGTAGAGCTCCCATGTCATCAGCATGCAACTGGTACCTTGTGAAGTGGTAATGGTTGATTTTGTTCCGTCCGCATAGATGTAGGCGGGTTGGGTAGAAGGTGTAGCTGCTGGTATGGAGCGTCCCATAAGCGGATTAGCTACTACCGTTGCACCGTTGTTGTATTGAGCCGCAAAAATAATCTCTTTTCCCATGGGATTATCCGAAGCATGGATTCGTAGAACATCACTTTCCAAACCGAGTTTCTCACCATTTTGATTGGCATAGGTTAGTATGTTTTCTATAGACTTTTGGGCTGAGGTGAAATCTTGTAACGTCATGAAGACATCAGCTTGCATGGTATAGGCTGCTATTCTTGTTGCTCGTCCTTTCATGTTGTCGGCAGAATAGTTGTCGGGAAGATTATTTATGGCAGTTTTCAAATCTTCTTTTATCAGGTTATAGACTTCGTCCACGCTACTCCGTCCATAATTGTAAAGGGTAGAGTAGTCCTCAATTGGAGCTTTTGTAACAGGTACTGGTCCAAAAAGCCTTACGAGCGTAAAATAAGCGTATGCTCTGAGGAAGCAGGCTTCACCTTCGTATTGTGTTCTGTTTGCTTCAGTAGCATTGTCCAGTTTAAGTAGGACGTTGTTGCAGCGGTTTATCATATTGAAACAATGCTCCCATATCTCACTGGTGATTCCTAACGTTGCATCCCATGTACTCTCATTCAGGTTAATGTGATCCACAGAATTGTTTTTCTTGTAGTCGTATCCTTCGTCTGTAGCCAGGCTGTTGACGTAGTTAACGTTTAATGTTATGTCTTGCAAATGGTAATAACCATTGAAGAGTATGTTTTGTAATTCGGTATCATTTTTCAGATAAGTTTCCATCTGCATGGAATCGGTAGGATAGCGATCAAAAAAGCTGTCACTACAAGCAGTATAGACAATACTTGTCATGGAAATGATTGCAAGCGATATAAGTTTATTGAAAGTTTTCATACTACTGCGTTGTTTTTAAAAGTTAAAATTAAGGCCGAAAGTAAAGGTGCGTGAGATGGGATATCCACCGAAATCCACACCATTGTTTGTAGCGGAGTTTCCTTCATAGTTTGCTTCGACAGAATACCCTGGGTATTTATCAAAAGTCCACAGGTTTTGTACATTGGCACTGATACGTAACCCTTCTATACCTATTGTTTTACAGAACTTCTTCGGTAATGTATATCCGAGGGATATATTGCGGATACGCAGGAAGTCTGCGTCATAAAGGTATCTCGTGGAAGGTCCGATGTTACTGCCCAAGTTGTTTGTGCCGGCTTTGTGTGATGTACCGTTTCCGGTATTGGTTGGTGATATCCAACGTCCCAGCCCGGACTCTGCCAGTACATTGTCATCGTAACGGTTCAGTGAGAAAGCACGTGCAGCCGCATAAATTACATTGCCGCCACATTGCCCGTCGATAGTGACAGCCAGGTCAAGGTCTTTATACTTAAAAGTATTGTTCCAGCCAAAGGTAAAGTCAGGTTGATAGTTTCCTACCAATTGATAGTCATTGACGTCGATGGTGCCATCTTTTTTGTAGTCTTCAAATATTAAGTCACCAATGCCTTGCGTACCGTTTGTGGCATATTTGGCTAAATCCTCTTCCGTGTTAAACGTTCCTATTACTTTGAGCATATACATGTCACCCATCGGTCGTCCTACGTAGTTCCTTATCACATTGCCCCATTTAGTACCTGCTTTTGCGTTGGCAAGTTGGTTTTGATTATTGGCAAGCGACAGAATTTTATTGTTATTCTTTGACCAACTGAGTGTTGTTTCCCAAGAAAACTCTCCTTTGAATGGGGTGGCGGAAATTTGAATTTCTATACCTTTATTTTCTATTTGTCCGGCATTCATATAAACGCTGCCTGATATGCCGTTGAAGTTGGGGATATTAGCTGGCATCACGATGTCACTGGTTCTCTTATAGAAATCTACAACAACATTAAGGGCATTGAATATGCCGATGTCAAATCCTAAATCTATCTGTTTATTCTTCTCCCATCCTAACTGCCTGTTTGAGTAACCGCTGGGGTAATAGGTTGATATGGCTGTATTGCCGAATACTACATTTTGGTCGGAACTAATGCTGGATATCCATGCATAGTTGTTGCCTATCTGGTCATTGCCTGTCACCCCATAACTGGCACGGAGTTTGGCAATGTTGAGCCAGCTTATGTTTTTCATAAATTCTTCTTCCGTTAGGTTCCATGCCAACGAACCGGAATAGAACCATCCGGCACGTTTGTCTGGTCCGAACTTACTGGAGCGGTCACGACGGACAGAACCTGAAAAAACATATTTATAGTTATAGTCATAAACTAAACGTGCAAACATGGCATCGAACACATAGTTTGAGTAATTGGAAGACCCCGTCCACAGTGCCGCGCCGTTTACATTGGTGATGGATGTATTATTATAGGCGATAGGGTTATCGGAGTCTGTCCGATCATCCTGCTGCACATCAAAGTCACTATTGTATTCGAAGTCATATCCAATCATGGCATTCAGGTGATGCTTTTCATTGAACATAATATCGTAAGTTGCTGTAGTGGACCAGTAGGTGTTATAGCCAAAACCGGACATACGATAGCCGTCAATGCTGGTTAAATCAGGTGTAGATTTGTTGCCTGTGTACTTGTTGCCCAGCAGATAAGCAGATTGGTAGTAGTCTTTCTTGGCAGAGTTGGTTGTGAAGTTTACCGATGAGCGCAATGTCAATCCCTTGATAGGCTTCACTTCAAGATAAGCATTGGACATCGTGCGGATAGACCATGTGTCATTCCGGTTTTCCATCAAATTCGCAACGGGATTTCGAAGTTGGTTGTTGAGTCCTAAGCCAGCATAATGCTGGGCTATTTGAGTATAATCCCCATTAGGTTGATAAACGGGAAGTATAGGTGGCATTGACAATGCTTGAGCGATTACGCCTGTTACGTCTTCGGTATTTCCACCTGTTGGCTGCTGAATGCGCTTTTTGCTATAAGTTGTGTTCAAGTTTACGCCAAGTTTTACCTTTTTGGATAGATTAGCTTCAAATCCTCCTTTTATTCCCGTTCTGCGATAGTAAGAGTTCAGTAAAATACCATCTTCGTTTTGGTAGTTTGCGGAGAAGTTGTATTTTAAGGTTTCCGTTCCTCCTGTTATAGTGGTGTTGCCTCTGTAATTCAGTGCATTGCGGAAGATGGCATCCTGCCAGTTCGTATTCACATAGTTTCCGCTCTCTCTCATCTGAACCAATTGGGGGAAGTCTTGAATGGTTCCGTTGTTTGTGCGAGCTTCAATAATCATATCCATATAGTCATTTGCTTCGAGTACATCTACATAGTTTTGAGCCTCGCTCCATCCCACCTGTGTGGAGAAGCTGACTTTAGCTTTTCCAGTTTGACCTTGTTTAGTAGTAACAATAATAACGCCGTTACCTGCCTTGGAACCATAAATTGCAGATGAAGCTGCGTCTTTTAATATTTGTATGTCGGAAATATCGGCAGGATTGATATTATTGAAAAGTTCTGCGTCTGTTGTCGGGTAGCCGTCAATAACAAATAGAGGGTCGTTTCCGCTATTGATAGAGCCGGAACCACGAACGCGGATTGCCGGTGCGGCACCTGGTTCACCGCTAATTTGTTGTAAGGTGATACCTGATGACATACCTACAAGACTTTGTGATATATTTGATGTCGGCATGTCTGAGATTTTTCCACCTTTTACAGTTGAGATTGCAGTGGATACCGAACGTTTCTGTATGGCACCATAGCCTACTACTACTACCTCATCCAGCGTTTCCGTATCTTCTTCTAATACTATGACAAGTTCATTGCTTCTGTCCACTTTGATTTCTTGTGTGATATAGCCTATATAAGAAATGATTATCGTTCCTTGACTGTTCAATTGTAGGCTAAAGTTGCCATTAAGGTCAGAAACGGTACCGTTTGCAGTCCCTTTTTCAATGATTGTTGCACCAATAATAGGAATACCGTCTTTGTCTTTCACAATTCCTGTTACTTTATTGGTCTGTTGAGCAACGTCACCTGCTTTCGCTTTACTCATCAACACGATATTCTTACCTTCCATGGCGTAATAAATATCAGTACCTTCAAACACTTTATTCAGAACTTCAGCTACTGACTGGTTTTCTGCATCTACTTGAACAGTGCGTTTCAGATTGACTTCGTCCACTTTGTATACGAACAAATAATCTGTTTGTTTTTCTATTTCATGGATAACTTTAGCTGTCGATATTTTATCAGCCACAACAGTCACTTTCAGTACCTGAGAATAAGTTTCTGTGGCAAAGGTTGTTCCGGCAAATATGAACAGGATTAAGGCTGTGATTTTCATAATATGGAATAAATGTTTAATTTCTACAATAGATTCCTGATACAAAATATTTTTCATATATTTGCATTACTAATTTTAGGTTTTTACTTAAGATTATCTAGAGAAAAAAGTCAATGCATAATTGACTATCTATGGGATGGTGTTGCAGCACTGTCCCATTCTTTTTTATTAGAGTGTGTTACTTCATAGGCAAAACGATTTTAAAAGGTTAATTAATAGTGATTACATTCTTTTCGTCATCTTTCTTGTAGGTAAATTTATTATTCAGTTTGAGAACCTTTAAAACGTGCTCTAATCCGTCTCTGGTTCTAAATTTACCTGAATAATGATTGTTTAATATTTTAGTATTGTTTATAATAATGTCCACTCCGTAATATAACTTTAGCTTTTCCAGCATGTCTTTGACGGATACATTATTGAAACAAATCAAGCCTTCACGCCACAAAAAGTGTTCGGGGTCTTTGATTCGTTCTTTTATCAGTTTGTTTCCTTTTAAACTAGCCATAGTATTGGGTTCCAACTTCATCCCGCTTACTGATGTGCCGGAACTTAATATTTCTACTGCCCCTTCCAGTAAAGCTGTTTCCCAGATACTGTCCGTTGCATAAGCCATTACATTAAATTCTGTACCCAATACTTTGACATTACATTTATTGGTTTCTACAATAAAAGGCTGTTTTGCATTTTTAGTCACAGCAAAGTAACCTTCACCATCTAACTTCACATTCCGGATGTCACCGTCAAAATTCCCGGGGAAAGTTAATGTACTCAATGAATTCAGCCATACTTTTGTTCCGTCTGCTAACATAAGCTCAGCCCGTTGCCCAGCGGGTACATGTATGGATTGAAGTGATTCACTTTTCTGTACCTGGTGCTTTTCAGACCAATAATGTGTACCTAATAGGATGATTGCAAATATTGCTGCGACTTTTGCCGCTTCTATCCAAAGCGTACGCAATGTAAACCTCTTTTTTTGCTGTTTATTTTCTTCTATTACAGGTTTTGTGCGCCACAAGGCAATATCGTATAGTTTACGTTGTGCCATGTATTCACGCATGTTTTCCGGACTCTCCTGCATCCACTCGGTAACGTGTTGCTTTTCAGTTTCGGTGGCATTGCCGGATATATATTTTTGTAGTAATTCAGTATTCATACTTTATGCTATTTTATATAGTAACGACTAAAGTGGAAACAACCCTAAAAGAAAATAGGCAAAAATAAAAGAATTTTCATTTTTGCTCTCAAAAAAGACAGAAGGCATATGCCGGAGTCTAATAATAGAAGAAGAAATAAAATAGGGGAAGGTAATCTTTTAAGGTTATCCGTAATGCTTTTAATGCTTTTGATATATGATATTCCACTCCTTTTATGGAGATTCCCATCTGTTCGGCGATTTCCTTATTAGACTTGTTTTCGAACCGACTCAGTAGAAATGCCTGACGGGTTTGGTCGGATAATGCTTTTAATGTTTCGCGGATGATGCTTTCCACTTCATCCGAGAATATTTCATTGGGGTCGCATGACTCCAAAGTTGAGATACGGATAGAAAGTTCCTGCTGCTGCCAATCGACCATCGATTCAAAGGCTGTGCGTTTAACCTCTTCGTGTTTCAGATAGTCCAAAGCTTTATTTTTCAGTATGGTAAGCAGCAGTGGTTCTATATAATCAATATTCTCTGCTTTCAGCTTTTCCCATAATTTAATCAATGATTCGGAAGCAATATCTTCTGCTGCCAAATCATCATGAACGTATGATTTGGCAAAGAAGAATGACTTCTTATAATAAGAAGCATATATATCATTAAAGGAACTTCCTAAAGCATTATTCATTTGCATATCAAGTGTGTTTTTCATTCATTGCATAAAAAAGCGTATAGCAAAGTTAGTGATAAACATTTGATAAAAACAAAATTCCCGAATAAAAAGAAATAGCGATTTATAGTTTAAAATAGTTGGCCACTGCTTCGGCACACCGTTCTCCATCCACTCCTGCCGAAACGATACCTCCGGCATATCCGGCCCCTTCACCGCAGGGGAAAAGCCCTTCAATAGTGACGTGCTGCAACGTTTCCCGGTCGCGCACAATGCGTACGGGGGAAGATGTACGTGTCTCCACTCCAATCATTACTGCCTCGTTGGTCAGAAAACCATGACTGGTCCGCCCGAATTGCTGAAAACCTTGTGACAACCGCTTGGTGATGAATTCCGGCATCCAGAAATGCAGGGGAGAGGATACCAGTCCCGGACTATAAGAAGATTCAGGCAAATCGTAGCTTAACTTCTTACGGGTGAAATCCAACATTCTCTGTGCGGGAGCTGTCTGCCGTCTTCCACCTTGGAGCCAGCATTGGCGTTCCAGTTCTTCCTGAAACCGGAGTACGGAAAGAAGGGGAGAACCTTCCGTTTTCCACTCTCCACTCTCCAAGTCCTCCGGCTGTATTTCTACGACCATACCGGAGTTGCTCCAGCGCGAGCCACGGTTGGAGGGAGACATCCCGTTCACTACCACTTGTTCTGGTCCGCTGGCAGCAGGGACAATGAAACCGCCGGGGCACATGCAGAAACTATACACTCCTCGTCCGTCTACCTGTGTCACAAAGTTGTATTCCGCAGCAGGAAGATATTTGCCCCGTCCATTCTTGTTGTGATATTGTATTTGGTCTATCAGCATGGAAGGGTGTTCCAGGCGAACACCTATCGCAATGCCTTTAGGTTCTATCGTTACATTATTGTCCGCCAGCCAGCGGTATACATCGCGTGCGGAATGTCCGGTTGCCAGAATCACAGGCCCGAGGAAAGTCTTGCCCGTATTTGTCTCAATTCCTCTCACTTTGTCGCCTTCAATGATAAGTGCATCCATGCGTGTTTCAAAATGTACCTCACCGCCACATTCTATGATGGTGTTCCGCATGTTTTCTATGACTCTCGGCAGTTTGTCCGTACCGATATGAGGGTGAGCGTCAACAAGAATAGCCGTAGATGCCCCGTGCTGGCAAAATACATTTAGTATTTTATCCACATTTCCGCGCTTCTTGCTGCGGGTGTAGAGCTTGCCGTCCGAGTAAGCTCCCGCACCTCCTTCACCAAAGCTGTAATTAGATTCCGGGTTTACGGTGTGTTCCCGGCTGATGAGTGCCAGGTCTTTCTTACGCTCGCGCACGTCTTTGCCGCGTTCCACGATGATGGGGCGTAGTCCAAGCTCAATGAGCTTTAATGCTGCGAATAATCCGCCGGGGCCGGCACCTACTACGATGACCTGCGGTTTTCCTTCCACATTATTATAGGTGGTGTGCTGAAACTCGTCATCTTTGGGCGTTTCATTCTGATAAACCCGTACGGTCAGGTTGACAAAGATGGTCCGTTGCCGGGCGTCGATGCTGCGTTTCAGTATCCGCGTGGCGGTGATGTCACGTACATTCAATCCTTTTTCCTGTACGAGGTATTCTTTCAGTC
>CAMTFK010000109.1 GCA_947071285.1 uncultured Bacteroides sp. | reverse complement strand
CTCCACAGAATAATCGTTCGCAGTTGAAACAAACCGCAGATAATACGCTGATTATCGATGCATACAACGCTAACCCCACCAGTATGCAGGCTTCCATCAGCAACTTCCATAACATGAAAGTTGAAAATAAAATGCTGATATTGGGAGATATGAGAGAATTAGGGAAAGAGGGACCAGAAGAACATCAGAAGATTGCAGATTTCCTCACGGAATGCGGTTTTGAAGACGTGATGCTGGTAGGCGACCAGTTTGCTGCTGCCAAACATCATTTCCCTACTTACCCCGATGCACGGGCAGTCATTGAGGTCTTACAGAAAAGCAAGCCTCACGGGAAAACCATCCTTATCAAAGGCTCCAATGGAATTAAACTGAATACGGTGATTGATTATTTATAATCAATCGCCACCTATTTACTGTCTCTTCATCATCCACGGACGCAGCACAAAGTAGCCTATCAGTGAAGCAATAACCGCTCCTGTAGTATTCGCAGCAAAGTCCAGCCAGTCACCGCCACGGTAAGTGGTGCAATACTCCTGCAACAACTCCACCATTCCGCTGAACAGCACAGGGCACACAAAGGCTCCTACCCATGCATGCCACAAAGGAGAATCACTCTTACGATGCGCCCTGAGAAACTCCAGCCATAACATGCCGGACATCCCCATATACATACAAATATGTACAACTTTATCAATATTGGGAATGTTGCTCAGTTCAGTTGTGGGCGGCTTAAAAAACGACAAATAAATCACCGTCAGTATAATCAGCAACGACACCGGATATTTCTTAATATAGTATAGCATATTTCAATTTATGAACGATTTGTGCGCAAAAGTACAGAACATTTTCTATATTTGCATGTTTTAGTAGAGAATAATAACGAAATGAAAGAATAATCTACTTTTTTATGACTAAAAATGACAGAGCCAACTTTGGAAGCAAACTAGGCGTCATACTTGCTTCGGCAGGTTCCGCAGTCGGTCTGGGTAACATATGGCGGTTTCCCTACGAGACAGGCAATCACGGCGGTGCTGCGTTTATTCTCATTTACTTAGCATGCGTACTTATTTTAGGAATCCCCATCATGGTATCCGAGTTCCTCATCGGACGTCACTCACGAGCCAACACAGCCGGAGCTTATCAAAAACTGGCACCGGGCACGCATTGGCGTTGGGTAGGACGCATGGGGGTGTTGGCGGGATTTCTGATTCTGAGCTATTATTCCGTTGTGGCAGGCTGGACGTTGGAATTCATTGGCGAAGCCGTCACCGACAACTTTGCCGGAAAAACGGCAGCCGATTACATCCAGACATTCGATTCATTTTCTACAAGTTCCTGGCGACCGGTTATTTGGTTGATACTCTTCCTTCTTGCCACCCACTTCATCATCGTGAAAGGAGTGGAAAAGGGTATTGAGAAATCCGCCAAGATTATGATGCCGATGTTGTTTATCCTGTTAATCATACTGGCAGGCTGTTCCATTGCATTACCAGGCTCCGGTGCAGGTCTGGAGTTTCTTCTGAAGCCGGAATGGGATAAGGTAACTACCAACGTATTCCTGAGTGCCATGGGACAGGCCTTCTTCTCCCTGAGTCTGGGAATGGGATGCCTTTGCACCTATGCATCTTACTTCAAAAAAGATACGAATCTGACAAAGACAGCTTTCAGCGTCAGCATCATCGATACATTCGTTGCAATATTGGCAGGGCTCATCATCTTCCCGGCGGCCTTCTCGGTAGGCATACAGCCCGATGCAGGTCCGAGCCTCATCTTCATTACATTGCCGAATGTATTCCAGCAGGCATTTAGTGGTATACCTCTACTGGCATATATATTCTCTGTAATGTTCTATGTTCTTCTGGCGGTTGCCGCGCTTACTTCTACCATCTCCATGCACGAAGTAGTGACAGCCTATCTGCACGAAGAGTTCCATCTGAGCCGGAAGCGTGCGGCAAGTATCGTGACGGGTGGTTGTATGTTTTTGGGTATCTTATGTTCGCTTTCATTAGGAGTGGGCAGAGACTACACTATATTCGGTCTGAACCTGTTTAACCTGTTCGACTTTGTCACGGCTAAGATTATGTTGCCGTTAGGTGGTTTATGCATTTCCATCTTCACCGGCTGGTATCTGAATAAGAAGATAGTCTGGGAAGAAGTGAGCAACAACGGAACGCTGAAAGTAACGTTCTACAAAGTGCTGATATTCATATTGAAGTTTATAGCTCCGATAGCCATTTCACTCATCTTCATCAAAGAACTGGGCTTCCTGAAATTGTAGAAGATGCAAAATCCACTTAGAGATTTCTTTTACTTCTCCCGGGGAGAAAGGCGAGGTATCCTGATACTCATAGCAGCAACAGGCATCGTTCTTCTCTCCGGGTATCTTATATCTGCCTGGCAGCGTAGGGAAAATATCTCTCCGGCTGATATGGCAGAGCAGACTGCTGCACGGCAGGAATACGACGAATTTATGGCTTCACTGGAAGAGAAGGAACAACCCCGAAGCAGGTGGAAACATACATCTTATGAACGAGAAGAAGCTGAAATTCCTGTAGTCCTGGCGCCCTTCAACCCCAATAAGGCAGATTCAATGGCATTCCGACATTTAGGTTTGCCTGCCTGGATGGTTAAAAACATCTTGCACTACCGCTCCAAAGGTGGCAAGTTCCGGAAACCGGAAGATTTCAAGAAGATATATGGTATGACGGAAGAACAATATTCCAATCTTTCACCTTATATATATATCGCCCCCGAAGATACGGCACGCAATACACCGCAGTTATACATTCCCCAACCTGCACAGGCAGGAAATATAAAGTACGCATCCGGCACTGTAATCGACCTGAACCTTGCCGACACCACCGAACTAAAAAAGATACCCGGTATCGGGAGCGGCATAGCCCGTCTGATTGCAGGTTATCGGCAACGTCTAGGAGGCTTCTACCGGATAGAGCAACTGAAGGATATCAATCTTGATGCACAACAGTTACAAAGTTGGTTCAGCATAGACCCGGCAGGCATTCACCGCATCAATCTGAACCATACCAGCGTAGACAGGTTGCGCTCCCACCCTTACATCAACTTCTACCAAGCCAAAGCATTTGTGGAATATCGCAAGAAAAAAGGCTCGTTAACGAGCCTTAAACCTTTCACCCTCTACGAGGAATTTACAGAAGCTGACTTAGAAAGAATCAGTCATTATGTTTGCTTTGAATAGGTAATATAATTCGCCTACCTTATTGAACGTATTCCGGAAGCTTTCCGAACGCGCTCAATAAGCTTTCCGAACGCGTTCCCAAAGCTTTTGGAACAAGCAACTCATACATAAGGAGTTGCAATCTCCCCGTCCACCATGTGCACCGTGCGGTCTGTTATCTGTGCCAGTCCTTCATCGTGGGTGACAATGACGAACGTTTGTCCGAAACGGTTGCGAAGGTCGAAGAAGAGCTGATGCAATTCTTCCTTATTATGTGTATCCAGGCTACCCGAAGGTTCGTCAGCCAACACCACAGCCGGATGATTGATAAGGGCACGGGCTACGGCCACACGTTGCTTCTCTCCACCGGAAAGCTCATTTGGCTTATGCCCCGCACGGTCCGACAACCCCATGAAGTCAAGCAATTCCATTGCAGAGGCTGTAGCTTCTTTCTGCCCCGCACCGGCAATGAAAGCAGGTATCATCACATTCTCCAATGCGGTGAATTCCGGCAAGAGTTGGTGAAACTGGAATACGAAGCCAATATGTTTATTGCGAAAAGCAGACAGTTCTTTTTCCTTCATCCGGCTCACCAGAGTGCCGTCAATGGTTACCGTTCCGCTGTCAGGAGCATCCAGTGTTCCCATTATCTGGAGCAAAGTAGTCTTTCCGGCACCACTCGGGCCGACAATACTGACAATCTCTCCTTTATCTATGTTCAGGTCGATGCCTCGCAAAACTTGCAAGTTACCGAAGCTCTTGGTTATTCCTTCTAACTGTATCATACTATTTATAATCTCTTCAACACATATTCCGCAAGATAGCATCCGAATACCGCCGGCATATAACTGACCGTTCCGCATGTCGATTTCTTATTCATCTCATCCTCAGTCAGCAGCACCGCCTTCGGGTCTGCCTGTTCCGTACTGAACACCACCGGTAGTTTACGTCTAATTCCCATTTTCTGCAACCGTTTCCTTACGGCTTTACTCAATCCGCAGTGATAAGTATCCCATATATCGGCAAAACGAACCTGGGTAATATCGCTCTTTGCACCGGCACCCATACTGGAAACAATCTTAATATGTCGCTTTAAGGTTTCTGCTATCAAATGGCACTTCGGAGCCAACGTATCAATGGCATCCACCACAAAATCATAAGATGCTGCATCCAGCAGTTCGGGGATATTTTCATCTTTCAGAAATACGGGCAGCACCGTCAGTTCAATCTCCGGATTAATATCCCGAAAACGCTTCTCCAATATCTCTGCCTTACTCTGTCCCAATGTGGAATGCAAAGCCGGGAGCTGGCGGTTTATATTTGTAGGTTGCACCGTATCTGCATCCACAATTGTCATGCGTCCTACTCCCGCACGGCAAATCATTTCCGCTGCGTATGCTCCTACTCCACCCAGACCGACAACGAGCACGTGTGCCTGTCGCAGCCGTTTCATCTTCTCTTCACCCAATAAGAGTTGTGTCCTTTGTCGCCAATCTTCCATCCTGCTAACCACTAATCACTTTATCACTAATTACTTTTCTTGAACCATTTATAGAACCACTTACCCACCTTTTCGTAGTGCTGATCCTCATTGTTTCCACGTGGATTGGAGAAAGACAACATATCCTGCGGCTCTCCCAACTGGTCAGGATAAAGCACTATCAAACTATTGTTGGCAAAATATTTTCCTAACTGGGCAGGAAGTCTTTCAAACGTCGGGTCATAGGAAATAGAACCACGACGGGCACTTATTATGACTAATAGGTGATCATAATTCACCTGTCCGGTCAATAATAACAAATCACCCCAATCATCCAAACGGGAGAAATCTGTCAATGTTGTGCTATATCGCTTCTTCACCAGCATTTGCAGAAGTCCGGTTGTTTCTTCATTGGCGAAGAAGTGCACCCGGCACCCTAACATATTTCCCATACGGCAGAAGTGCTCCACCCATTTCTGAAAACCTGCTTCATATTCCGCTTTAGGCGGAACGGCAATATTAATCCTTCGTATCGTATTAATCGGCATCAGGAGCTTGGCAATCATCACTTCCCGGTGCAAGCCTTTCAGCAAGTTCTCCGCCAACATACCGAAGAAAGAGTCCACAATGTTCACTTTCCGGTGCAGACCGATAATAACATCCGTCACTTCATGTTCTTTGGCCGTATGGATAATACCCGAGGCAATATTCAGATCATAACGGCTAATCAGTTTCAAGGGGACATCTGCGGATGCCGCTATCATCGCTGCCTTCTCCAGATTGCGTTTCCCGCGAATTTCCAAAGCTTCCGAAGCATTATTATCATTAATCACATTCAGAGCCAGCATATTATCCCTTTGCTTCGGGTCACGTATCACCAACGACAGGTTGATGAGATCTTCAATCGTATCCGGATTAGCAACCGGTATCAGAATCTTCTCTAATTCCGCCGGACGGTTCTCTTCTTCCAAATGCGCCTCGTCAATGGCTATTTTACGGGCAGCACGTTCAGTAATAAACGAACTCACCACACAGGTTACAAGAATAAGCAGCACCGTGCCGTTCAGGACATCATCATTCAGCAAGCGTTCGCCATTGGGCAGTATAATGTTATAACCGACCAACACCGCCGCCAGCGTAGCCGCCGCTTGTGCATTACTCAGTCCGTACATCAACTCCCGTTCAATGGCTCCCATCTTATATATCTTCTGCGTCAGCCAGCAAGCAATCCACTTACCCGTCAACGCAACCACAATCATCACACCCGCCACTTTCAACGCATTGCCATGACCGAAAATCACATGTATGTCAATCATCATTCCCACCCCAATCAGGAAATAGGGAATGAAAAGCGCATTACCCACAAACTCCAGATGGTTCATCAACGGAGAAACATGCGGAATAAGACGGTTCAGCACCAGACCGGCAAGGAAAGCACCGAGAATCCCTTCCATTCCGACAAACTCCATCAACCCCGCTCCCAGAAACACCATGGCAAGCACAAAGATGAACTGCATCACATTGTCATCATAACGACGGAAGAACCAACGACCGATGCGGGGGAAGAAATACATAATCAGCCCGCCCAGGAAGATGACTTTAACAACCAGCCATAGCCAGAACAACCCGCCGGATTCGCCCTTGAACATACCTCCTACTACAGCCAGCACCAACAACGTAAGCGTATCCGTTACCGCCGTACCACCTACCGCAATGCTCACACTGCGATGTCGGGACACACCATACCGGATGACGATAGGATATGCCACCAACGTATGCGACGCGTACATACTCGCCAGCAGAACAGAAGTTATGAAACTATATTTCAGATAGGCCATATTGGTCACCAACCCAATCCCTATCGGAATGATAAATGCCAGTAATCCCAGTACCACGGCCTTTCCACGATTCTGTTTAAAGTCTGACATATTCATTTCCAGACCAGCCAGAAACATGATATAATATAACCCCACCTTACCGAATAACTCGAAACTACTATCCCTTGCCAGAATATTGAACCCATGCTCACCAATCACCAATCCCGCCAGTATCATGCCGATGATATGTGGAATACGGAGTCTGTTCAACAAAATGGGAGCAAAGAGTATGATGAGAAGTACAAGGAGAAATATCCATGTAGGGTCGGTTATCGGGAGTTTCAGACTGAAGTCAAATAAGTCCATGGGCTTCAAGTTTTAGGTTTACGATGCAAAATAACAAAAAACTTTTCATTTTATACGTTGTCATACAGCAAATTGTTATAAATTTGCAGCCAATTCTATCGTTTTTAAGCATAGAAGAATATTTTTATAAACTTAATAAAAAACAAAAGAAAATGAAAGTAGCTATTGTTGGAGCAAGCGGAGCCGTGGGACAAGAATTCCTGCGTGTGCTCGATGAAAGGAATTTCCCGTTGGATGAGTTAGTGTTGTTCGGTTCTAAACGCAGTGCCGGAACAAAATACACATTCCGCGGTAAACAGATCGAGGTAAAACTCTTGCAACACAACGATGACTTTAAAGGGGTTGATATCGCTTTCACTTCCGCAGGCGCTGGTACCTCTAAAGAGTATGCCGAGACCATCACCAAATATGGTGCTGTGATGATTGACAATTCCAGTGCTTTCCGTATGGATAACGATGTACCTTTGGTAGTGCCTGAAGTAAACGCAGCCGACGCTAAAGACCGTCCGCGCGGCATCATTGCCAACCCCAACTGTACCACCATCCAGATGGTAGTGGCACTGAAAGCCATCGAACAGCTTTCTCATATAAAGACCGTACACGTTTCTACATATCAGGCTGCCAGCGGTGCCGGTGCTGCCGCTATGGACGAGCTGTACACGCAATATCGTCAGGTATTGGCCGGTGAATCTGTTACCGTTGAGAAGTTTGCTTACCAGTTGGCATTCAACCTCATTCCCCAGATTGATGTGTTCACTGAAAACGGATACACCAAGGAAGAAATGAAGATGTATCACGAAACACGCAAGATTATGCACACCGATATTAAGGTAAGTGCCACTTGTGTACGTGTTCCCGCCCTTCGCTCCCACTCTGAAAGCATCTGGGTAGAGACAGAGCGTCCTATCTCAGTAGAAGAAGCTCGTGAAGCTTTCGCAAAAGGTGACGGCCTGGTATTGCAGGATAATCCGGCAGAAAAGGAATATCCGATGCCATTGTTCCTTGCAGGCAAAGATCCCGTTTACGTTGGCCGTATCCGTAAGGACCTGACTAATGAGAACGGACTGACTTTCTGGATTGTGGGTGACCAAATCAAGAAGGGGGCTGCTCTAAATGCAGTGCAGATTGCAGAATATCTGGTAAAGGAGAACGCAGTTTAAAAAGCAATCATTCATATTGCAATAAATAAAAAAGGGGGCTACAGTGAAGTGTAGCCCCCTTTCTTATTTATTTCCAGTTAGGATTCTGTTGCATATTGGGGTTCAGAGTCAACTGTGTTGTAGGTATCGGATAGAAATAATGTTTGGATTCGTAAGTACGTGGTTGGTTAAGAGTATTTGAACCAATCATATATCCATCACTATTGATATCAATTTCCGGATTTTCTACATTTTTCATGTTAGCGCCGAGATAGATAGTAGGATTCTTGGAAGAATCAAGCAAATCGAGCTTATGCCAACGAATCAAATCCCAGTAGCGTGTCCAATTATCACACATCAATTCACAACGGCGGCAACGACGAATTTCCCAAATCAAATTGCTGACACCCATATTATTGGCCGGATCAGCTTCCGGTTGAGTAGTCATAGCGGGCAATCCGGCACGCTCCTGCAATTTATTGATGGAGTTGTCCAGGTCCGCTTGTGTCAACGTTCCAAGTTCAGCCTTAGCTTCAGCAAAGTTCAGATAAACCACAGACAGCCAGTAAAGCGGACAGTCTGTGTACTGCTTGTTAATACTGTTACGGTCACTTACACTTAGCTCAGTTGTATTATCGTATTTAGCTATACCATAACCGGTAGTGGAGGTAAACGCTGCAACTCCGGCACGGCTATAAGCACTACCCTTGAAGCACAATACAGGGTCGAGGGTAACCGTCAATCGTTTGTCGCGAACAGCAAGAACAGACTCAAGACTATATTTACCATCTGCATCTTTGACTGCAGCATCATTAGTATCCATTGTAGTGGTTGCTTTGGGTTTACCGTCAAGGAACAGATAACTGTCGAAAGCATTCTTAGTCATACCGCTGGTTCCACTTGTATTGATAGTGTAGTCAATGGTGGAATGCATAAAGGTATTCTGTGAATAAGGCTTGTAGAAAATCATCTCAGGATTAGAAGCCAGCGACACAGAATTGTAATTTCCCTGATAGCTCGGATTCAACGAATATCCTTTCGCCATCAATGCCTCACAAGCTGATACGCACTCACGCAAGTACTTCTCAGCACGAGTGTTGTCGGCTGCTTTACCGGCATTGTCATTGGCATTACGATACTTACAATAGGTGCCTTCATACAACGTGATGTCAGCTTTCATGGCCAATGCCATGTCAGCAGTGAAGCGTTGCTTATTGGTACCCGTAATTGTAGTGGTAGCATAATTAAGGTCTTCAAGCACATTGTCCATTACAACATCACGGTCCGTACGCGGTCCGTAAACCACATCTTTATCTGCCGGGTCTACAACTGTAGTTATCCACTGCACATCACCATACATGCGAACCAATTGATAATATTGCCATGCCCGGTTTAAGCGTGCCAGACCTTCATAATTAGCTTTCACAGCATCATCAAGCGTAGATGTTTGCAATCCTTCGATGATATAATTGGCACGGCGGATCTCAGTAAAAGGAGCAGACCAGTTTGTAGAAGTAGCAACTACACTTGTGTAAGTCCAGACAGTTGACTGATAGTCAACCTGGTCATCGCTCAGCGTCTTAAAATAGAACCAGCCGCCACCGCTGCCATTTCCATAACCCGAGTAATTGTTATAGAACGTATTGCATTGGTTATCAAGGTTGCTTGTATTGCTCCAATATGCAGAAGTATTGGTAAAGGCATCCAGAGGTGCCTTGTCGAGAAAGTCATTACAACTCGTCAAGCCCATCAATACTATTGTTGCGTATATGAATATTTTTTTCATCATTCTTATTGTTTTAATGGTTATTATAAGGTTACCTGAATACCGAATGAGAAGGTACGAGTGATAGGAGTCGTACGTCCCCAGCCACCATAAGAGAGACCGTCACCAGTGCTGATTTCCGGGTCAACGGGGAGGTCACTACCCTTGTAAAGCAGGAAGAGGTTGCTACCGCTAAAGTAGATGCGCGCCTTTTCGATGAAAGCTTTGCGGGTCCATTCCTTCGGCAAAGTATAACCGAGGGTTACATTCTTTAGACGAAGATAGGACATGTCGGTCAAGTAACGGCTTTGCGGATAGTAGTTGTTAGAACCGTTTGCAATGCCCGATACGGTACCTTTGGCTTCATTACCCGGATATAAACGGGGATAGGTATTATTCTGGTTGATTTCATAACCGGTAATTGTTTTCCAATCATCGGTATAGAGCACTCTATTATAACTTGTCTGATTATCATAAATAGCCAAGTCGGCTGCACGCATCATCGGGAAATTCAGAGAAGAAATAGTCCAATCGGAACGTTTACCCACACCTTGGAAGAACAAGTCCAAGTCGATGCCTTTCCAACTGCCACCAAGGTGGAAAGCATATTCGTAACGAGGAAGTGAATTACCGATAACTTTCAAGTCACCGTGGTCGTCAGCGGTTCCTTTTCCACCGTCAATTGCACCACTACCATCCAAATCTTTGAACTTTATGTCACCCGGGCCATAATGGAATGGAGCCCGTTCAAGTGCTGACTGACTGGGAATACCCGATTTATAGTTCCAGCTACCATCTGCATTCTGACCGGTAAAGTCAGATTCTTCAAAGTAACGGTCTGTTTCAAATCCCCAGATATCACCGTAATTCTTACCCGAATAATAAGAACTGAGCAGTTTAGAGTCATCACTCCACTTCGTTACTTTTGTCTTGGAGTCACTAAGATTGAAGTTTGCATACACATTGAATTCACCGAATTTACGATGCCAGTCGAGATTCAACTCCCATCCGCGTGTGCGCAGTGTACCGGCATTATCGTAAGGTGCAGTGGCACCTACACTATTTGGCAATACCTGAGCAGGAGCAAGCATATCACGGTTTTCACGTTGATACCAATCGAATCCTACAGTCAGTTCATTGTTCAGGAAACCCAAATCGATACCAATATCAGTGGTGCGGATGCGTTCCCAAGTAAGAGATTTCGACACAAGCTTAGGCATATTGTATTGAGTCAGCCTGTTGGCATTAGCTCCGTTGCCGTCTACCCAATAAATATATCCTGAAGCAGATGTATTTTCACGTTGGGTAATCATTGCTTCGAACATATAGTCGCCGATGGCTTCATTTCCAATTTCACCATAAGATGCACGCAACTTACCATTACTGATAACTTTTTTCAGCGGTGCAAAGAAAGCTTCTTCAGAGAAACGGTAACCGATAGAAGCAGAAGGGAAGAAAGCCCACTGATCAGTATGCGGGAATCTGGAAGAACCGTCGTAACGTCCGTTCAACTCCAACAAGTAGATACCCTTGTAGTCATAGTTAATACGTCCGAAGTAACCGGCTGATGCACGGGAAGTATGCGACCAGTTTATTTGTTGTCCATCCTGGTTGGCCAGGTTCAGTTCAGGATACGCTTCGTCATACAGTCCTTTGCGGTATCCATACAAATAAGTATAATCCACCTCTTCCGCATTGGCACCAACCATTACATTCATGTTGTGAGACTTAGCAAAAGTCTTGGCGTAGTTGGCATACACATTCAGCGTCCAAGTATTCTGTTTGGAATTATCCCGCCAAATTGCCGAGTTGCTTTTAGTAACAATGTATTTAGGAGTAGGCATTCCCGACCAGTCAACACCATAAACCGAGAAGTCTTCCGAACCACTGTTCAGGTTCTGAATAGCATAAGTAAAATCTGCATTCAGAGTTAACCCCTTAACGATCTCAGCTTTCAGGAATGCATTCATACGGGTGAGGTCAGTGATTTCCCTACGGTCGGATGCTTGCTTACGCATAGCCATAAGACGGGTGTCATAACCATCGATAGTACCTGAAGGAATAAAGAAAGAACCCCAGCGCCAAAGAGTCTGATAAGTACTACTGTAAACATCAGGACGCTCATAAGCCTTACGGGAGTAGTTGACACGCGCACCTACTTGCAACCAATCATACAGGTTGGTAGTTACATTCACTGACACATTGTACTTTTTCAGTTCATCGGGGCGTACTTTCATGATACCTTCTTTCTGGTCATAGCCAAAAGAAAGATAGTAATTAGTCTTTCCGGAAGTTCCCTGAACAGAAATGTTGTGGCTCTGCGAAGGAGCAGCTTTGCTATAATAGATGTCCTGAACATCCCAGTCGGCATAATAGTAAGGAGTTCCGTCGATTATTGCATAATCACCGACATTGCTGTCACTCTGATAAGGTCTCATTTCGCCATATTTCAGCTTTCCACGGTTCTGCTGTGCCCATCTCTGAGCATAAGGCAATAGCTTATCGAAATACATACCAAAGAGTTCAACTTCATATTGGTTGGCGTTAGCCTTGGCCTCCAATGCGGAAAGAAGCTGAGTGGGGACATCAGGGAAATTGGGCAGGTAGGTTGCCTGATCCCAAGCGAAGTTATTGCTATAATTAATGGTAACCTTTTCCGTCGGTTTGGCGCTCTTTGTGTTAATCAAGATAACAC
Organism: uncultured Bacteroides sp.; assembly: GCA_947071285.1. Classification (GTDB taxonomy): domain Bacteria; phylum Bacteroidota; class Bacteroidia; order Bacteroidales; family Bacteroidaceae; genus Bacteroides. Next base: position 1,406 of record CAMTFK010000109.1, on the reverse strand, counting down.
CAAAAGCAGCACGCGTACCATAAATAGAGGTAGAAGCGGCATCTTTCAATACAGAGATACTTTCAATATCCTGCGTATTCAAGAAAGATATGTCATCCATCGGAACGCCATCCACCACAATCAACGGATTACTCTTTTCGGAGTTACTCAACGTACCAACACCACGAATACGCATCGAGGCGCTTCCATTGATATCACCATTTTCCGTGGTGATAGTCAAACCGGGAACCGCACCTTGCAATGCCTTGGATACATCTTGTTGAGGGCGGCCTGCCATAGTCTTATTCAAGTCTACAGTAGTTACCGCTCCTGTTAGATTGGCTTTTTTCTGCACACCGTATCCAACCACTACTACTTCATCTAATAATTCAGTATCTTCTTTTAAGATGATTCTCATAGTTGAGGTTGCTTTTATTTCCTGTGGTTGGTAACCAATGAATGATATTTTTAAAGTAGCGCCCGGCTTCACACTCAAAGTAAACTTACCGTCAACGTTGGTTACAATTCCATTAGTAGTACCTTTTTCCACCACACTGGCACCGATAATAGGTTCGCCTGCCACATCTACAACCAAACCTGTAACGGTAATAGATTGCATTTGCTCTGTTACTTCTGAAACATTGTCCGAGGCAGTTGGAGCAGCCATTACGTTACCGCTACTTAAGAACAGTGCACTTATTGCTACTGCTATGAGGAACTTATTGTTAGTTAGTCCTCGTTTTTTGCGATCTTCATTCATAAAAAGATTGATGATTTTGTTATTAATTAAATAGTTCTCTCTAAAAATTAGGGCAAGGATAGTCAGTATAGGAATAGCTAAAGCTATTTCTTCTGTTAGACAAGTTTCTGTTCCATAGGCGTTTTCTCTATTTATAGGTTTAACTTATATTTTATCTCTCTTATTCTTTTTAGGCATATACCAAGTTCCAAGAGAACTTAGTAAAACAATCGTCGATTAAAAATTAAAATACACTAAAGACTGTTATTCTTTAGTTGGCTGTTTTAAGAGATAAACTCGTTATTAACAAAGGTGATGAAACAATATTTCTTTGTTTCTTCTTAGCAAAGATATATTATAATTTAATATCAAGAACATTCCTTTGCATTTATTTAACTTTATATTTATATATTTGCTCTTCAAGGGGAGTGTAGCCTCTTTTGATATGCTTTATATACAAATATTAAGGTTCTTCAATATTTAGTGAGTGGAAGTCGATTAGGCCACTCATTGGAGTTTCTTCAATAATATCCAGCTCAATGCCAAATTCATTAGCTACCTCTCTAAGAATCGTAGCATAGCTATAAGCTAATGAACCAACAAAACGAATAGGATAACTCATATAATCATATTGGCACACATTTCTTGTGAAGAAGTTACGTAAATTGGTTGTTATCAAATCGTATAC
>CAMTFK010000108.1 GCA_947071285.1 uncultured Bacteroides sp. | reverse complement strand
TTTTCCATCTTTTTTAGTGGATTAAGAAGTGTCAACTTATTCAGTACACTACAGTCAGTTTCATGGGAACGGTAGTTTCTCCTAATGGGAACAGCAGTTTCTCTTAATGGGAACGACAGTTTCTCCTAATGGGAACGGCGGTTTCCTTTAATGGGAACGGCAGTTTCCAAGGCTCGGAAACGATAGTTTCCAAGGTAAGAAATGCTCGTTCCTCCTTAAGGAAACGAGCGTTTCCTTGCACAAAGAAACTGCAATACACTGTATATTAGCATCTTGAAATCACGCAATAAAAGCACTGCAAATGCCACCGAAAGAGATGAAATCATAGCCCAATCAGGTCTGGGATTATGTGATGAAGCCAAAAGAGCTATTTATGCCTAATTTTGGGAATTCGGCACATAATGCGTATAATCTTTGAAAGCCAGCATATTACACAGGAAAACAGGTAAAAAAGGAGAAAAAAACAGTGCTGACAAACCGTTTGTCAGCACTAATCAACACAGTCATCGTCACCAGCTAATCACTTATATTTATGCATATTACCTTTAATAGTGCTGGAGTGCTGACAAAGTACTAAAACTCTCTTGTATGCGAACGAAGCGAGTGGTTCAGACTTCTTCCCCCTTCAACGTTGCCGAACTTGCTTCAGTAATCTTCACCATCACAAAATCGCCGACACGGTGTGTACCGCGGTCGAACACCACCACACGATTCTGCTCCGTGCGCCCTACCAACTGTTCGCGGGAACGCTTGGAAACTCCTTCCACCAGCACCTCATACGTCTTGCCAATGCAACGGGCGTTCGATTCTGCAGAAAGACGATTCTGCAAAGCAATAATCTCATTCAACCGGCGTATCTTCACCTCTTCGGGCACATCATCCGGCAGATGCTTGGAAGCATATGTGCCCGGACGCTCGGAATATTTAAACATGAAAGCGGAATCATAACCACACGCTTCCATCAGAGAAAGGGAAAGTTGATGGTCTTCTTCCGTTTCGGAATGGAAACCGGAGAAAATATCTGTGGACAGACCGCAATCGGGAATGATGCGACGAATAGCATCCACACGTTCCAGATACCATTCGCGGGTATATTTGCGGTTCATCAGTTTCAGGATACGCGAACTTCCGCTCTGCACCGGTAGATGAATATGCTTGCACACATTGGGAACCTGCGCAATCACTTCCAGCGTTTCGTCGCTCATATCCTTGGGGTGCGAAGTCGTGAAACGGACACGCACACCCGGCGCAGCTTCAGCCACAGTGCGGAGCAACATAGGAAAAGTTACCACCTCACCGTCCGGCTTTTCAAAACGATAGGAGTTGACGTTCTGCCCCAAAAGTGTGACTTCCTTATAACCTTTTGCCACCAGGTCGGACACTTCATTCAAGATGCTTTCCACATCACGGCTACGCTCCCGACCACGGGTATAAGGGACGATGCAATACGTACAGAAGTTATTACAGCCACGCATAATGGACACAAATCCGGAGATGTGATTTCCACAGATACGCGAAGGGATGACATCCCGGTAAGTCTCCGTTGTGGAAAGCTCCACATTGATAGCTTTTTCGCCTGCCTCAACGGCAGCAACCAAATCAGGGAGAGTGAGATAAGCGTCAGGGCCTACTACCAGATCGACATGGTGATTGGTAATCAGGTCATCCTTTACACGTTCGGCCATACATCCCAACACACCTACAATCAGATTCCGTTTCTTCTTCTTGAGTGAGTGGAAAAATTCCAAACGATTCAGTATCTTCTGTTCGGCATTGTCGCGAATAGAACAAGTGTTCATAAACACTGCGTCCGCTTCTTCCAGCGTGTCTGCCGCAGAATATCCCGCCATCTGCATCACAGAGGCAATTACTTCACTGTCTGCCACATTCATCTGGCAGCCATAGGTTTCAATGAACAACTTCTTGTTGTCATCAGCAGTTGCAGATTTAAAGTCTGCTCCCGTTACATTTTCCATAATTTCTTGTTTTTTAGTTTACCACAGATTACACAGATTAGCACAGGTTTTTTCTTAAGTTTTCCGCAAACTCTTCACCTGAGAAGATTATCTGTGTTAATCTGTGCAATCTGTGGTGAAAGAATTCCAGCCGCAAAGATACGCCTTCGGCACTAATTTACAGACGAAATGGGAGAAAAATAACACTCAATAGTTAGAATTTGAAGTGTTTCTAATAATTAATGTTAAGAGAGTAAACATTTTCAAGAGAGATATTTGGCATAGTTGGAATTATTTCACAAATTTGCGTAATGAAAGAAACATTAGATTTTTTCATAGTTAAGGTTTAGGTTAAAAAAATAAGGGGAGCTGTGAAGCTGCCCTTTTTTCATGCCTAAAAATTGGCTGTAATTCAGATAATTTAGTTACCTTTGGCGGTGAAAAACTTAAATGAGCATGGATGGCATATTACAGTTTCTGTTAATCGCAGGCATAATCGTTATCGGAATTGTCAAGCAATTCAAGAAAGAAGCAAAAAAGAATGCTGACAACAGCCCCGCTATGCCTATACCGGAAGAGGATATGGACGACACCGCAATGCCCATACCGCAAGGTTGGGGTAAGACTTATGGCGGCTATATTCCCGAAGGACCCGAACAGGAACCTGAACCGGCACCCATCGCAAAGAAAGAATACCAATTCTCTGCTTCGAAACATATTTTCGGAAGAGACTCTGAGGATGTACATCCCCAGCATGCCGCCACCCCGCCGAAACAAAAGATTTCTCCCCCTCCACCTGCTTCACAAAATCCCGCAACCGATTCCGAATACTCCATTCATTCGGCAGAAGAAGCACGAAAAGCTATTATCTGGTCGGAAATACTACAGCGGAAGTATTGATAAATTGAGAATTGAAAATTAGAAATTAAAAAATGAGAGTTACATCTTCAGTAACTTATGAACTGATACACAGGAAAAATAACTAAATATATTATGGCATTCAATTACATCTCGGCAGCGGAAGCTGCAAGCCTGATTAAACATGGCTACAACATCGGCTTGAGCGGATTTACTCCCGCAGGAACAGCCAAAGCCGTTACGGCTGAATTAGCAAAAATTGCAGAAGCGGAACATGCAAAAGGAAACCCTTTCCAAGTAGGTATCTTCACCGGTGCCTCTACGGGTGACTCTTGCGACGGCGTACTTTCACGCGCCAAAGCTATCCGCTACCGTGCTCCTTACACCACCAATTCCGATTTCCGCAAAGCAGTGAACAGCGGAGAAATCGCTTATAACGACATCCACTTGTCTCAGATGGCACAGGAAGTTCGTTATGGTTTCATGGGCAAAGTGAACGTTGCCATTATTGAAGCTTGCGAAGTGACTCCCGACGGCAAGATTTATCTGACCGCAGCCGGTGGTATCGCTCCTACAGTTTGCCGCCTTGCCGACCAGATTATTGTGGAACTGAATGCTGCCCACAGCAAGAATGCCATGGGACTGCATGACGTATACGAACCACTCGACCCGCCTTACCGTCGCGAAATTCCTATCTACAAGCCGAGCGACCGCATTGGCCAGCCTTATATCCAGGTGGACCCGAAAAAGATTGTAGGCGTGGTAGAAACAAACTGGCCGGACGAAGCACGTGGTTTTGCTGACGCAGACCCGTTGACCGACAAGATTGGCCAGAACGTAGCCGACTTCCTGGCTGCTGATATGAAGCGTGGTATTATTCCGTCAACCTTCCTGCCTCTGCAATCGGGTGTAGGCAACATTGCCAACGCTGTGCTCGGTGCACTGGGACGTGACAAGACCATTCCGGCATTCGAAATGTACACGGAAGTTATTCAGAACTCCGTTATCGGATTGATTCGCGACGGTCGTGTGAAGTTCGGTAGCGCCTGCTCACTGACTGTAACGAACGACTGTCTGCAAGGCATTTATGACGATATGGATTTCTTCCGCGATAAATTGGTACTCCGCCCGTCGGAAATCTCCAACAATCCGGAAATCGTTCGCCGTTTAGGTATCATCTCTATTAATACGGCTATCGAGGCAGACCTTTACGGAAACGTAAACTCTACCCACATCAGCGGTACAAGAATGATGAACGGTATCGGCGGTTCGGGCGACTTCACGCGTAATGCTTATATTTCCATCTTTACGTGTCCGTCTGTTGCCAAAGAAGGCAAAATCAGCGCTATCGTTCCGATGGTGTCACACGCAGACCACAGTGAGCATGATGTTAACATCATCATCACTGAACAAGGTGTTGCCGACTTACGTGGCAAAAGCCCGAAACAGCGTGCACAAGCCATCATTGAGAACTGTGCACATCCCGACTATAAAAATCTCTTGTGGGATTACCTGAAAATGACTGACGGTAAGGCTCAAACTCCACACGCCCTCCGTGCTGCATTAGGAATGCATGCCGAACTGGCGAAAAGCGGGGATATGAAGAATATAGACTGGGCACAGTATAAGTAAGCTACGAGTGACAAGCTACGAGCTACAAGTATAGATTAGTACGAGCTATAAGAAACGAGCTACGAGAGGTTTGCAATATTACAGCGCAGCCACTCGTAGCTCGTTTCTTATAGCTCGTCACTTAATTACTTCATCGCACACCGCATCCTGAAAGGCACGTGCCTTAGCTCCTGAAAGTACATTCTGATTCATAATGGCAAAAGCAACCTCATGTCCGTTTGCCGCACGCAGATAACCAGCCAAACAGTTAATCGCCGTGAAAGAGCCTGTCTTGGCATGTACATTCTTATAAGAGAGGGTTCCGGGCTTCATCCGGTATTTCAGTGTGCCATCCACACCACCGATGGGCAAAGCCTTATAAAGCTTTTGAAAAACATCCGTGCGCGAGTAGGCAAACCGGAGGAAGGAAACCAGCAAATCGGGAGAGATATAGTTATAGTTGGAGAGTCCGCAGCCGTCAGCCAGTTTATAATAATCCGCATCTTCCCCCAAAGCCTTTATCTGTTTACGGATAGCGACAAGCCCGTCTTCATCAGAAATACGCTTCTTACCGGTGGCTTGTGCACCCAAACGGCAAAGTAAGGCCTGAGCATTCAGGTTATCACTTTCTTTCATAATCTCATTGACAACGTCCTGAATGGGGGTTTCAAACAGAGCCATTCGCACAGAAACACTATCTTTTTGCAATTCATTAAAAGCATACTCCGCAGGGCATTGGACACCTTTCGCTTGCAAACGCTCAAGGAAAGTATGCATAAAGAAATCCTGTGAAGAATAGATATTAACTGTACCCGTCCGCTTACTTTCCACATTTCCTTTGACAACTACATTGTTACCATTCTGCAACCAATCGCGGGAAACACCGAAACGTCCGGCAGAAGGAGTACGGGATTTCGTTTCATTCGTTACGGTATAATAAGAAGAAACAGGAATACATTCTATATTTGCCGTATCGCCTTTTACACCCGGAGATGCAGTTACAGTAACCAGACCTTTATTCAGCATTAACGGCGAAAGATAGGGCTGGTAGGAAGCCGGAGTATCATCCCATGCCCAGCCACTGCCCCAGTAAATGGAGTCCTTCATAGAGACATCGCCATATACATTACCCGCTATCACAGAGAAAGGAAAACGGCTCACCCTGTTTACCAGCGAATCCAAAGCCTCATCATCAAACTCAGGGTCATAACCACCGACAACATACAGGTCTCCCTTCAACGTATCCCGCTCAATCACTCCCTGGTACCACACTTCTGTCTTGAAAGGCTCATCCGCCTCGGGACGGGCAAGGGCGGTGATGGTAGTCAACAGCTTCATGGTAGAAGCCGGACGGGAGAGTTTATCCGACTGATAGGTGTATAAGGACTTTCCCTCAGTCAGGTCGTATATGGATATGCCGACATTGGAGCCGGCGGGAAGTTTATACTTAATCAGGGTATCCAGACGGGAAGAGAGGCTCTTAACATTCACATTTTGTCCCCACAATGTTGCAGGGACAAACAAGAGGGAAAGAGCAAGCGGCAAAAGATATTTCTTCATGTTCATTTTGTTATGAATACTTTTCAAACTTCTGCCGGATGAGCTTTTGCAACCGGCTTTTCAAACTTGCCTCCACATGCACGGCAGACATATTCCCAATGGTTGTTTCCCGGAGGAGCAGCCGCCAGCATAGAAGCAATGGCCGACATAACAGCCCTTACGCGATGTTCCTTCTTCAACACGAACTTAATATCGGACGAGCCACAGAAAGGACAATATTTCAATTGTTCCGGTATCATCTCATTCTGTTCCAACAACCGGATGGCGGCTTCATAATCTGCTTCATCAACCAGAATATCGACTCCTGCGATATTATTGATATACCCTCGCAGCAATGTAGACATATTCTCGTTATGAAGAAGGGAAGAGATGCCTTCATTCTCCAATGCTCCCTGAATGATATGCGCTTGGGCGGCATCATTGCAAGTCATTAGTTTTACAGTTTTCATCATTTCTATTATTTAAGTTGACAAGGGAACAAGTTAACTGCATTTATAACGCCTCTTTAAAGATTTCAGAAACCGTAGGATGAGGGAAGATGATTTTCTTCCATTCCGTAGTAGGCAGTTTCAGTTCGATAGCCATGCCTGCCAGGGTGATGATTTCGGAAGCCGGATTGCCCAATACATGCGCGCCCAATATGGTTTCATCATCCGATATCAGAAGTTTGCAAACCCCGTTCACGCCTTCATTCTCAGCAACAAAACGACCGGAATAAGCCATAGGCAGCTTCACTATGCGGTAATTGATACCCTTTAGCTGCAAAGCTTCCTCCGTCTGCCCTACTCCTGCTATCTCAGGATTGGTATACACCACTCCGGGAATAGCCCAATAACTCATGGCATCTTCCTTTCCAAGAATGGTATGTACGGCTACTTCCGCCTCACGCACGGCTGTATGGGCCAGCAAGGAGAAGCCCGTCAGGTCGCCACATACGTATACCCCCGGGATGGAGGACTGCATTCGTTCGTTCACGCAAATACTTCCCCTTTCCGTCTTCCGCAAATCCAGATTTTCAAGTCCGAAGCCTTTTGTTACCGGACGACGGCCTACACTCATCAATAATTTATCGGCAAGCACAGCACCGGCTCCTTCGGCATTCTCATAATTAATCTGCACTTGGGCTTGTCCGTCTTCGGAAGAAGCCTCGGCAAGAGACACCACTTTCGTACTCAGCATAAACTTAATTCCCCGCTTGGCATACTCTGCACGCAGCAGGGCGGAAAGTTCTTTATCCATACCTCCCAGGATTTCATCGAGCATCTCGATGACAGTGACCTGCACTCCCAGGCTATTGAAGAAGGAGGCAAACTCTATACCGATAACCCCGCCACCGATGATGGCAAGGGATGCGGGAAGTTCTTTATTATCCAGCGCATCGCGGTGAGTCCAGAAAGGCACAGTATCTACTCCGGGAATAGGAGGGATGAAAGTTTCCGAACCGGTGCAAAGAATCAGGTTCTCACATTCGTAAGTTTCGCCACCACACAGCACGGTATTCTTGTCGATAACGGTAGCCTCGCCTTGCATGATGTTCACTCCGTGGGCGGTCAGTTTACCCTTTACGCCCAGCACCAGCTTACGCACTACTTTCTGTTTGCGGGCAATAATCTTAGGCAAGTCAAATGAAACTTCGGAAACATTGACCGCATATTTGGAAGCATGACGCGCGGCATCATACGTTTTTGCCGAATACAATAAAGTCTTGGTAGGGATGCAGCCTTCATTGAGACAAACTCCACCTAAACTTTGTTTTTCAAACAAGACTACACTCAGTCCGGATTTTCCGGCAACTTCGGCAGCAGTGTATCCCGCAGGACCTCCGCCGATAATGGCAACTTGGTATTTCATAGTTTCTATTTATTTATAGGTATATTGCAATTCAAGTCCGGGATTTTTTTCTTTAAGCGCGGCAATCAGTCCTTCCGGGTCGGCAGGTGTAATCGGGAAAAAGCCTTTCTTCAACCCATTCTGATACCTGACCACCATCTGGCGGGTGCGCCATTGCCATCCTTTGGCGGACGGGTTATAGAGGATACGGTTCACACCTGTTGCTCTTTGGGCTACACCAAATAGGGTCTTCACCCAAAGGTCTCCATTTTCTTTAACGATATATTTCCGCTTGTAATTACTCACAATGAAGGGAATAGCCACAATAAGCCCACAAAAAGTAGATACCTCTTTAACAAAGAGATATGTAGCGCATATAAAAACAAGAATAACAAATATTCCCCACTTTTCAACAGTAGTCATCCCTTTTGATTTGAATATCTTTTCCATAAATACAAGGTTAATTTGTAAACTGCCTGCAAGTTAATAAAAACCTCCCTTATCTGCACAAAAGAATTACCCTTTCTTTGCCTTTCTCACTAAAATACATACCTTTGTTTGCAGCAATTCTAAACAACTTGCGTCTAATAAACAAAAACTATTCGGAAACGAACGAAACAAAAGATACATGAAACTAACCAACGCACTCCAAACGCTGTTACTTTCCACTATCATCCTTTTCGGCGGCACAGCCTGCAACAACGAAAACGATGAACGCATCTCCTCTACGGGAGAAGTCCTCATAGAAGGTGACCAAAACTCCATAGAAATCCCGATGACCAGAACCAACTGGAAGGTAGCTTCAGTTACTTATCCGGACGGAGGCATCATGTCGGACGAAAACGGTTATCCTGTACAACTGGAGGGTATGGGTACTGTACGGTTCCATTGGGGGTATATTATCCGCGATAAAGCCGACGCACTGGCCATACAATTAGAAGACAACTTCGAAGGAAGGGAACGCGGAATGATTATCAACCTGAGCACCTCCAAAGGACTATATTCGGAACGAATTGTTGTCCGGCAGAAGGAGTGCACCAACTTCTACCAGATAGAATCTCTCGTCTATCATCTGGAAGAAGGCGACGGAGTACAAGATATAGGAACAAAACCCTGGGGAATCAACTGGATAGATAAATCTACAGATGAGGAAGAAACCAGAAAAATACCCCTCTACCCGTACAGCAATGCCTATGTGACACATGACTTTGAATATAATGCTTCGGAGCCTTTCCAGAATTGGTTTTTCCAGGAAGAAAAGAGCTATGTGGATATGCCGGAAGACATCGTGAATGGAAAGATTATCTTCGAAAAAGAAAAAAGGCTATTCACCTGCAGAAGCATTTACCACAGCGAGCTAAGGGAAGTAAGCTTTGAGAAAGACTTGGTAACCCAGAAGAAAAATGCATATCGCGCCGATATCTATTACAAGCGCTTACTGGTGAGCTACACCCTGACCTTGACAAGGTCGGGCAACGACACAAAGAAAGTCATCCGGGGAAAACTGTTGAAAGAATACCCCTATGACTGTTCGCCGATACGCCACGAAGTCACCGACCTGACAGGTGATGAATAAACGGCAGTTTTTCCACAATCTCCTCCCGGCTCACGGTAGGAGGTTGCCCTTCCATCAGCTTACGGCACACCAAGCCACCCACCTTCAATGCATCTTCCTCTGACGCAAAAGGTACTCTCTTACCAATGGCGGGTATATAGGGCTGATAAATCAGCGTGTCTTCCTGGTGAAGCACCACATACCCGTAACCACCAACCACCTGCACCGGACGGCAGGCAAACTCTCCGCTACCGACACCCTTGCGGCCGGAGCAACAAGAAAGGCATACCGTCACGACGGACAGTACACCTAACTTCACAATAAACATCAGCTTCATATAAACAATATGCAAAAACACTAATCGACCTCTTCCTGTTCGTAAGGCAAGAGTTCATAAACATCATCAAAATAGCTGGTTCCCGAGGCACCCGTCAGTACAAAACCACGCCTGCCCGTAGAGAAGGAAACTGCATAAGCACGTGACGAAGCCCCGGAACTGACATTATGCACATTCGTCATCGGCGTAAAGTCATCATCAGAATCACCAAACCATAAATCCTGGTCGGGGTCGTATATCCAATAATCACTGGTCACACCGCTACGGCTTCCGGAAGCAAGATACCCCTTACCGTCTATGACGAAAGACACAGCACCCAAACGCGTAATGGCATAATCATCGTCATAGTCTTCGTCATCATTCGTATCGGCAATATCACGCAACTGTTTCCAGTTGGTACCATCAAATCTCCACAAGTCATCCACCAGGGTACTATTGTTCTGCCCGCAACAGATATAAGCTACGTCGTCTATAACGAAAGCCGTAGCGTAGTAACGCTTATATCCACCGAATCCGTTCACTATCTCCCACTGTTGCCCGCTTGGAGCATTAGGATTGAAACGATAGAAATCTTTCAGGGAGTTATCATTATATCCTGTGCCCACATATCCGTAGCCTCCTATGGAAAAAGCCAGTGCGCCATAGCGTGCACCGCCGCCGAAGTCATCCTTCTGCGTCCAGGTATCCGTATCAGGGTCATACTCCCACGTGTCTGCCAGATTGGTGGACTCATTCTTTTGAACACCGGTAGTGATGTATCCTTTACCATTCAGGGCAAACGAAGTAGCGCTGTGGCGGCCCTGTGCTGCGTCGGGCATATCAGCGCATTGTGTCCAATAGTCACCATCCATGTCATACATCCAAAGGTCTTTCAGGTATGTCTTGTTCGTTCCACGGAGCCCGGAGCACAGATAGCCTTTATTATCTATAGTGAAACTACTGGCATATCCTCGTGCAACACCGTCCAGGTCCGACCTCCTCATCCATACACCCTGCGTGTATTCATCGTCGTCCGTGCAACTGCCGGCCAAGCATCCCACCGCCAGCAGTATCATTCCAAATAATAGTCGATTCATCTTTTCTTAAAACTTATTTTTTGATTACTATGATTTTGGTAGCAAATGTAGGCCACAGGTCACACATCAACAAAAAGAACCGACAAACAGCATGAAATTTCCGGTAAATACCTTCACCGACAAAACTTGCCCGATTACCGATTTTAATAGGAAGACATGGAAGATTCATTTTCCTTTGCGGCGGAAAGAAATAAGAGTTACGAGCTACAAGCTACGAGTTACGAGTGGCTGCGCTGTCGTACTGCAAAGCACTTGTAGCTCGTAGCTTGTAACTAAATATAACAACAACGATGAAAAAATTATTGTATAGCCTGATTGCAATGCTCACTGCCTTCTGTGCCTGTCAGGATGAAAACTCGAAATTAGGACAAAGCCTGGTGGACAGCTCCTTTTACAATGTATATGCAGATACCTGCACGGTGGACATCAGTACCATCCTCATGGACTCCATAGAAACCCGTGGAGACACCATCTGCCAACTGGGACGCTACAGAGATGATTCATGGGGAGAAGTCTCTGCCGCCTACTATGCCGAGTATTCCACCAATAGCTTCACCCCCAACGAAGACTACAGTTACAGTTTCGACTCACTTGTGCTGAGAATGACACATACCGGTCACTTCTGGGGAGACACCCTGACGCAACAACGCATCTCCGTCTACCGGCTGAAACAGCCCATCATACTGGAAGATGACGACGACTTATATAACAATACCGTCCTGCCCACAGAAAGCACTCCCCTGTTCAGCTTCACTTTCAGCCCGCGCCCCGGAAGAAAGAAAGAGTTGGAAATACGTCTGCCCGACGAGTTGGGAAAAGAACTGCTGAACGACCTTATCAATGAAGAAGAATACTTCGACACTCAAGATAAGTTCAAAGAGAAATTCCCCGGTCTGGCCTTCATTGCCGAAAACAGCGGAGAGTGCATCACCGGATTCATGGTGAACGACTCGTCCATGGCCATCACCCTGCACTACCAGGAAATCACCAATCTGCGCACAGAGAAGGAACTTGCTTTCACTGTAAACAAGGATTATGCCTACACCAGCCTCCGCACCGACCGCACCGGTACTCCCCTCGCCACAATGACAAGCGGAATAGAAAACCTCATCCACTCTAACAACATGAATATGCGAGCCTACATGCAGGGACTGACGGGGTTCTACAACCAGATAGAATTTCCGCACCTGAACAACTTGCTGGATGCGGGAGATATTGTCTCCATAGAAAAAGCCACACTCTATCTCTACCCGCTGAGCCAAAGCTATAATAAGATAAATCAACTGCCGGAAGACATACGCCTCTACATCACGGACGAAAACAACGTGCTGGAAGATTACGTGTATGGCAGTGACGGTGTAACGGTACAGACCGGAAACCTGACCGTGGACGATATGTTCTGGCGGGATACCTATTATTCTTTTGACGTGACCGAGTTCATTCGCAACAACTTCGGCACATGGGGCATAAGGCGGCAAAAGCTACTGCTGGGTCTGCCGGACAATGAAATGGCAACTACTTTCAACCAGATAATCTTCACCAACGACCCCTCACAGGAGAGACAATGCAGATTAGATATCAGATTTAAAATATACAACGAACAATGAAACGACACCATCGGATTTACTTCGTGCTGTGCAGCCTGTGCACGGCAAGCCTCTCTGCCATAGCCCAGAACACCACCAGCCTGCCCACCTCCATGTATGGAGTGGGCGAGCTGAGCGCCAGCGACGGCGGACGTTATGCCGGCATGGGTAACATAGGCATCGCCCTGAACCGTACCGGATTCCAGAATACCCTGAACCCTGCCGCCATCACCCGGATGGATAGCACCTGCTTCACATTCGACGTCGGGGCATCGGCCTCTTATGCCCGATATTCTTTCCAGAATGAGCATAGCTCCAGTGCTACGGGCAATCCCAACCGTTTCAGCATGGGTTTCCGCATACTGCCGCGCTGGTATGCCATAGTGGGTGCTTCCCCCTACAGCAGCGTGGGCTACGTCATCCAGACCGAAGAGCCGGTGGAAGGAATGCCCGGAAGCTATGCATATTCCTTATTTGAAGGAACAGGAGGGCTGTATCGCTGTTACGTCACCAATGCTTTTGCGCTGACTAACCGGTTGTCCATAGGCGTAAACCTGGGTATGATACTGGGGACAGTGACTCAGAGCGAAACGCAAGAAAGCGCCATCGTGAAGTATGAATCTTCCAAACGTGCCTTTTATGCAGATTTCGGAGCACATTATGAGTTCGCCACCGGCAGGCAGACGTGGGCGGCAGGGCTGACATTCGCCCCTTCCCTACCCATCAACCATGACAACAACCTGACCTATAGCAACTCTTCCACCAGCGAAGGCCTCGACAAGGACTATCATAGCCGGAAGCAGTATCTGCCCATGCACATCGGCACCGGAGTATCGATGACTACCGAGCGCTGGGTGATGACTGCCGACTATAATTATATGGACTGGAGCCGCAACACATCGTCCAATAAGTCCATGAAGTACGAAAACCAGCATAAGCTGAATATAGGAGGAATTTACATCACCAATCCACGCCTGCCCCGCTCCACGGAGTTAATGGGCGGAGTGGGCTTCAGTAATTCTTATATTAATCTGAAAGATGGAAAAATGCACTATCTGGAAGTCAGCGCGGGGGCAAGCTTTCCCATCCGGTATTCTTATCTTTCATTGGGGGCCACGTGGCGGAAACAAATAAACTCACGTAGTAGCCTGATGCAGGAAAGCCGCTTTAGTGTGAATCTGAATATTACGTTCGGAGAAAGGTTGGCAAAGTCGAAGCTAAGATAGAAGGGTGTGACACCTAAGCTTTTTCCCGGGCATTCCTATTGTTTTTTCTGCCGAAGTTTAACTCCTTTTCATGGGAATGGCTATTCTTTCCACCGTGGGGTTTTTTTCTTTCCACCATGGTGGAAAGAAAAAAACCCCACGGTGGAAAGAAACTTTCTCCATGGTGGAAAGAATAAGCGTCTACTATGATTTTCCTTAGCCGCCACAAGAAAAAAAGATAAAAGTAGCGGTGCGACAACTTAGTTCCAGCACTTCACGTTTTTTTATGAAGTATAGGCGGAAAGTACTCTTCAGAATAAAGGGAGGGGACTTCAAATCGGAGCGGTTATGAATCAGTTACGAGCTACGGGCTACAAGCTACAAGTGCCTTTC
>CAMTFK010000107.1 GCA_947071285.1 uncultured Bacteroides sp. | reverse complement strand
AGAAGGGACAGGCTGTTGCCGCTAAGCGTTCAGACCGCGAAGCTTCTGAAGGTTGCGTGCTGGCTAAAACTACCGGTAACTTTGCTGTTATTGTTGCTTTGAAGTGTGAAACCGACTTTGTGGCTCAGAATGCTGACTTCGTGAAGTTGACTCAAGATATTCTTGATCTCGCTGTAGCTAACAATTGCAAGACTTTGGACGAAGTGAAAGCACTGCCGATGGGTAATGGTACTGTACAGGATGCAGTGACCGACCGTAGCGGTATCACGGGTGAGAAGATGGAACTTGATGGCTACATGACTGTAGAGGGTGTAAACACTGCTGTTTACAACCACATGAACAAAAATGGCCTTTGCACCATCGTTGCTTTCAACAAGGATGTAAACGAACAGTTGGCTAAGCAAATTGCTATGCAAATTGCTGCCATGAACCCGATTGCAATTGACGAAGATGGTGTTTCTGAAGAAGTGAAACAGAAAGAAATCGAAGTTGCTATTGAAAAGACCAAAGCAGAACAAGTACAGAAAGCTGTGGAAAATGCTTTGAAGAAAGCTGGTATCAATCCTACTCATGTGGACAGCGAAGACCACATGGAGAGCAACATGGCTAAAGGCTGGATTACGGCTGAAGATGTAGCGAAAGCAAAAGAAATCATTGCTACCGTTTCTGCTGAAAAGGCTGCACATTTGCCCGAACAAATGATTCAGAACATTGCTAAAGGACGTTTGGGTAAGTTCTTGAAGGAAGTTTGTCTGCTGAACCAGGAAGATATCATGGACGGTAAGAAGACTGTAAGAGAAGTATTGACTGAGGCTGATCCTGAATTGAAGATTGTAGACTTCAAGCGTTTCACTTTGAAAGCTGAATAATTAAACTCTCTATATAAGAAAGACGACCGCACGGAATTTCCGTAGCGGTCGTTTTTTTATGCATCTTCGTTGCTTTTGAAACAGATGATATACTTACTGAAAACAGATGGTCTGTTTACCCCAAACGGATGGTCTGTTTGACCTCAATAGACCATCTGTTTGACTCTGATAGACCGTCTGTTTTGGCAGACTGGATTATCCTACCGGTTTAGTCTGCGTATATCCCTCTTTTTTAAGTAGTTCCAGTACTTTCTGCTTGAAATCTCCTTGCACAATGATTTCTCCGTCTTTGGCACTTCCACCTACGCCACATTTAGACTTCAATAATTTGCCTAATTCCTTCAAGTCATTCTCCGTACCTACGAAACCTGTGATAAGCGTAACCACTTTTCCCCCTCGGTTCTTGCGGTCCAGTTGAACACGTAACTTCTGTCGGGAGGGTTCTAAAGTGACTTGTTCTTCATCATCTTCCATTTCATAACTATAATCCGGGTTGGTAGAATAGACAACATTCAACCGTTCTTTCCAATCATTATTTTTCATATTTGTACTGTTTAGTAAGGTCAAAAGTAATATTTTGCATGGAACTTTGCAATCTTTTGAGAGTTTTGTCGTCTAATAGAAAAATGCTATTTTAACTTCAAATGCCAAAGACATGAAGAAATATATCTGTTCTTTCTTATTGAGTCTTACCACTATACTTTCTTTTGCACAAAATTTTAAGGGTACTGTTACGGATGATAGCGGAAATCCGGTTCCTTATGCCGCTCTTTATCTGCGAGAGACTAAATCGGGTCTAACGACTGATGAACATGGACACTTTCAAACAAAACTACCTGTGGGACAATATACATGTGAAGTTTCATCTTTGGGATATAAGTCCCAGAGTTTTTCTTTTCAGATGCCTGGGCGTGATTATGAAAAGAATATAGTCCTTGCCGAACGCACCTATACGTTGCCGGAAGTGAGCATTACCAAAGGAAATGAAGACCCGGCTTATGCTGTGATGCGCCGGGCGATAGCCCGTGCTCCTTATCACCGCACTCAGGTGAAAGCCTACAAGGCAGGTACTTATCTGAAAGGAACGGGAAAAGGGACTTCCATTCCGGCAGTGTTGAAACTATCCAAGGAAGTTCGCAAAGATGCAAAGGAGTGGCTTGGTAAACTCTTCGTACTGGAAGAACAACAAGTAGTGAATTTTACAGCTCCCAATGTATGGAATAACCGGGTTATTGCTCATAAGAATTCTTTTCCGGAAGAGATACAGGTGGATATGGGGATAACCATGGTGAACCTTTATACCCCCGAACTTTTCGGCAAGATATCCCCCTTGAATAAAAGGGCCTTCTCATACTATCGTTTCAAACTCGACGGTTGTTTCGTGGAAGAGGGGCAGATGATTAATAAAATCCGTATCATCCCCCGGAAGGAGGATAACCGTTTACTGGAGGGAGATTTATTTATTGTGGAAGATTTATGGTGTATATCTGCTGCCGATGTCAGAGTTCGCGGCGGGGGGCTGAAAGCACAAATCAAAGTTACCTGCAAGGAAGTACAACCTTCTGTTTTCCTACCGGTTTCCACTACGATGTCTTCTTCTATTGACATAATGGGCTTTAAGGCGGAAGCATCCTATCTGGCGGCAGTGCACTATACGGAAGTTAAAACGGACAACCAACCACAGGAAACAAAAAAAGAAGCAACAGTAGCGGTTGCGGCGAACAACGCAGCACAGCCGAAGAAACATAAATATGAACGGCCTGCCCGCATTGGTCGTAAAGATACTCAGGTTGATTCACTTGCCGATAAGCGGGATTCCCTTTACTGGACTGCCGTGCGTAGCGTGCCGTTACGATTGGAGGAGGTGCAGAGTTATCAATACAAGGAAAAGATTATTCTGAAAGATTCACTGCCCGGAGGAAATAAAGCGAATCAGAAAAAAGGTATCGGCCAGGTGTTGAATACTGTCATGTGGGGAAAGACGTTTAGAACTTCCAATAAAAAAGCCTGGTTGACTTTACCTAATCTTACCTCATATCTTCCCGAATATAATTTTGTTGATGGTTTCTGGCTGGGAGCCAAGCTAAAGACGGGCGTAAAACTGTCGCAAGCTTCCACCCTGCGTTTTGTACCTTCGTTCTACTATACTACAGCCCGGAAGAGTTGGGTAGGACAAGGGGAGCTTACGTTAGATTATGCTCCACGAAACCGCGGTCGTTTTTCTCTTTCCGGTGGGGTACTCTCTGCCGACTATAATTCGGAGAGCGGAGAATCCCGTTTTATAAATGCAATGTCCAGTTCATTGTTCGGACACAACCATCTGAAACTCTACGAGAATACTTTCTTTACTGTGGACCACGCGATAGAACCTTTCAACGGATTACTTTTTTCATCCTCACTTTCCTGGCAACGCAGAAAGATGCTGGATAATCACATCCGGCACAGTTGGTTGAAGAGAGATGCTGAGCCGAACCTGCCGGAGAACGATGCTTTCCGGCCGATGCCCGATAATGATATTCTGAAAGCTTCTTTCGAGTTGGAATATACCCCTGCACACTACTATCACATGTCAAAGGGTAAGAAAGTATATGAAGATTCTCCTTATCCAACTTTTGCATTGAAATATGACAGAGCCTTCCCGATGGACGGAAGCCGCTATCTGACTTCCTATCATCTGATGCAATTCTCTGCTAAGCAAGATATTGAGTTTGGCATGTTCAACCGTTTGCACTGGTCGGTAAACGCGGGTACATTTTGGGGGGCGAAAAACCTGCAATTCCCCGACTTCAAGCATTTCGCCTCCACCCGTATTTGGGTCACGGAACGTTTTTTCGATACTGGGTTCAGCCTGTTGGATAATTATGCTTTATCTACCAATACCCGCTGGGCGCAGGCAAACGTCTCCTGGTACACCCCGTATCTTCTTCTGAAACATCTTCCTTTTCTGTCAAGAAAACCTATAGATGAAGCCCTGCATCTCCGTTCTATTGTGATATACGGGCAACGGCCTTACACAGAGTTGGGCTATTCAATCGGGTTTTCAGATATGGCGCGGATAGGGGTGTTTGTCGGTTTCGATTGCTTGAAATACCATTCAACAGGAGTTTCCATCAGCCTGCCCTTATCTCTGATTGCCGGTGAGTGACACTTTTGTAGAAATTATGTTAACTTTCTTCTGCATGACTGTTCATTTTCGGAAAAAAGCGTATTTTTGTCAATCCGTAACCTATAAGAAATGAAGAAAATGACCACGAACCAGGCAATTCAATATAAGGATAGCATGAAAGTGCCGGAGCCTACTTTGCGCAGGTTGCCGTGGTACTTGTCGAATGTCAAGCTACTCAAACAGCGGGGCGAACGGTTTGTCTCTTCTACGCAAATATCCAAGGAAATCAATATAGATGCTTCCCAGATAGCTAAAGACTTGTCTTATGTGAATATCTCCGGGCGCACGCGTGTGGGCTATGAAGTCGACACGCTGATTGCCGTATTGGAAGACTTCCTGGGATTTACCGATATGCACAAAGCATTCCTTTTTGGTGTAGGTAGTTTGGGTGGCGCCCTGTTGCGCGACTCCGGTTTGAAGCATTTCGGACTGGAAATAGTGGCGGCATTCGATGTCAATCCCGAATTGGTAGGCACTACACTGAACGGTATTCCAATTTTCCATTCTGACGATTTTGAGCAGAAGATGCACGAATACGATGTGAATATCGGCGTACTGACCGTACCCATCGAGATAGCCCAACGGATTACGGATACAATGATAGACGGCGGCATTAAAGCAGTGTGGAATTTTACCCCTTTCCGTATCCGCGTGCCGGAAAATATCGTTGTCCAGAATACTTCTCTATATGCTCATTTGGCGGTGATGTTCAACCGCCTGAATTTTAACGAAATCAAATAATGAAGATTATTGCTGTTGGAATGAACTATGCACTGCACAATAAAGAGCTGGGGCATACGTTAGTAAATAAAGAGCCGGTTATCTTCATGAAGCCCGACTCGGCGATATTGAAAGACGGAAAGCCTTTCTTTATTCCCGATTTTTCGGATGAGGTTCATTATGAAACTGAAGTGGTGGTACGCATCTGCCGTTTGGGAAAGAATATTGCACCGCGGTTTGCAAACCGTTACTATGACGCGGTGACAGTAGGCATCGACTTTACAGCGCGTGATTTGCAACGCAAGTTCCGCGAGGTGGGCAATCCCTGGGAACTCTGCAAAGCGTTCGACAATTCGGCGGCTATAGGTACATTTGTCCCTTTGGAACAGGCAGGAGGTGATGTGCAGCAACTCGATTTCCGTATGGAAATAGACGGACGGGAAGTGCAGCACGGAAATACCTCGGATATGCTTTTCAAGGTGGATGAGATTATAGCATACGTCAGCCGCTTCATGACGCTGAAAATTGGCGACCTGTTGTTTACGGGAACTCCCGCAGGCGTAGGTCCGGTACAGATAGGACAGCATTTACAAGGATACCTCGGAGAAGATAAGTTGCTCGACTTTTATATTCGTTGAGTCAATTTATTAATATATGTTCATTAAACGTTGCTGGTTGCTTTGTTGCTTTATTGCTCTCTTTCTTCCGGTTTCGGCGCAGGAATTCGTTACGCTGAACTGGCAGGAATTGCCGTCCGTGCAAACGCTTCCCGTAGTGACGCGAGAACTCCCATTGAAGGATGATTTCCGTTCTTTTACTTATCAAGTTGAAATAGAGTTTCCTGAATACCAGAGATTAAACAAGGGCGAGGTGGTGGCTTTAGAAATGCGACTCGACAGTTTGCACCGATTTTCAGATGAAGACATGTCCTTTAAGGAAGGTCTGCCGGTATCTCCGCAGATTACTTCGTTCATCAAAGTCTCCGCACATCGCGGTTTCCTCTCCATACACTTTGTCCCCGTGGTCTATCGGGAAGGTAGTTATCAGCGACTGAATTCTTTTAAATTATCGGTGAAATCTTTCCCGAAGAAAGAGGGTATGGGAGAGGGAACAACCACCCGAAGCACTGCAATCTCCTCAACTAAAACTTCTCTGAAAGACTGTACTAATTCACTTCTTTCCTCCGGTCGTTGGACAAAGATACGTGTCCGGAACACCGGAGTTTTTAAGATTACGAATGCCGAATTGAAGAAGATGGGCTTTTCAAGACCGGAGAGAGTGCGGGTATTCGGGTATGGCGGCTATTTACTGTCCCAACGTTTCAGTGAACATCCGGCGGCTGATTTGCCGGAAGTCCCCTTGCTGCGTTTGTCGGATGGTGTGTTGTTTTATGCACGTGGCACTGTTTCCTGGAAGCCTGATACCAAAAACTCTTATTTTGTCCGCGAACGTAACTTCTATTCTGATGAAGGATATTATTTCCTGACCGACCGGGATGATATTCCGGAAATGGAAACCGAAGTGCTACCTTCTTTACAAGGCACTGCTGCCAACCGACTGACTACATTCAACTCTTATGCTCTTTATGAGAAAGATGCATATAGCTGGGCCAATACCGGCAGGGAGCTTTATGAAGACTACGATTATGTTACAGGAAATACGAAAAACTATACCTTGCATTTGCCGGGCATTGTACCTGGAGGGACGGGATATCTGACTACTATATTTGCCGCCCGTTCCATTGGAGTGCCTACTTCCTATGCTGTTTCGGTGGATGGTGTGGCACAAGGCAGCGCTTCGTTAGCATCTATTTCATCCGATAACCAGTATTATACGAAAGCTACTTCTGCTATCATAAATACCTCTTGGCGGGGAACAAATTCGGAGACTGCCACAGTAACCGTCACTCATACCCGTCCGTCGGGAACATCGGGCCGTCTGGATTATATCGCCTTAAACTACACCCGTGAACTTACTCTGAACGCTCCCTATCTTACTTTCCGTTCTCTGGCTTCTATCAATAAGGAAACCACATTCGTGCTATCCGGTGCCACAGCCTCCACCATTATCTGGGATGTGACCGACCCTGCAAATATCAGTAGAATAGAGGGACGTTTTGCCGATGGTACCTATACATTCACCATTCCTGCGGGGAAATTGCGTGAGTTTGTAGCTGTCACTCCCGAAGCAACAGGCTTTGAAACTGTAGAATCTGTGGGCGGCATTGCCAACCAGAACCTGCATTCGCTGGAAGCAACCGATATGATTATCATCTCTCCCGACCGGACCGACCTGATGACACAAGCAGAACGATTGGCACAGGCACATCGTGAAAAGGACGGAATGTCTGTTGCAGTCATTCCTGCTCCGCAAATCTACAATGAATTCTCTTCCGGAACGCCGGACGGAACAGCCTACCGCCGCTTGATGAAGATGCTCTACGACCGTTTCCCTAAAGCTACCGAACGTCCTAAATACTTGTTGTTCTTTGGAGATTGCAGCTATGACAACCGCATGCTGACCTCTTCCTGGAAAAACTACCCTCCGGATAATTATCTGCTCTCCTATCAATCGGAGAACTCTATCGAAGAAACCAGTTCCTATGTGACCGATGACTACTTCGGCTTTCTGGATGATGAAGAAGGTGATAATCTGACGGCTGCCATGTTGGATATCGGCATCGGACGTTTCCCTGTCCGCACGGCTGCTGAAGCAAAAGCGGCTGTAGACAAGACCATTGCTTATATGGAAAATAAGCATGCAGGTCCCTGGAAGCATACCGTCTGTTATGTATCCGATGATGGAGATAAGAACATGCACATCTCCCAATCTGAAATACTGGCAAGTTATACTGAACGGAATTATCCCTCCCTGCTTGTCAACCGTATTTATGCCGATGCTTTCCGTCGTGAGGCTTCTGCTACGGGAGAAACGTATCCTGATGCAACGAAGCGTCTTCTGCAAATGTTCGATAAAGGAATGTTGGTAGTCAACTACACAGGACATGGAAGCACCTCCGCCTGGGCAGCAGAAAACCTGTTGACAACCAACGACATCACCAAAATGTCTTCTTCTCGTCTTCCTTTGTGGATAACAGCTACCTGCGACTTCACCCGCTTTGACGATATACAGACTTCAGCAGGCGAACAGGCCTTTCTGAATGCCAAAGGTGGTGCCATTGCCTTGCTCACCACCTCCCGTGTGGTATATGCTCCGCAGAACTCCGCCCTGAACCAGGCTTTCCTTCGTCACATCTTTTCCCGTCCCGAAGGTAAGCGTCTCCGATTGGGAGACATTATGCGCCTCTCCAAATGCGATGAGGCGTTGGCGAACGATAAGAATAAACTGAATTTTTCCCTTATTGGCGATCCTGCCCTGACTTTGGCATATCCTGATTATCAGGTACAAATAGATGAATTTGCAGGAGTGAATGTGGCAGAAGAAGGTGCCGTCTATCCGCAAGCGAAAGCTGGCAGCAAGATTACCGTCAAAGGACATATTCTAACTCCTGAGGGTAATCCGGCAGAGGACTTTACCGGTACAGTGCACCCTACTGTGCTCGACAGTAAAGAGCAGGTTACCACGCTTGACAATCGGGGCGAGGGGGCTTACACTTATACCGAGCGCAGCAAAACACTCTTCTCCGGCAGTGACTCCGTTCGTCGGGGGCGTTTTGAATTTACTTTCCCTATGCCGCTGGATATCAATTATTCGGATGAAGAAGGTTTGTTGAGTCTTTATGCTCTGAATGCAGACCGGACTAATGAAGCGGGAGGATATTTTGACCACTTTCTGGTAGGGGGCACAGCCGACGAGATTTCTTCGGATACTTTAGGCCCTAAAATGACGATTTATCTGAATACCCCGGATTTCCAGTCCGGCGGACAAACCAATAATACACCTCTGTTTGTGGCGGAACTGGAAGATGCTGACGGTATCAATACGGTGGGCAACGGCATTGGGCACGACCTTTCGCTCTGCATTGACGGTAGTGCAGTGCTGACTTATAATCTGAATGATTACTATACTTCCACAGCCGGAGATTATACCCGGGGGATGGTGTACTTCTCTGTGCCCGACCTTGCCGAAGGGAAGCATACTCTTTCATTCCGTGCCTGGGATTTGCTGAATAACTCTTCTACAAAGACACTGGATTTTGAAGTCGTTCGCGGCTTGCGACCCAACCTTTTCTCTGTGATTTGTACGCAGAGCCCTGCAAGGGAGAACACAACATTTGTTCTATCGCATAATCGTCCCGGCTCTACGCTTGCCGTGCGTATGTCGGTATATGATTTTTCCGGGCGGGAATTGTGGACACACCTTGAAAAGGGTATATCCGAGGGACAAACTTATTATATAGAATGGGATTTATGCAGCAATGGCGGACAACGCCTGGCACCCGGTGTATATCTGTACCGTGCTTCCATTGTCTCCGATGGTAGCCGTGAAAGTACGAAAGCGCAGAAAATCATTATCCTGTCACAATAAATGAGGCTGTTTGCAGTTTTATTAAGACAGTCCCATAAAATAACACTGTATGAAGAAATTTATCATAGTATCTATCATAGCTCTCTTGTCCGTAAGTCTTTTTGCACAAGATAAGAACCAGTTTAACCCTGTCAATACTGGCGTCAACTCTTTAGGCATTGCCCCCGATTCCCGTGGTGGCGGTATGGGAGACGTCGGTGCAGCAACCGACCCGGACGTAAATTCCCAATATTGGAACCCTGCAAAGTACCCGTTCACTATCAGCCGTGCCGGAGTAGCAGTTTCATATACCCCCTGGTTGCGGAAGTTGGTGAATGATATTGACTTGGCGTATGTAGCGGGCTATTATCGTATCGGAGACTATCAGGCCGTCAGTGGTTCACTGCGTTACTTCTCTTTGGGTGAGGTTCCTGTAGGGTATCAGGATGCCAATTCCCCGGGCTATTCTATCAAGCCTTATGAAATGGCGGTAGATGTAGCTTACTCCCGTATGCTTTCCGAACGCTTCTCTGCGGCTGTTGCTTTGCGGTATATCTATTCTGATTTGGCGTATAGGGAAGATGAAGAGGTTTCTGCCGGTTCAGCCTTTGCTGCTGATATTGCGTTCTATTATACCAATTATATTATTTTAGCGCAGCGCGAGTGCATGCTTTCTTTCGGACTGAATGCCTCTAATATCGGTACGAAGATTTCTTATGATAGCGGCAATACCAGTCAGTTCCTGCCTACCAACCTGCGCTTGGGAGCTTCTTTACTGTTTCCGATAGATGATTACAATACGATTGGAGTCAGCTTTGATGCTAATAAATATATGGTTCCCACCCGTCCTGTCCGGGGAGAAGATGAGTCGCAGGAAGAATATGAAGAACGTCTGGATCGTGACTACAATGATATTTCACCCATTAAAGGTATCTTTAAATCTTTCAGTGACGCCCCCGGTGGTTTCAAGGAAGAATTGCAGGAGATACAGTGGTCATTGGGTTTGGAATATACCTATCACGAACAGTTCTCCGTTCGTGGCGGCTATCACTGGGAGCATGAAAATAAGGGAAACCGTAAGTACTTCTCGTTTGGTGCAGGTTTCAAAATGAGTGTGTTCTCGCTGGATGCAGCTTATCTGGTATCTACGGCGCAGAGCAATCCGCTCGACCAGACACTCCGCTTTACGTTAGGTTTCGATCTTGACGGAATAAAAGACTTGTTCGGGCGTCGCAGAAGATGATTTTAGCGGCGTGAGTTCCACCAATCCAGATAGAAACTCGTTATTCCTAATAGTACGTCTGTTATTTTCAGGTCCTTTTCCTGTATATTCAGATGCAGCTTTTTAGGGTCGTATATCATTGCATTCGCTCCTTGTATCCGTGGCGTCGTCTTCACGAACATATCCTTCAGATTGATTGTAACCGTGCTGAAACTCCGGAATATATCCATTCCTATAATTCCATCTCCGGCGAAGTGAAGTCCACTTTGTTCAGGCGTTGCCACTACACTGATACTGTCGGTGCATCCTGTATACTCGCCTATCTGGAAGCATGCCCCCGGCAAATTATAGATACAGACCCGTGTTGTCCCGCCGAAACCGCCAATTCCCATTGAGTCCATTTCTGCTATTCGTTCAATGCGGTCTTTATGCCGTTCAAAGTAATCGTAATTCAACTGACTGAGACCGGAGCCGCTGTCGAAGTTCATCCGTAGTAATTCATGGTCATATACTACTTCAAGGTCAAGAATATTTTTTCCTGTAAAACAAATGTTCGGGGCAAAACCCGGTGCAGGAGTCAGTTCTTTGGGAATAGTCAGGCGGTTGGTGCGGAAATCCAGTTTAACTTCTTGAAGCTGATTGAGGATAGGCAGTCCGATGATGGCTTCCAGATGTTTCATGTAGCGGTCGGCCTTTTCTTCCCCGGTTTTCATATCCAGCAGATAGAAAGGGACATTTCTCATCACGAGGGAACCGAGTTTTATCTCTTCGACAATGGCAAGTTGTCCGCTTCCCGTACCTACTCCGTTTGCCGTGATTTCTACATCCAGTATCTTCATGCCGCAGGCTTTCGCTATTTCGGGGGTAACTACATTGACGCCTGCACCCGTATCCAGCGTAAAGTTCTGTTCTTTTCCATTCACACTTCCTTCCAGAGTTATGGTGGTAGCTCCCGAACCGCTCTTGCCTACACTGTCTATGCGGATAGGTAGCACTAAATCCGTCTCCGGTTTCTCCCATTGATATAAGGCATAGCCGGACAAAACACGATATTCTTTTTCTTTTACCCGGTATCCGGCAAGAAAGGCACTGTCCACCTGCCCTTCCAGTTGGTCGCAGAAATTTTTCAGAGTTTCGGCGGCCTGGTCGTTTGCTCCCTGCTTGCTCAGGTTTTCGGTGAGAAGGTAAATCATGGAAGCTGTATTTTCAAATCCCATATTCTCCTGTTGTTCGGCCAGCAATTTGCTGATAACTTCGCAGGCAGCTTCGGGGCGGTTGAAGAAGTTGCATAGCAATGCTTGTCCAAAGTCTTGCAGGAAAGGGTCCAGCGAGTCTTTATTGAGGGCAAATTCCTGTTGCAACTCAAACCAGTTTGCCTGATTCATGTAGCTTGCTGCCCGCTCGTTGGCGGTTTGGCCGAAAGCGCTGAGGCTTGTGCAGATAATTGCAACGAGAAATATCTTCTTCATGTCTGTGAGCATTAGTAGATAGTATTATCTCTCAAATATACGAAAAAAAATGTTTTGTCTATTCTTTCGCCTGCTTTCTTTAAATCAAATGCTGCTTTTTATTAATACTTCTTCTTATTAACACCCGGGTGTAGGCAAGCTGCTTTTACTGTAATAATGAGGATATGTTTTATTTCAATCCACACGAATTAAATTTGGAAGCAAAAATAATCATTTATATCTTTGTCTCTCAGAATTATCTAATACTCTCAGGAATCCATCTTTTTATGTAAGTTTGTTCTGTAAATTAGAATCGATGAAAGATGCAAAAGATATCCATAGCCTCTTGGAAATGATTCAAGAGGAAAACACACTCGCATTTAATATATTCTATGAAATGTATTATGACCAGGTGTTTCGTTACGCTTATTATTTCTTGAAAGACACTGAGTCTTGCCGGGAAGTAGTTGCAGATGTGTTCTTTGCTGTATGGCAATCACGCCAAAGACTAAAGGATATAGAAAACCTGGAAACTTATTTATTTATATCCGTAAGAAATGAAGTGACGCGTTACAATAAAAAAATAGGTAGACATAACCATGTTTCACTGGATGAATTATCGGTTCAGTTAGAAATAACAGAAGAAGAATCCCCCCATGATAAAATCTCTTATAAAGAAATGGAGCAGTTGTTGGGGGAAATCATTGGCAAACTGCCCGAAAAATGCCGTCTAATCTTCCTGATGGCCCGCCAAGAACGATTGAAACCCAAAGAAATTGCAGAGAAACTTTGTATCTCGGAAAACACAGTACGCGTACAAATGAAAATTGCTATAGAAAAGATCATCAAACAAATCAAACCCTATTATCCCGACCTTACTCTCTCCCTATTATGGTCCCTCTTCTTTCCTGTCATTAGTTAAAGAAATGAAAAACGTGAGGTTTCTTTTAAATGAAATCTGATCGAGTGTACTCCTCCGTTTAGAAACAATAATTATGAGCGAGGAAAACAACCCTATTGACATTCTACGGAATGAATTGATTCATGATATCAGTGACCATGAGAAAGCGACGTTAGAAGAATGGAGCCGTTCGACTCATGATAATCGTAGCTTCCGGCAACTGATTAGTGAAATGAAGCTTTCTTCTGACATTGAAAAAAAGAAGGAAGAAATGAAGTCCGGCATCCTGCAAGAAGTTAATAAACGGATAAACAGGAGCCGATACATCCGTCGTATTTTAAAAATCAGCACGGTAGCTGCTTCTATTGCTATTCTATTGGGAATAACCGGTTACTTCTCCTATAGAGAAGGTTTTAATCAGATAAATAGTCAGCAGATAGAAATGTCCAACCCATTCGGTATGCTGTCGGCGATTACTCTGCCTGATGGGAGTAAGGTTGTTCTGAATGCAGGAACCACCATCACTTATCCCAGTGCTTTTGTTGCGAAGAACAGGGAAGTTGAAATAAAAGGAGAAGCCTTTTTTGAGGTCACCCATGATGCGGGACATCCTTTTATTGTGAAAGCTGACCGGATAAGCATCGAAGTATTGGGTACTCAATTCAATGTAAAAGCCTATGAAGAAGATGATTGGATTGAAGTCTCTTTATCAGAAGGAAAGGTGGAGGTGCAGAGCGAAGACAAAAAGAACAGGATTTTCCTCACCCCCGGAGAACAGGCATATTATGATAAGCACAATCATTCCCTGACTACGCGTAACGTAGATATTACTCATTATACATCGTGGAGGAACGGGGCATATTATTTCAGGGCACTTCCTCTGAAAGAAATCACCAAACAGCTTGAACGTATTTTCAATGTCCATATCCATATAACTTCTCCTAATATTGAGAATATCGTTTTAACCGGAGACTTCCTACGGGGTGAGAATCTGGAACAAATATTGCGAATGATAACTGCAGATAACCGCTTAAAATACAGAATAGAAGAATATATAATCTATATAGATGAAAATAAAAGTGCTAAGAAGTAAATTATTAACCCTAAAAAAGAAGTGCCTATGATGAAATAGTATCGTACATAGACTGTCTCTTATACACATCTGACGCTGCCGACGAAGAGGATAGTGGGGTT
>CAMTFK010000106.1 GCA_947071285.1 uncultured Bacteroides sp. | reverse complement strand
TCGTCTTCCAGTTGACCATTAATTTTGTAGCTTTGCTCATTGTGCTGCTTGGCTCGCTGATTGGTACGGAATTACCGCTTACGGTGACTCAAATGCTTTGGGTAAATCTTATTATGGATACGTTTGCTGCTCTGGCACTGGCATCCATTCCTCCCAGTGAGAGTGTGATGAAAGAGAAACCGCGCAGTAGTAGCGACTTTATTATATCCAAGGCAATGCGTTCATCTATCTTGGGAACAGGAGTTGTTTTCCTGGTTATACTTATGGGTATGTTGTACTGGTTTAATCATGCCGAGGGCGGTATGACTGTACAACGTTTGACCATATTCTTCACATTCTTCGTAATGCTTCAATTTTGGAACCTTTTCAATGCCCGCGTGTTTGGTACTACAGACTCGGCTTTCAAAGGGATTTCCAAATCGTATGGTATGGAACTGATTATACTTGCCATTCTGGTGGGACAATTCCTTATTGTACAGTTTGGTGGTGCTGTATTCCGTACCGAACCGCTTGATTTAATCACATGGGTGATTATTATCGCTTCTTCTTCACTGGTGCTTTGGGTAGGTGAGGCGATGCGTTTCATCCGGCGTTTAACACAAAAATAGAAATGAAAGAAAAAGGAATTAAAAACCTTATTATTGATTTTGGCGGCGTATTGATTGACTTGGACCGCCAGCGTTGTATTGAGAATTTCGCAAAGTTAGGCTTGCCTAATGTGGAGGCTATGCTTGATGTCTGTCATCAGCAAGGTTTTTTCTTGCAACATGAAAAAGGGCTGATTACCAGTGCAGAGTTCCGGAATGCGATTCGTGAACAAATAGGGAAGGTAGTGACTGATGCCCGTATAGATGCTGCATGGAATAGTTTTCTGGGAGGTATTCCTACCTATAAATTGGACTTGCTGCTGAAACTGCGTGAGAAGTACGTGGTTTATTTGTTGAGCAACACCAACGACATTCACTGGAAGTGGTCGTGCAAACACGCTTTCCACTATAAGGCTTTTCGGGTGGAAGATTACTTTGAGAGAATTTTCCTTTCTTATGAAATGAAAATGGCAAAGCCTGATGTAGCTATTTTCCAGAGATTGCTGGATGAAACGGGCATAGATCCTAAAGAGACTTTCTTTATAGATGATTCCGTTGAGAACTGTCGTGTTGCAGAAACTTTGGGTATTTCTACCTATACGCCCCAAGCGTGTGAAGATTGGAGCCATTTATTTAGTTGAAAATTGAAATGCAGTTGCTTCGTAACATACCGGAAGTACTTCCCCGGCCTTGTGTTGCCACCATCGGTTTTTTTGATGGAGTACATCTTGGACATCGCTACCTGATAGAACAGGTGCGCGAAGCAGCTTCTGCATGTGGTTTTGCTTCGGGGGTGGTGACTTTTCCGGTGCATCCGCGCAAAGTTGTGCAGCCGGAGTATCGCCCCGAACTACTGACTACATATGAAGAAAAGGTTTCCTTACTTACTGAAACCGGCTTGGATTACTGCATGATGCTTGATTTTACTCCCGAAATTGCTATATTGTCGGCACGGGAGTTTATGCTTTTCCTTCGTAATCATTATAACATACGTGCTCTTGTCATAGGCTACGACCATCGTTTCGGACACAACCGTAGCGAAGGGTTTGATGACTATGTGCGCTATGGACAGGAATTGGGGATAAAAGTTATTCTTGCCCGTGCATATATAAATAAGGAAACTGCGGTAAGTTCCTCCGTCATCCGCCAACTGTTATTGGAAGGCAATGTTTCGGAAGCCGCCGATTGCCTGGGCTATGATTACTTTTTGAACGGTCCGGTGGTAAGCGGCTATCGTGTCGGACGTAAAATAGGTTTCCCCACTGCTAACCTCCGGGTGGAAAATCCTGATAAATTGGTTCCTTCAGATGGGGTATATGCTGTTCGTGTCACTGTTGCGGGGCAGACTTATGGCGGCATGCTTAGTATCGGCTACCGTCCTACAATGGCTAATGGCACCGACCGTAGCATTGAAGTGAATATCTTTAATTTCCATTCGGACATTTACGAACAGCACATTCGCCTTTCTTTTGTCCGCTATCTGCGTCCCGAATTGAAGTTCGATTCCATAGACGAACTTATAGCTCAGCTTTATAAAGATGCTGAGGATGCTTCCCGTTATCTTTAATATTTTCTGCATTATTATCGAAAAACATACTTATTTTATTGTTTTTCGATAAATATTTTCTGTTTTACTTGTTTGTTTCAAAAAATCCCCCTTTATTTGCATATCGAAAAACGATAAATTATTATTGAATAACAAAACGTATAAAGGTTGATGATTATGAAAAAGGCATTTATGAGTATTTCTTTGTTAGTGATTTCCCTTTCCATGTTGATGGCTGTTCTTTGTGGTATGGGAGCTGCAGCTTGATAATTTGAAAGAGAAAATAGTATCTTTGCAGACTTTTTAGAAAAAGACAACAATGAAAACGGCAATAAAACTGGTTCTTATTTACTTGGCGATGCAAATTCTCGGAGCATTGGCAGTGACCCCATTTACTATGATCTATGCGCACATAGAATATGGCACTGTGGAAAAGGCGAATGAGTTTGCTTTAGCTCCCACTTTATTGGCTGGGTTTGTGTTTATGCTGATTTATTTGTGGTGGCAGGGTTATCTGACCGGTGACAAGCAATTGTATTCACCTGTATCTGCATCCTATTTATTCTGGAGCGCCATAATGGGCATTTCCATGATTTTTATGATTGATTTCTTGATGTCCCATCTCACGTTCCTCCCGGACTTTCTGAGTGACACCATTAATGTTTTGCAGTCCGGTTGGTTGGGTATTCTCTGTGTGGGGATACTGGGGCCTATTCTTGAAGAATTGTTGTTCAGGGGAGCAATTACTAAAGTTCTGTTGAAGAAATACAGTCCGGTGGTAGCTATTTTAATATCCGGCTTACTGTTTGGCATTTTCCACATGAATCCGGTGCAGATTGTAGGAGCTACATTGATTGGTTTTGTCCTCGCATGGATTTATTACAGGACACACAGTTTGATACCTTGTATTCTGATTCACATCATGAATAACTGTCTTTCTGTTTATCTTAGTTTAAAGTTTCCGGATGTGGACTATACTTCCGATTTAATTGGAGAGCCGGCATACATAATTAGTCTGGTAGTTTCCGTACTATTGTTTATGCTTTCCTGGAGAATGATGAACACTTATAAATTATCTAATACAACTACTAAAGTATGAAAAGGAGATTGAATATTCTTTGCGTGATCGTATTGTTTGTGCTGGGTTATTCGGTTTTGGAAACCACCTATTATGTAGGCATGGGAATTAAAGCCGGTATTGAGAAAGGCTTTGATTCCAAGATTGACGTGAAAGAAAGGGAAGAGATGACTAATTTGCAAGTCGTGCAGTTAGTGCCTAAAGATTTGGGTGGTGCAATTCTGATTGATTCCGTTTATAATGAGAAATCCGGTGAATATGTACCTGCTGCTTACGGGCAAATGATTGTCAGTGTGAATACCCAACCGAGTGTCTTATCGAGAATCATTTCTCTTTTGATCCTTATTGCAGACTATGTCGCCATTGTCTGGGCTGTGGTGCTCTTTATCCGTCTTATTGTATCGATCAATAAATCCGATATATTCAATTGGAAGAATGTCCGGCGGCTCAGGCGTTTAGGGGTATTGCTTATTATTAGTTTCGCATGCACTTTTTTTACTGCGTTTCTGAGTTTCTATAATGTAGGAAAAGTATTTTCTGTAACGGGCTATTCATTGAGTATGGCAGATATGGTGCATATCACTTCACTGGTATTGGGACTTTCTGCCTTGATTGTGGCGGAAGTGTTTGCTATCGGATTGAGAATGAAGGAAGAACAGGATTTGACGATTTAATGAAACAATACGATTATGAAAAAATTTAGAATATTGGGAATATTAGCGATGCTGGTGATTGTAGGAGATTTTGTAATCTCTTTTACTGCCGGCTGGCAAGAAGAACGTGACAGCTTTCTGGCAGGATGTAAAAGTGCCCGTGCGGAAAGTCCGTCCTTATATACCCCCGAAGCTGTTCCTGTAGAGGTGAGACCTCTGGAAACAACCAATTTGGACTCATTGCACAATAGTATAATGAATGAGAATCTTCCCTACAAAATAGATAAAGTAAGTGTGGCTATTGTTCCGTCGACCTGGAGTAGTATTGTGTTTTGCTTTGGTGCATTTGCTGCTTTGGCTATTCTTGCCGGAATTTATTGCTTGATAAGGGTTTTAATTTCCATATCGAAGCGCAATGTGTTTACTCATGACAATGTGGTGAGAATGCGTGTGTTCACTTATTCTTTATTAGCCTATAGCATCTTGAATGCGTTGATGGAATGGCTGAATTATGTTGAAGTGGTGAAACAGGTAAGTTTACCAGGATATGAGATAAAAGATTTCAGTATGTCTGCTGATTGGATTTTGTTAGTGGTCCTTGTTCTTTTTACCGAGATATTTGCCGTAGGTGTGAAGATGAAAGAAGAACAAGACCTGACCATTTAATCCTAACCTTGATAAAAAATGATTTATATGATTATAGTAAACCTTGATATAATGATGGCTCGACGAAAGATATCTTTGGGAGAACTGGCCGAAAAGGTGGACATTACACCTGCTAATTTATCTATTCTGAAAACGGGAAAGGCAAAAGCTATCCGTTTCTCTACACTGGAAGCTATTTGTAAAATTCTGGATTGCCAGCCGGGAGATATTCTGGAATACGTAGATGGTGATTAGCGGTTAGTGATTAGTGATTAGCAGGCTGCGCTTTGCCAGCGGTTAATCACTAATCACTAACCACTAATCACTAATCACTAACCACTAATCACTAATTACCTTTTCTCGCCTTGAAAGCAAGTGCATACATCCGCATCTGCTTCACCATAGACAACAAACCATTGCTGCGAGTAGGCGAAAGGTGTTCTTTCAGTCCTATCTTATCAATGAAATAAAGGTCGGCATTCAGTATCTCGTCCGGTGTATGGTCGGAGAGTACTTTTATCAGTAATGAGATAATACCTTTCACAATCAGAGCATCGCTTTCCGCTTTGAAGATAACCTTTCCGGCTTCTTCGTCAGCTTGTAGCCATACACGGCTTTGGCAACCTTCGATAAGATTCTGTTCCGTTTTATATTTTTCGTCGAGCGGTTCCTGCTCGTTTCCTAAGTCTATGAGGAGTTGATAGCGGTCCATCCAGTCGTCAAAGTCGCTGAATTCGGCTATTACTTCGTCTTGCAATTCGTTGATACTCATATTATTTTTATTTGTTTGATGATTTGTTTTTACTATTCTTTAGTCTCTTTCAGAGATGCTTCTATTTCTTCAATGCTTGGAAGTTGGCTTTTTATATTCTCGGGCATTAGTTTTGAAAGTTCATAAGCAGATATCCCTATAGGTTGGCTACTGCTTTCCAGTGAATATTGGGCTATAATGTCGTCTTTACTTTTACAAATAACTAATCCGATAGTCGGGTTATCTGTAGCTTTCTTCATTTGGTGATTAACGGCTGAGACATATAGCCCTAATTTACCAGTAAATTCAGCTTCAAACTTAACGGCTTTTAGCTCTATAACAATATAGCAGCGTAGTTCTAAATGATAGAACAGTAAGTCTATAAATAATGAGTTATTCCCAACTGTTATAGGGTATTGTCGTCCTACATACGCGAACCCTTTTCCCAGTTCTAATAGAAATTTTGTAATATTATTAGTTAGGGCATCTTCTAGCTCACGTTCTTTATACCCTTCAGTGAGTGTAAGAAAATCAAAGTTATAAGGGTCTTTTAAAGTTTCCTGTGCTAATTCACTTTGCGGCTCGGGCAAGTATCTGGAAAAATTATTGATGGATTTTCTTTGTGCCTGGTAGAGATTGACATCCAGAAAATTGAGAAGCATACCGCGGCTCCATCCATTTTCTACTGTTTTATTAAGATAGAATATGGCTTCTTCCGGTGTTTTGCATCGGGCAATGATGTAACAGTGATGTCCCCATGGAACGGAAAAAAAGAAAGAATCGGATTGTGCAACAACTTGTTGCACAATTGTATTGGACTGATTATAAAACAGGTACCATTGTCGCATCAAATAGAGATTGCGCTTTGAGAAACCTTTCATGTGGGGGAACTCCGACATTAGTTCTTTGCTAAGGTTACTGAAAAAACTACTTCCATAGGTTGATTCTATTCGTGGCTTAGATAATTCATAACCCATTTCCCAATAAAGATGAAGGAGTTCACTATTGACTTTTATGGCAGCTTTTATCTGGGATTGGCGTATATGTTGCTTCAAATGACCAACCCATTCTTTAAAGCTGATATTGTCTATCATTTCTAACATAATCATTTCTCACTGTAAATCACTTGCATTACAGTTTGCCCTACTGCTTGCAGGGTGGCTTTATCGATAGCATCCATATCATCTTTCACGGTATGCCAGTGCTCAAAGAAATCACCTTCCGGATAATAAGGAATAATATCGATAGTTGCAACCTTGGCATATTCGTTGATGAATGTATGGTCATCAGTAACTGTGCCGCCTTCTTTTTGTACAAAGTAGCGCCCGAAACCTAAAGCATTGGCTGTTTTCCAAACCTTTTCATTCACATTGGGAGCCACATCATGCGATAAGCCTTCATAACGGAACTCTGCACCTTTACCGCCTACCATATCCAGCAATATGCCAAAACGTGCATTATATCCCTGCACATGCGGATTGCGTGCCCAATATTGTGAACCAAGCGCCCAATATTCTTCTTTATGCGGACCATTGTAAGCACGGTGTGCGCCATAATCCTCAGCATCTACGAAAATAATATCAATACCCAGTTCAGGCAACTGCTTTTGCAAGTGGCGTGCTATTTCCAGCAATACACCTACGCCGCTGGCACCGTCATTAGCCCCTAAGATCGGAGTATTATGATTCTTTGGGTCCGGGTCAGCATCTGCCCACGGACGGCTGTCCCAGTGGGAAAAGAGAGCGATGCGCTTTTTCGTGTCCGGCTTGTAAGAACCGATGATGTTGCGTGCTTTCAGCAACGTACCGGTGTAGGCGGGTAAATCCACATATTGGCTGGTGACTTTAGCGCCGAACTCCGTCAACTTGTCTGCCAGATAATTGCCACAATCCACATGCGCTTTCGTATTGGGAACGCGTGGACCGAAGTCCACTTGTGCTTTCACATACTGGTAAGCACTGTCCGCATTGAACTGGGGAACATTGACAACTTCTTTGGTGGTCGCCTCAGTGTCGTCGCTTGCCTTCTTGGCGTTGTTGCTACATGCTATGAATGCAAGCAATGCCAGGCATAAAGGGATGAGAGTATAATTCCGTTTCATTCTTTATCTAAATTAAAACTTAGTTTCACTTCTTTTTTCCCGGTTTCCAGGGTTACTGCCGCTCCGTTTATCATGGGTAGGTTCATCGTGACATGCCCCACCGGGAAGTTAAAGCAGACAGGATAGTCGTATTCTTTCACCAGGTCGGCTATAGCCCCGTATAAATCCTTACCTAAAGATTTGGTTTCTTCGTATTCTGTGAACTGTCCGATGATAAGACCGGAGAGCTTTTCTAATATACCGCCCAGTTTCAGATTATAAATCATACGTTCCACCGCGTGCGGGCGTTCGTCTACATCTTCTATAAAAAGGATTGTTCCTTCTGCGGGAATATCATAAGGCGTGCCTCGCAGTCCATAAAACACAGACAGATTGCCGCCTCTCAGAATACCGTTGCCAATTCCCTTGTGGTTCAGCTTATGTCCCGGACAGATATAGCTGAAACTGTTCTCTGAAGTCAGTACTGCTTCCGCCATCTCAGAATTGAAGTGCCCGAACAGGATATCCTTAAGCGCCAGCGTACAGAAATCCTCTTCGTTTTCTACTGTCAGATGGCGAGCCATCGGGGCATGAAGGGAAGCAAAGCCATTCTGCTGAAACACATTGTGCAATGCAGTGATGTCACTGAAACCAATCAGCCATTTGGGATGTTCACGAAAACGCGTAAAATCCAGCTTCCCCAACAAATGTACTGCTCCATATCCGCCACGGCTACACAAAATAACTTTCGCTTTATCATCGTCCAGAGCATCCTGCAAGTCCTCCACGCGTTGCCTGATACTGCCTGCGTAAGTCCCGTTTGAACTTCCGGCATGTTTCGCCACCACAGCATCCAGTCCCCAAGACTTTAAACGCTTTTTGGCTCCTTTCAAGAAAGACTTGTCTATTTTACTGGAAGGAGAAAGGATGATGACGCGATCACCTTTTTGTACGTATGGCGGAAAAATAAGGCTGCTCATAATTCTACATGTTGTGTATGGGGACAAAAGTACACAAAATAACTCAATTCTGACGTCAGATTAAGCAAAACGCACACAAGAGATGTTAAATAAGAGAGAGCCGGTAAGTCGGAAAAAGTGGTCGGTAATGTCAAATTGATATATATTGTCTGAAATTTCCTGATGTATCATGCTGTATTTCTCGACATTTTTTCTGATATTTGCTAAAAATCTAACGTTATGGAACCTATTCGAAGCTTTGATGAACTGACCTCGCATTTGAAATCCTTGAACAAGAGGAAACGTATTGCAGTAGTCTGTGCCAATGACCCCAATACGGAATACGCCATTGCCCGCTCTTTGGAAGAGGGGATTGCCGAATTCCTGATGATTGGCGACTCTGCCATTCTGGAAAAATATCCCACATTGAAGAAATATCCTCAATATGTCAAGACTGTGCATATCGAAGATTCTGATGAGGCGGCGCGCGAAGCTGTCCGCATTGTCCGTGAGGGTGGGGCAGACATTCTGATGAAAGGGATTATCAATACCGATAACCTCTTGCGCGCTATTCTCGACAAGGAAAAAGGTTTGTTACCCAAAGGCAAAATACTCACCCACCTGGCTGTGATGCAGATTCCTACGTATGATAAGCTGCTGTTCTTCTCGGATGCCGCCGTTATTCCGCGTCCCACTTTGCAGCAACGTATAGAGATGATTTGGTATGCCATACATACCTGCCGCCATTTTGGTATCGAACAACCCCGCATCTCGCTTATCCACTGCACGGAGAAGGTGAGTGCCAAGTTCCCTCATTCGCTGGATTATGTCAATATCGTGGAACTGGCGGAAGCCGGAGAATTCGGAGATGTGATAATTGACGGTCCGCTGGATGTGAAGACTTCCTGCGAGAAAACAAGTGGTGACATAAAGGGCATTGCATCCCCCATCAATGGAGAAGCGGACGTGCTGATATTCCCCAATATAGAATCGGGCAATGCTTTTTATAAGGCCGTTTCCCTGTTTGCTCATGCCGATATGGCAGGCTTGTTGCAAGGTCCTGTTTGTCCGGTGGTACTGCCTTCGCGCAGCGATTCCGGACTGTCTAAGTATTACAGTATTGCTATGGCATGCCTGACGTGTAAAGAACAACTTTAATTTAAAAACCCTCCAACTATGAAAATCCTCGCTATCAATCCTGGTTCTACTTCAACGAAGATTGCAGTATACGAAGACACAACTCCGCTTCTGGTGCGTAACATCCGCCATTCAGTAGAGGAACTTTCGCACTTTCCGCGTGTCATCGATCAGTTTGAGTTTCGCAAGAATCTGGTGATAGAAGCCTTGAAGGAGAATGGCATTCCTTTTGAATTTGATGCCATCGTAGGGCGTGGAGGATTGTTGAAGCCCATTCCGGGCGGAGTATACGAGGTGAATGATGCCATGTTGGACGACATTGCCCATGCCATGCGCAGTCATGCCTGTAACTTGGGGTGTCTCATTGCTGCCGAACTGGCGGCATTGCTTCCCGGTTGCCGTGCCTTCATTGCCGATCCCGGTGTAGTGGATGAATTGGATGAGATAGCCCGCATCACAGGTTCGCCCCTGATGCCGCGCATCACCATCTGGCATGCGCTGAATCAGCGAGCCATTGCCCGCCGCTATGCTGCCGAACTTACAGCCGCTTCTCCTGACCATCCGGTCCGCTACGAAGACCTGAACTTGATAATCTGCCATTTGGGTGGTGGCATTTCCGTCGGTACCCATAACCACGGGCGTGCCATCGACGTGAACAATGCCCTCGACGGGGAAGGTCCTTTCTCTCCCGAACGGGCGGGGACGTTGCCTGCCGGTCCGTTGATTGACCTTTGTTATTCCCATCGTTTCAGAAAGGATGAATTGAAGAAGCGTATTTCCGGTCATGCCGGTTTGGCGGCACATCTGGGCACTACTGATATACCTACCATTATCCAGTCCATAGAAGCCGGAGATACGAAAGCGGAACTGGTGCTGAATGCTATGATTTATCAGGTTGCCAAAAGTGTGGGTGCCGCTGCCGTTGTGCTTTACGGCAAAGTAGATGCAATTCTGCTGACAGGGGGGATTGCTCATTCCGATTATGTCATCTCCCGTTTGAAGGAACGGGTTTCTTTCCTCGCTCCGGTGCATGTATATCCCGGGGAAGATGAATTGGAGGCACTTGCTGTGAATGTTTTGGGAGCATTGCGCGGGGAGTTGCCGATACAGGTTTATAAGTAGACACTATCGGTATTTTCTTGAAATAATTTTGAGATTTCGCTGATTTTGCCTACATCCTACACCCGGAGGCTTAATACTTTCATTTATAGATTGATATGTGGTGTAGGCAAGCTCATGTATGGGTGTAGGCAAATCGTTTGCCTACACCGCTGCTTTTCTGTCATGGGCAGGAAACTTGCCTTTGCCCTATCTCTTTTATGCTTTTACCCTATTGAAAACCCTGCGATGCCCTATCCAAAACTTCGTCCCGTAGTTGCAGGCTGTACGGCCCGCAATTGGAAGCCATACAGCCTGCAATTGAAAACCATACAGCCTGCAACTACGGGACGAGGTTTAGAATAAGGCATCGGGGTATTTTGAATAAGGTAAACGAGGTTTTTCAACTGACTATGTACTTATCTTCTTGTTGAGTGCACTGATTCCATTTGCGTGTCTTGATGTGGCTAATAATGGAAAAGGAGTAAAGCCCCCCAAATGACTTTACTCCTTCCAATCTTCTTTCCCTCGTAACTAATACGGAGAAAACACCACTAATCAAAATTCTATACCTTGGTTTTATATTAATAGGATTAGAAATTATTCTTTCCGGTATCCCACCAAAGACGTGTACCACCGGTATCCTGACCGCCTAACTTGCTAACCAATGCATCATACAACGGCTTGTTGTTCGTAATATAATCCTGATTGAAGAATACTCG
Organism: uncultured Bacteroides sp.; assembly: GCA_947071285.1. GTDB lineage: Bacteria > Bacteroidota > Bacteroidia > Bacteroidales > Bacteroidaceae > Bacteroides. Next base: position 2,805 of record CAMTFK010000106.1, on the reverse strand, counting down.
GCGAATCATCTCATCTGTACTGATGGTGTTACTACTGTTATTTACTACTACTTTGAAGAGTTTCGGATAGCCGGTACGGCGTTGTTCTGCCCAAGCCTCACAACCTTCGGGATAGATAGCCAGCCACTTTTGGGTGATGATTCTTTCCAGTTTCGTTTCATTATCAGCTGCATTATCCCATTTCGGGGTGATGCTGGTAGTTGCTTTGGCATCAAAGTTCTTATCGAATGTATCTACATAATCAGCCGGAGTATTTTCACTTTCCAGATATTCGCTTACGCCACTGGCGTCCCATTGTGCAAAGGAGGTGGTGACACCTTGCTTGTAGCAACTTTCCACGTCTTCGGAGGTAAAGCCTCTCAAGGCAGCTTCTGCGCGAAGGAACCATATCTCGGCAGCAGCCATTACTATAATCTTGCTGCTGGTGGTGATGGTGGTTCGTGAGTGGGTAGAGTAACGGTTGTCGCCTACACCTGTTCCCTGGCGCACACCTTTAAACTTGCCTTCGATGCTGGTCAGTTGTTTCACACCGGCCACGGTCTGCGTAATGTTGCCATCATTGTCTCTACCATCTTGCGCGGCATTAAAGTAAGACTTCAAACGCGGGTCGTTATATCCTTTCAGAAAAGACTCCAGGCTGGCGTTCATAAATACTTCGCCCCAACCGGAAACACCACCCAGCGGGTTACGGATTCCATATTGGCCTACAGTTTCGTTAGATGTTTCCAATACACCGCCATTCTGTGCGTCTAATGCGGCCTGAGCTTGTTCTTTGGCTAAAGTGGGGTCCACATTGGATACACGCATTGCCAGGCGCAAGCGGAGAGAGTTGGCAAACTTCAGCCATTGTGCAGGCGTGCGTTTGCCTTCCGGCATCATGAAGTCGGCGCTTTCAAAAGATACGCCGCCTTTATAATCTTTCAGAATATTGATGGCTGTTGCCAAGTCTTCGAAGAAACGTTTGTAAACTTCCTGCTGAGACTGGGGAGTTTGTGCGGCAGTGCCGAAACCATCATAAAGGATAGGGCCATAGTAGTCGCTTACACGATGCAGGAGGGCTACTTTCAGCACTTTCGTAAGAGCATGATACAAGGGCCACTCTTCGGCTGTGTTCAATTCTTCGGAATCAGCGATGGAAGGCATGACGTTGCCGTAGGAATAGGTCCACATGGCGCTTGTCCAACCATTGTTCAGGTTGTAGGTGGAGTTGTTCTGATTGAACGCACCATTCATGTCATGGAAGAATCCGCCATACATATCGGCTACCAGGTTCTGTATCACTTGATATTGCCAGTCGGTTCCTTCTACACCCGTCTGGTAGATGATACCTTTTTGGATGGTAGAGAAAGGCACCAGGTTGGTCTGGTTGTCATATTTCTGCAAATCATCTGTATAAGCTCCTTTTGTATCGTTGAATTCTGCAAAATTATCGGTGCAGGATGAAAGACTTAAAAGTCCACCCAAGAGTAGTACGGCTGTATATTTTATCTTATTCATATCGTTCAGGTATTAGAAAGTGAGTTTAATATTGAATCCAATGTTTCTCGTTGAAGGCATACCATAGGTATCCAAACCTTGGTTATCATTACCTACGGACATCGTTGCGTCCGGGTCGAACGGGGCATCTTTGTAGATGAAGAACAGATTGCGGGCCACCAGTGAGAGGTCTACACCTTTGATGAATCCTGTCTTTTCGAGCATCTGCTGCGGGAAGGAGTAGCCCAATGACAACTCGCGCAAGCGGATATTAGTTCCATCGTATCTGTAGAATTCTGTGGTACCGTTACCGCGGTCGCCTACCATTTGATAGAAACCTTGTACATTCTTGATTTCCTGACCTTCCAGCATGTAGTGCTTTGCTGCGCGTGCGTCACCGGTTGCCTTGCTTACACCTGCATAATCCAGACCGGCTTGCGTCAGTGAAATAACGTCGCCACCCATGCGGGTATCAATCAGGAAGTAAAGTGAGAAACCTTTGTAAGTCAGAGTATTGCTCCAACCAAGAGTCCAGTCGGGATTGAAGTTACCAATCTTGGCAGCCTTGTCAGTGGTTACCTGCGGCAGGCCGGCGTTTTTGTTCTCATTGCCATCTTTGTCTGTTGCCGGTTCCAAAAGAATCTTACCGCTTTCATCACGTACAAATACGTTTCCGTAGATGTCGCCCAATGAACCGCCTTCTACAACCATCATCTTATAAGGCATACTTACGTTGCCGGAAGCATACTGGAAGCTGGGTGTTCCACCCAAAGATACAATCTCATTCTTATTGGTAGCGAAATTAAACTGAGTTTTCCAACGGAAATTGTCGTTCATCAGCGGAGTGGCTCCTACGGTGACTTCAATACCGGTGTTGCGAATCTTACCTGCGTTAATCCAACGGAAACGGCGCTTTTCGGCAGTAGTGTTTACACGGATCAATTGGTTTTTGGTATCAGTGCGATAGAACGTGAAGTCGAAATCCAAACGACTGTTGAAGAATCTCCATTCGGTACCAAATTCGATAGAGGTACTGATTTCCGGTTTCAGGTCTTCGGCAAAGTAATAGTCGATGGGATTGACTACGCCACCGGCTGTAATAGTCTGTGCCGGGCTGGTGATGCCGATAGGAAGGTCGTTACCTACTTGTGCCCAAGATGCGCGGACTTTACCGAAGCTAATCCATGACGGGAGGTTGAGTGTCTGGTTCAAAATCCAGGATACACCTACTGAGGGGTAGAAGAAACCGGAACCTTCGCTCTTCGTGTTGGCCAGTGTAGACGACCAGTCGTTACGGGCGGTCAGGTCTAAGTAAAGGCTTTCTTTCCA
>CAMTFK010000105.1 GCA_947071285.1 uncultured Bacteroides sp. | reverse complement strand
CGGAATGGAAGACCCTACGGATGCCATGCTTGCCCAGCTAATGAGTGAGGTGGCAAAAGACGCTAAGCATAAAGCAATGGAGGCTACGGAAAAGTTCTTCAAGCAATTGGATGAAACTGTAACCTTGCGTAAGCGGGAGTGGGCGAAGAAACGTAGTGAAAGGAAGAAATGATGGAAACTATTTTTCATAAGCCGGTGTTGATTGTTATTGCCGGACCAAACGGTTCGGGGAGCCTTCAAGCACGCCAAAGTTTGCTTTTTGGCGCAAAAGGCACCTTGATGGCCCAATCAAATGTGTTGGAAATTAGAGGAAGAATGGCTACCTTTGTATCGGAAATCAATAGAAAAGAATTATTTTTGTTCCACGCAACTAAAAAAGATTAGATTATGAAAGTAGGAGATAAAGTTCTTATTTCTCCTGACCTGACAAGGTTGGCAGAATGGATTCCCGCCAGAGTGATAGAAGTAGAAAACAACCCTTTTGTAGGAGTGGTTATTTCTGCTGAAACATTGGACGGTGACGTATTCTTTGGACAGCAAGACTTGTTTAAACCTCAAACCGAAGAAGTATGTTTGCCATAAGCTTTGATATGACCATTTCCGAACTCGAAAGGCATTACGGAACTCCCTACAACCGTGCTTACTTTGAAATAAAGGAGGTATTGAGGAAGAACGGTTTCAACTGGATACAAGGTAGCACTTATCTCACTCAAGACGGAAATTTAGGAGACCTTTACAAGGCTATCAATGCTCTGTCCCGGATAGACTGGTTCAGAAAATCCGTACGGGATATCAGAGGCTATAAAGTAGAAGACTGGTCGGACTTTACGGACATTGTGAGGAACGGATGATTTGTTCCGTTCGTCTTCTCTCGGCGGATATGTTATCCGCCGTTTTTAATATCAAGATTCTCAGAGCAACGAATACTATGCTGACCGCAAGGAACAGCAAAGAACCGATTACGGAATAGCGTGTATCGAAGAAAGTGATAAATGCTCCGCAAGCTGCCGCACCTACCGTTGTGCCCAGATTGGCGGATAATAGGAACAAGCCGTTAGCGAAATCCGGAGCTTCGGGAGCGGCTTCGGTTATCATATATTGCATGGTGTTTTGCCCGTATCCTGCCAGAATACCCAGAATCAGAATAATAACAGTCATGGCCGCAAGCCATTCCCCTAAAATGAATATACATATATAAAAGGTGAATAGCGCGAACGGAATGAATATCATGCTGCGTATCGGGTTGGTGGCTAACTGTTTTCCTGCAATGACGTTTCCGATAATATTGGCAAGCCCGTATATCAGTAGCAAGATGCTGATGACACTATAAGAAACTTCCGTAACCGTTCTCAGATAATCAGACATATAACTGAAGAATCCGAATAAAGCACCGTTTATCAAGGTGACAGCGATGATGGAACACCAGACAATCTTCTTTTTCAGCACATTGAGTTGCGCACCGTAAGATAGCTTTTCTTTAACGGGCATGGAGGGCACGAACAGAAGGGTAGCCACAAATACCAGCGCATTCACCACCGTGAAAAACATCATACCCATCGTAAACGACACCTCACTCGCTATGTAGCTGGTCACCGGTACACCCAATACCATGCCGGCGGATACTCCGATGAAGACTTTGGCTACGGCCTTCGGAGCTTTCTCTTTGCTGACAGATGCGGCCGCTACCGTGAAAGCCATCGATACATATACAGGATGAAGAAAAGCCGGAAGGGCACGGGCTATCAGTAGTAGGGTAAAGTTGGAGGTAAGCATTGAAATAATGTTGCTCAGTGTGAAGACTCCCAGTGCCAGTAGCATGACTTTCTTCCGGTTTATGCCCGAGAAAAGTAGCGGCATAATGGGTGCTGATATAGCCACTACCAATGCGAATATACTAACCGTCCATCCTGCTTCGGGAACGGTTACGTGGAAATGCTCGGCTATCAGGGGGAGGATTCCGATGACTCCCATTTCGGTGTTGATGATTCCGAAGACTCCTGCGGTGAGGATGAATACGAGCAAAGCGCCCGAACCGGGTTTCAACTTATTAGTCTGTCTCATAAATTATATGGTTCTTTGATACGTTGATTTCTATACAGCAAAGTACGGAAGAACTCATGCAAATCTTGGTAGACAAATTACGGGAGTGATAACCCGAATTACAGATTATGGGATGCTGGAGAATAAATTGATAGCTATTGCACCTTTATTCTGAAAATAAAAGCGTAAACAGACTATGGAAACACATCGTTTTAGTCTGTTTACGCTTCTCTGTGAGAACTCAATGGTTCTATTATGATTTCAATTAACGGATAAAGTTTGTCCGTACCAAAGGTTCTGCTTCCGGGTGCTTCTGCCCGTCAGCCGCATTTTTCAATAACCAGGCCATATTTCTGCCTAACATTCGCATAGTCTGTAATCCTTCCGCATCTTGCAGGACATCGCCCGGCATCATTCCATGAATAATATTCCAATATTGGGAAGAAACAACAGGCATGTGGTTTATTGTGAAATACTTATTCAATCTGTCAAGAGTAGCACTGGCTCCACCTCTCCGGCAAACAGCTATTGCCGTAGCCGGTTTGTACTCCATCAACTCCGAGCTTGAATAGAAAAGACGGTCTAACAGGGCGCACAGCGAACCATTGGGACCGGCGTAATAGGTCGGTGAGCCTACTACCAGTCCGTCAATACCTTCTTCCAGTTTCTGGCGGATGTTGTTGTACAATTCGTCTTTAAAGATACACCGTCCCAATTCAGTGCAGCGGTTGCAGGCTATGCAACCTTGTACGGCTTTTGTTCCGATAGAAATGATTTCTGTTTCTACTCCGTTTTCATTCAGCGCCTTTGCTACCTCCGATAAAGCCAAATGTGTATTTCCGTTTTTCCGGGGACTTCCATTTATCAGTAATACTTTCATCTTTTTTTCTTCTTGATATTAATTATATTCGTCAGACTTTGAAGCGTATATTTATATTAAAAACACTGGCATGACTTATAAGGTTCGCCCATCCATCCATCAACGATAGGATTTGTCGAAAATTCCTGCGCAGTCTTCATCCGTCATTTCGCAAGGATTGGCAAGGAATAATCCTCCCTGCATGGAGCGGGCACCTTGGGCAAGCGTCATAGATTCTTCTTTCTTGAATCCGTAATCGCTCATCTTCAAATCGGCCACACCGCAATCCTCCTGCAATTTGACAAGTGCCGTGATGAAATCTTCCGGCTTGTCAGCATTTTCAATGCCCATTGCTTTTGCCATTTTGATGAACTGTTCGTCGCAGGCATGACGCTCGATGAAGAACTCATAGAAAGCACGGGAAATCATAATCAGTCCTGCGCCGTGAGGAAGATTATGATGGTAGGCACTCATGGAGTGTTCCATGGAATGTTCGGCCGTGGTGCTTGTCAGTTGCATGGTGATGCCTGCCATTGTGCTGCCATAAGCGACACGTTCTCTTGCTTCCATATCATTTCCGTCTCTGACTGCACGCGGAAGGTATTTCGTGATATTCTCGATGGCGGACAAGGCGATGGCTTCGCTCAGGATGTTCACGCCGTTGCTTATCATTACCTCTGTGTTGTGGAACAAAGCATCAAATCCCTGGTATGCCGTGTATTTGGCGGGAACGGTTCGCATCAGTTCCGGGTCTACGATGGCAAGAACGGGAGTCAGTTCCGGTGCGCCGAAACCGATTTTCTCATTCGTGTCGGGATTGGAGATAACGCCCCAGCAATTGATTTCGGAGCCTGTTCCTGAAGTTGTGGCAATGGTAACTATGGGCAAGCCCGGATTTTTCAGTGGCATTGCTTTGCCGGTGCCGCCAAAAACATAATCCCATAAGTCGCCCGGATTCGTTGCCATTGCCGCTATGGCGACTGATGCATCGAGTACGGCACCTCCTCCGAGAGCCAGAATAAAATCGCAGGCATTTTTTTGGGCAAAAGCGGCTCCTTCCATGACGACGCTTTTGTACGGGTTTTCCATAATCTTGTCGAAGATGGCATACTCTATGCCGGCCTTTTCCAATTGTTCAATCGTGCGGTCGAGCGAACCGTTGACCTTGGTCGACTTACCATTTGAAATCAAAAGTAGGGCTTTCTTGCCGGGCATTGTCTGCTTGTGCAGATTGTTCAGTTCGCCTGCGCCGAATAGGATGCGGGTAGGGTTGTAAAAAGAAAAATTCATTCTTGTATTCATACGTCTTTCAGTTATTTAATTTGTAATCGTTTTAATGGTTCTCCATAGGGAACTATCGGATGCTGCAAAATTAGCTGTCTTCATGCGATTGCAGGATACCCGGATTACAGATTGAATAACCCTTTTTACTGTTTCTGCGCATTCTTGTAGGGTTATGAACAAAGAGTGGTAAGGTGATAGGGTGATAAGGTGATAGCGGGATAACACTCTGTGATATATAGCGTAGCCACTTTATCACCCTATCACCTTACCACCTTATCACTCTCTTCTTTCTATGTGATGAATGAAAGTTATACCCCAATTACAGATAGTATAACCCTTATTACAGACACCTTATTATTCTGAAAAAATAATTCATATCTTTGCTGCTGTTCAAATACTTAGGATTATGGAAAAGGTTATAAATCTGGATAATGTGGACCAGTACAATCATTTGTACGGACTTGAAACATTGCACCCTTTGGTAAGTGTTGTCGACCTTACGAAAGCGACGCGGGCGGTCAATCAAATACAAATGCATTATGGCGTTTACGCACTTTTTCTGAAGTTGGCAAAGACTTGTGATATTAAGTACGGCCGTCAGTCTTATGACTATCAGGAAGGTACTATTGTCTGTTTTGCACCCGGACAGACGATTAGTGTGAGTACGGTTGGTGACCAAATCAGCCAGCCCGTTTACGGTCTCGTCTTTCATCCCGATTTGATTCACGGGACTGCACTTGGGAAAACGATAAAGAACTATACCTTCTTCTCCTATGCAGTGCATGAGGCTTTACACCTGTCCGATCAGGAAAAAGAAACCGTGATGGACTGCCTGAAGAAAATCAGCATCGAACTGGAGCATCCTATAGACAAGCACAGCAAGTCATTGATTGCAATGAACATAGAACTCTTGCTCAACTATTGCATGCGTTTCTATGAGCGCCAGTTCATCACCCGCAGCAATGCAAACAAAGATGCCTTGACGAAGTTCGAACAACTGTTGGATGAATATTTCCAGAGTGGTCTTCCGATGCAGGAGGGGTTGCCGTCAGTGAAATATTTCGCAGACAGGATTTATCTTTCTCCCAATTACTTTGGTGATATGATTAAGAAGGAAACCGGGAAAACGCCCCAGGAACATATACAGACAAAGGTAATCGAACTGGCTAAAGAGCACATCCTCGGAGCGGAAGAAACCATCAGCGAGATTGCTTACAGGCTGGGATTTCAGTATCCGCAGCACCTGAACCGCCTGTTTAAGAAGCGCGTAGGCTGCACCCCGAACGAATACCGACTGCAAAATTCATAGCTTTGAAAAAGGATATATTGAACATAGAGACCGTACATCAGTGTAATTGTTGCCTGGGCAACAAGACACTGCATCCGCTGGTGAGTGCTATTGACTTATCCAAAGCCAACGTGATGCAACGTACCATCAAGTTCGACTTTTACACCCTGTTATTGCTGGAAAGTGAATGTTGCGACTATATCTATGGACGTAAATACTACGACTATTCCAATGCCACCATGTTGTTTCTGGCTCCGGGAGCATCTATCGATATGAATGACGGGAAGGTTCTTCCCCAAAAAGGTTGGCTGCTGGCATTCCATCCGGACTTTCTGTGTAATACCTCTCTGGAGCAGCACGTCAGGCATTGTCCGTTCTTCTCTTACAGTCCCAATGAAGCGTTGCATCTGTCGTTGCGTGAGAAAACGAAAGCTGTGGAGTGTTTCTGCAATATAGAGCAGGAACTAAAGCATGCGATAGACTGCCATAGCAAGGTGTTGATTTCAAGATATATAGAATTGTTGCTGGATTATTGCTCCCGCTTCTACGAACGCCAGTTCATTACGCGGAATGAGGCGAATAAGACAATATTGTGCAAAATGGATACGCTGCTGGATGAATATATCCGCTCCGGGCAGTTGAAGACCAAGATATTGCCGACAGTGAAGTATTGTGCAAATCTACTTCACTTGTCGCCACGCTATTTCATGGACCTGTTGAAGTTTGAAACGGGGAAGAACCTGGATGAATATTTCCAGTTGAAAAGGATAGAGATAGCCAAGAGAATGTTGTCCGCTAATGGGAATACCGTTAGTTCGGTTGCCGAAATATTGGGCTTTTCAAGCGTGCAATATTTCAGCAACCTGTTCCGGAAACTGGTAGGGGTAGCCCCTAATGAATACAGGCTTTCACAGAACTAAGTACTTTTGATGTTCTGCGATATCCACATCCCTATATCTTGTTTGCTAAGCGCTGCCGCCATGAGGTCGGGAAATTTATCGGGTGTACAGGCGAAAGTCGGTACACCGATATTTGCCAGAAACTCCGCATGACTCTTGTCGTAAGAGGGGGCGCCGTCGTCATTCAGTGCAGGCAGCACGATGAGTTGCACACCACTGTTCACTAAAGATACGAACTTCTTGCGCATTTCCCGGGCATCGCCACCTTCATACAAGTCGGTAACCAGCACCAGTACCGTATCCTGCGGACGGGTAATCACTCCCTGGCAATAGGTCAGGGCACGGGCGATGTCCGTACCTCCACCCAACTGCACGCCAAAAAGCAGATCTACCGGGTCTTGCAAATCATCGGTCAGGTCTACAACTGTCGTATCAAATACTACCATCCGCGTGCTTACTGCCGGAATGGAAGCCAGCACCGATCCGAATATTCCGGAATAAATCACCGATGTTCCCATTGAACCGCTCTGGTCCAGACAGAGAATGATGTCTTTCATCGCTTTCCGCTTCCTGCCGTAACCGATGCGTACTTCCGGGATAATCGTCTTATATTCCGGCTGATAATTTTTCAGGTTCTTGGTGATGGTGGTTTTCCAGTCTATTTCGTTATAACGCGGATTTCTCCGGCGGGCGGAACGATTGAGTGCTCCCGTCACAGCCTGTTGGGTAGGGGCGGAGAGTTTGCGCAACAGTTCATCCACCACTTTGCGGACTACTTGCCGTGCCATTTCCTTATTCTTTTCCGGAATTACGCGGCTGAGCGACATCAGTGTAGCTACCAGATGCACATCCGGCACTACGGTTTCCAGCATTTCTTTTTCCGTCAGCAGTGAGGTGATGTTCAGCCGTTTGATGGCATCGCGTTGGATAACTTGTACCACCGTCTGCGGGAAAAACTCGCGGATGTCTCCCAGCCAACGGCTTACTTTCGGGGCGGACGAGCCGAGTCCGCTGCGCCGGTCACTGTTGTATACGGCTTCCAGAGACTGGTCGATGCGTTGCTCTTCCTGCGTCAGCGTGATGCCTGTACCGTCGGCCTCGTTTCCACCCAATATCAGGCGCCATCTTTTCAGATATTCTTCTTCCATAGTTTACTCTTTACTTCGTTTCAATTCCTAATAATTGGCGGATCAGCGGGATTACTTTGGCAGCTTCCGCCTCATTGTGGGCGGAGACTGTGACCGTCTGCGTCTGTATGCCGCCTGCACCGCTTGCTTTGGCTTTTTCGCCCAGTTTGCGGCGTTCCGGTGGGGTGAACTCGCTGAATGTGCGTTTCAATATGGGGAGCAGTTCCATGAAAGTCTCCTTGTCCTGCCCGCATACCCAGTTGTTTACAAGATTCCAAAGATTGTCATCCAACAACAGGATAGCTCCGGAAGAACGGAGAAATCCTTCGAACCAATATGCCATGTCTGCCGGAGCGTTGCCGACAGAAGAATAGTAACTGAGGGTGTTCTGTGCCTCCTCCGGTGAGATATCCCCTTTGTCGTTCAGCAGTCGTGTGGCATAGCCGGACAGCAACGGATGCACATTGACGGAAGTGCGCACCTGGCGGATAAATTCAAGCCACATCGTGTTCAGTTCCGGATCGTTAAGGGTGGATACCGCATAGTCCGTAGACACCAGTTTGTTGAGAATATCCGCTGCCGCCTCTTCATCGATATTGATGCAGACAAGCACGCCTCCTGCAAGGATACGGGCAATCATGGCATGAAGCATATTACCTACTTTGGAGAAATCCAGATTGCGCACATTACCATAACGGACAATGCTGACCAGATCGGGAACGGCTTCCATCATTTCGATAATATCTGTAGAGGCAGCCGAAAGACAGTCGAGTTGCATGGTCATGGCTTCCACTAAGTCCGGTAGATTGGCAGGGATTACCCGGTCAAGCAGCCGGGTGAGTTCCGGAATATGCCGTATCTCTCCGGTCTGTTTGAGCAGATACTTTTGGGTGGCTTCTTCCAGCGTATTTCCCCAGATGGCTTTTTCAATGATGCTGATGATTTGTTCCGGTTTGTGGTAAAGCGTCCATTTTTCTTTGAACGTACCTTTACCATCGGAACTGCCGGGGATGGCCCAATCTATTTCTAAAAGGTACAGGCGGTGGAAGAAGATACTTCTTTCCAGATCATTCGGTTTACGAAGGTCGAGCGTCAGTTCTTTGATTTCAGCGGTAAACGGAATGCGTAGCCGCTTTTGTGCCTTTTCCACATCTACCAGCAGGGGAACTTTGGGAACATTGTCCGGAACGCGCCCCAAACGGTCGCTGATGATAAGTTCCTCTTTGATGATTTGCAGAAGGATGTCGTCGCCAAAGCCCATGACGGTGGTGATGGCTTCGTTGAACTCTGCCAGCGAAGGAGCGGGGAGGTTACGCAAAGCAGCTGTCACCTGTGCCAGACGAACCGTTTCGATGACGTGGGCTACTGAAATATCCATATTCTTTTTGCGGAAAAGCGAGGCGGCCTGGCTGATCCAGAGAGTACCGTCATCTTCAGGATGATGCCAGAGATAATGATACCAGCCGGGAGACTCTATTCCCGCTCCATACCCGCTGCGGAAGGAGAGGCGGTCGTAGGTCCAGGGTATCCAGGTACATTCCACTTTTACTTTGGCAAGTCCTTTCAGCAGTTCATTGTCTTCTTTCACTTTGGGCATATTTTCAAGTGCGGGCACATGCCAGGCGCCACAAACCACGGCGATACGTTCGAAGTTCTCTTTCTGTGCCGCACGTATCATTTTGCGCATCCAGGCTTCACGGAGCAGGTCGCGGGGAGAGGTATGTTTGGGAAGTTCTTCACGTAGTGCGGTGACCGCTTCTTGTACTGCCAGAAATACGTCGGCACTGTCTTTGCGGTGCTCGATGGTAGTTTCCCACCAACATTCGCCATCCGTATATCCGGCGGCTTCCGCCAGATAGTCGAAAGGGTCTCTGTATATATCGCCGGTTTCTTCTTCGGTTTCGGAGGCAGTTTCCTGTTTCTTTGCACTTATTTCCGCTTCTTGAATGCCTGTTTCCGTTTCAGTAATAACTTCCTGTGTCGTCTCTTGTCCTTCCGGTTCGTCCTGCGGCGTTTCTTCTTTTTCTTCTTTGGCAGGCTTTTGACTCAGCGCCATAGAGTGTGTCAGAGGCAGATCGAAGAAACGCAACGGCACTTCATTGCGCATTGCATAGCATATCGTCTGCCACTCCGGAGAGAACTCGGCGAACGGATAGAACACGGCATTCTGCGGCTGGTCGGGTTGATAGGCAAGCAGGGCAACGGGCGGTTCCATTTGCTCGTTCAATGCACATGGAAGCAATGCCTCAGCTTCTGCCGGACCTTCCAGAAGGATAAGGTCAGGCTTTAGCTCCTGCAAGTATTCCAGTACATTCCGGCACGAACCGGGACCGTGGTGTCTTATTCCTAATAAATGAATGGACATTTTTTGAGTCTTTTAGTTCATTAAGATTTTATTTGATTAACAGATGATTTGACAAGAGTAACTTCATTCTCCTCCCAGAAGGAGGGGAATTGAGATACTCCTTTGAGACACTCTTATCAAATCATATCTCTTGAAGCCCGGTAAATATCTTTCCATCCATTGCGGTTCTTCACAATCGTCTCCATATACTCCTGCCATACTACCTTATCCTGTACGGGGTCTTTCACCACTGCACCCAGAATACCCGAAACAAGGTCTTCGGCATGTATCTGTCCGTCTCCAAAATACCCCGCCATAGCCAGGCCATTGTTCACCACGGAGATAGCCTCAGCCGTACTCAGCGTTCCGCTTGGACTTTTCAGTTTCGTCTTTCCGTCATTGCTAGCCCCTTGGCGAAGTTCGCGGAAGATGGTAACCACCCGACGGATTTCTTCAAGGGCAGGTCTTTCTGCCGGAAGCTGCATCACCTTTTCAAAGCTTTCCACGCGGCGGCGTACAATGTCTATCTCTTCGTCAATCGTATCCGGTAAAGGAAGAATAACGGTATTGAAACGCCGTTTCAAGGCGCTCGACAGATCATTGACTCCTTTGTCGCGGTTGTTTGCTGTTGCAATGATATTGAAACCGCGTATCGCTTGTACTTCTTTATTCAACTCCGGAACCGGAAGTGTTTTCTCCGAAAGAATCGTGATCAGAGTATCCTGCACGTCAGAGCCGATACGTGTCAACTCTTCGATACGTCCTATCTTACCTTCCTGCATAGCCTTCATAATTGGGGTTTGCACCAGTGCACCTTCACTGGGTCCTTCTGCCAGTAGTCGGGCATAGTTCCAACCGTAGCGGATGGCTTCTTCTCCAGTTCCGGCGGTACCTTGCACTATCAGTGTGGAGTTGCCGGAAATGGCAGCAGCAATATGCTCGCTCACCCAGCTTTTCGCCGTACCGGGAAGTCCGTATAGCAGCAATGCGCGGTCTGTTACCAGAGTAGCTACTGCAATCTCCATCAGGCGACGGTTACCTATGTATTTAGGTGAAACTTCGAATCCGTTCTTCAGTTTGCCCCCCATCAGGTAAGTAACTACGGATTGCGGAGACATCTCCCAGTTCTCGGGAACAGAATTTGTTTCATTCTTTTTCAGTTCGTGCAACTCTTCTGCGAATTGCTGTTCGGCATGTTGTCTAAGTAAGGTACTCATATCGTTTTTATATTATTTATTGTCATTGAACATGGTATTTATTTTCTCTTTCATTCTCATGTATTCAGCTATCGACCGACTGAATTTTGCTGCGAAGTGGTCCGCTTCGTTTGCCAGAGTATATTTCTCCAGTTGGGGATATACTTCCCGGGGCAAGTAGAGCGCCAGATGTTCTGCGGTCTCTTTGGGAGGATAATAATAATCGCTTTGGAACAATCGCTGCAACACCCGTGCGGAGAACTTTGGTCCCCACTGTTTTCCGTCTTCGTTATACCAGGAGTCGAGGGCGCTGAGGTTCTTGTTTGTGGTCTGGAAGTCGATTTCTTCCCGTTGTTCCGGTGTCAGCAATCCTATCAATGAAGCAAAATAATGTTCACTCGCATCTTCTTTCAGCGTTTGGTAAGCCCATAAGTTATCATTGAAATTCACTATCGGCAGGCGCAGGTTGAAGTATTGGCTGAACGGAGGCTTTTTTGCCAGTTTGGCGGCTGCCTTTTCCGGAGAACAGTCGTATAATTCTGCCCAAAAACTGAGGGGTACACGTTCCGCAAGCTGACGTAGAAGAAATTCGTCGTCCTTCTCCATTTTATTGGGGCTGACTTCTTCCAGTCCTAATTTCTTTAGTTCCGGAGTAAAAGCGATTTTCTCATACGACCAACCCAGCAGCATCTTATAACGGAGTTTCCCACGCAGCATCTCGGAGTATGTCTTTACCAGTTCGGAGTCGGGCAGGCTGCATAACAGCCGGCGGGCGGTTTCTTTTACATTACTACTCCGGTCAGTGGTGATAATTTCTTGCAGGAAAGGCTCATCCTTCTTGCTCAGTTTGATGCGAAGGCACTGTATCAGTTCGTCACGGTGGGCGGCGGACTCATTTTTCAATTCGGTTTGCAACAAGGCAAGTCCCTGTTCCGGGTTTTCTTTTCTCAGACGTTGCAACATTCGCTTCCGTTCTTCGTGCGAGGCAGTTTCCCAAGTCTCGTTTCCGGTGTCTCCCCAGTCGGGAAGTTCCATGTGCGGGAGCAGCCAACGGCCACGTTTTCCCGCCAGCAAAGAGAGCAATGACTGCTCTTCGTGCTTGTCGGGATTGTTGCGGTCGTAGGCTCGGGAGATTAACGGGCGCAGGTAGAAAGGCAGAATCAGCTTGTTGCATCGCACCGCTTTCCGATAGGCATATAATAAGAGGTATCGGTTGCGTTCGTTCACCATCTGGACAAGCATTTCGCCGACGGTGCGGTCGAAGTAAGGCAGTCTGTCTTCCGGGGCTTCACTGATGGGAGTGGTTTCTTCGGCGGACTGCGGTTCTGTTCCGGCACGCTGATAGGCGAAGGTTAACGCTGCTATCTGATAGAAAGCAGCTTCCGCATCTTCGGCTTTTTCCTGCAGGAGGCGGAAGTTCTCTTCCAGTGCTTCCGGGAAGCCGGACGGGGTGAATTCTTTGGTTGCAGTTCCCAGTAATGCTGCATTTATGATTGGCTCAGTTATGTTCATCTCTCCAAATATAACAGTTAGATTGATACCACATCGTGTTCAGTTCCCAGCAATTGGCATCCGCCAGCAGGAAAGCGGAAAAAGGCTTTCCGCCTGTGACGGCAAGGATGTCTGTTTTCGTTGTTTCCTGCATCTGCACAGGCATGCGTTCGTTGTTTATGTCCTGTATGTACAGTTGCTTTCCTTGTGCGGACAGCCTGATGTTCTCTACCAATATAGGGACGTTTTCGGCAAACGGATTGATTTGCAGCGTTTCCCTGTATCGGCTTGCGGCTTCCTGCAGGTTACTGCAAAAATGCGGAACGTATGTCTCACCGGATAATTCGCACTCCTTGAACTGTGCACGCAGATTGCCTACTCCTTTGTAGAAACAGAGTTTGGCGTGATAGATGCTTCCGGGCATAAGGTTGTATTCGGGCAATGAGCCGGGAGCCGTGAAGCTGAAGTAAACGGCGAAACGGTTGCTTTGCTGGCCGTGCAGCCAGTAAATATCATTGTTCAGCTCATTCACCTTTTGGCTCTTTTTGTGGAGTACTATCCATTGGTCCTCAATGACTTCTCCTGCCAGCATATCTTCTTTGGCCTGCGGGTAGCCTATCTGGGTACGGATTTCATTCTGCCAGTCTTCCGGTTGCTGTTCCAGATTTTTATAAGCTTTCATCAACAGATAAAGCTTTCCGAGTTGGTCGGTCAGTTTGTACTTCCAGATTTCATTGTAGAAGTTGATTTCCTGAATGCTTCTCAACCGGTTGGCAAGTCCGGGAGCCTGTGCATCGACCATGCGGCGGGCAATACCGTCAAAAAGAGTATAAGCCCGTTCCGGTATGTTGATTAACCCGTTGCGCAACAAGTCCTTTATCCAGATTTCCAGTTCGTCTATACCGTTCAGCACTTTGGTATGGCGCATGGCTTGCCGTTTGGCTTGCGCCGCTTCGTCTACGGGAGCATCGCTTTTGGCTTTCTGCTCTTTCTTTTCCGCTTTCTCTTCCCGTTTGGAAAGCCAGGCGGTCACCCAGTCCGGTTCGTCTGCTTCTTTGAATAAATCAGTTTGCGCGGCATACAAAAATAAAAGTCCCAACCCGTGTTTACATGGAAACTTCCGGCTTGGGCACGAACATTTGAATGCAACATTTTTTGTATCGACTACGGTCTGGTATGGAGTCTTTCCACTTCCCTGGCAGTGTCCCCAGATGGCACGGTCGCTGTGTTCCAGCAATACCCATTTGGCTTTTGTCGCCAAGCCTTTTCCCGCTTTCACGGAAGCTGCATCCGGGGCTAATTGTATGATTTGTTCTTCTGTTAGATTTAATAACATGATTATCGTGGTCTGTTATTACTATATTTTGATTTGCAAGTATAGCGTTTTTTTTCTGTTTTCCGGCTTTTCCGGGGAAAGAGTTTTGGTAAAATCGCAAGTTTGGATAAGTTCGTTTTGACAGGATATGTCTACATTTGTTTGAATTTACAGCAATTTTTGCCATCGCAGTGGCAAAGTTTTGCCAAGCCTATGGCAAAGTCTTGCCAATACGGTGGCAAAAGTTTGCCACTGCGATGGCAAAAAATTGCCAATATGGTGGCAAAATGTTGGCAATTTCATTAACGGATTATATGCTGTCTCTTATACACATCTGACGCTGCCGACGAAGAGGATAGTG
>CAMTFK010000104.1 GCA_947071285.1 uncultured Bacteroides sp. | reverse complement strand
CTTTTTCCATCTTTTTTAGTGGATTAAGAAGTGTCAACTTATTCAGTACACTACAAACTGATACGCCAATGGGCATCGATGCTACACGTGAAGGCGATGAACCTTCTCAGCCTCCATCTTTTATGCCGTCCCTTCACCCTGCAACCTCCATCAGCAAGGCAATACAAGCAAAAGGTGAATAGCTGAAGGTCGAAGTAACAACTCTCTTGGTACTGAAATATCCCGTTTTCTGATATTACGGAGATAGTACGCAGCCTCCGTTTGTTAATTGATGCAAAACCGATGAGATTTATTATTTTTCGGTGTACCTTTGACTTATCTTAATATCTACTAATCATGAGAATCAGACTTTTTATCGCAGGCCTGTTGTTGGCCATGTCAGCCAATGCCCAAATCCTCTATCACGATGCTTCTGCTTTTCCTCTTTTAGGCAAAGCTACAGATGCCACACTTACCCGTTATGAACGCCTCCCGGATTCTTTGGAACACATTTCCCGTAAACCTCTCTGGAATTTAGGACGGAACAGTGCCGGACTTGCCCTGCGTTTCCGCTCCAACTCCACTTGTATTGCGGCAAAGTGGGAAGTCCGGAATAATGCGAGTATGAACCACATGACTCCTACAGGTATCAAGGGACTCGATCTTTACTGCCTGCAAGATGGTAAATGGGTATTTGCCGGCAGTGGACGCCCGCAAGGAAAAATCAACAAAGCTACGATTGTAAAGAACATGGACCCCGAAGAACGTGAATATCTTTTATACCTTTCTTTGTATGACGGAGTCACTTCGTTGGCTATCGGAGTAGATAGTCTTTCAACGATTGAACAACCGGCTGTCGACTTGCCGGTACGTAAGAAGCCGGTAGTTTTCTATGGAACCAGTATTTTGCAAGGCGGCTGTGCATCCCGCCCCGGCATGGCCCATACCAATATTCTGGAACGCTGGCTTAATCGTGAATGTATCAATTTAGGTTTTAGTGGCAATGCTTTGCTCGATTTGGAAATTGCCGAAGTGATAGCTTCCGTTGATGCTGCTATGTTCATTCTGGACTTTTTGCCTAACGCTACGGTGGAACAGATGAAAGAGCGTGCGGAGAAATTTTATTCTATTGTTCGTGCCAAGCACCCCGATATTCCCATCCTCTTTGTGGAAGATCCTATTTTCCCTCACTCCCGCTTCGATAAAAGAGTTGCGCAGGAAGTGAAGCGCAAGAATGAAACAATCGCAGCTATTTTTCAGTCACTGAAGAAACAAGGTGATAAGAATATCTACTTTCTTTCTTCCAAAGATATCATCGGTCATGATGGCGAAGCAACCGTCGATGGCGTCCATTTTACAGATTTGGGCTTTATGCGCTATGCAGAAATTTTGTATCCATTAATTAAGAAACATATTCGATAACTCTTTATTTGTGCAAATGAAACAAGGCAGATTTTTGGTGTCAGTTTTACTAATCTCGCTTTCTTTCTGCGGCTATGCTCAGAAAGAACCGGTAGATTATGTCAATACGATTATTGGTGCTTCAACTTCGGCTGAGGCTGGAAAATCCGGTCATGGCTTGGGCAAAACGTTTCCGGGTAGTTGTACCCCTTTTGGATTGGTACAACTGAGTCCGGATACTAAAACCGGAGGTGATAATGGTCCCGGATATTCGTGGCATCACTCAACAATCGAGGGGTTCAGTTTCACACATTTAAGTGGCATTGGCTGGTATGGTGATTTTGGTAATTTTCTGGTAATGCCCACTATCGGACCATTGCATACTTTCAAAGGAACCGATAACAAACCGGAGGAAGGTTACCGTTCCAGATATTCTCATGATACGGAGATTACACAGGCGGGATACTACTCTGTACAGTTGCAGGACTACCGGATTAAGGTGGAACTGACATCCGCACCCCGTTCAGGAATCCTGCGTTTCACTTATCCTGAATCGGAGACATCGCGTATTCAGATAGATCTGGCCCGTAGGATAGGCGGTACTTCTGATGAGCAATATGTAGAAAAGGTGAATGAATACACAATCCGTGGCTGGATGAAATGCACACCTGCCTGTGGAGGTTGGGGAAACGGTTCCGGACAAGCAGACTACACTGTTTATTTCTATTGCTGTTTCGACCGCCCGTTAGTGGAATACGGCGTTTGGAGTGCCTCTATCCCCGATGGTATCAGCAGAAAGAATGATGCAAATGACAATCCTGTCTATTTTAATTATATAAGAGATGCGCAGATATTGAAAGCTCCTGAAAAAGTACAAGGAAAGCATTTAGGCTTTTATACGGAGTTTCCCACACAGAAGGGCGACCAGGTCCTGCTGAAATGCGGCATCTCATTTGTCAGCATGGAAGGGGCGCAGCGTAACTTGGAACAGGATATTCCGGATTGGGACTTTGAACGGGTAAGAATGGCTACGCGGGAGTTATGGAATCAAGCTTTATCCTCCGTAAAAGTAGAAGGAGCTGAGAGGGATAAAACCATCTTTTATACATCTTTGTATCACACAATGATCGATCCGCGCTGTTTCTCCGACTGTGACGGTCAGTATGTGGGTGCGGACAAGAAAATTCATAGGACAGGGAACTTTACCTATCGTACGGTTTTTAGTGGCTGGGATGTGTTCCGCAGCCAGTTTCCTCTACAAACGTTAATCAATCCCCGTTTGGTGAATGATGAAATAAACTCTTTGATTCAGATAGCCCAATTAAGTGGAAAAGAATATTATCCGCGTTGGGAAGTTGTGAATGCATATTCCGGTTGTATGCTAGGCAACCCGGCCATATCGGTGCTGACAGATGCTTATGAAAAAGGTATACGGGAGTATGATGTGCAGAAAGCGGTGGAATATGCTGCCAATACTCAGGAGCATTTTGGGAATGGAGATTTGGGTTATACTCCCGGCAGTCTTTCCCATACGCTGGAATATGCTTATACGGACTGGTGTTTGGGACAACTTATGCATTCTTTGGGTAAGAAGAAGGAAGCGGCTGAATATGAAAAGAGGGCGGGAGCTTATCGGAATGTCTGGAATGATAGTGTGAAATGGTTTTGTACACGTGTGAAAGGAGGCGGTTGGCTGCCTTGGCGTGGCCGTACGGTGCAAGACCAGGGCACAACGGAAAGTAACCCTTTCCAGCAAGGTTGGTTTGTTCCTCATGATATAGAAGGAATGAAGGCTTTGATGGGCGGACAGGAAAAGTTCGATGCAGAGCTGAAAGAGTTCTTTGCCAATGTTCCGGAAGACTTTTTGTGGAACGATTATTATAACCATCCCAATGAACCTAATCATCATGTACCATTTCTCTTCAATTATTCTTCTTGTCCGTGGCTGACGCAGAAGTGGACCAGGAAGATTTGTGATAAAGCCTATGGAGATGATGTACTGGGACTATGTGGAAACGAAGACGTGGGACAGATGTCGGCATGGTATGTATTGGCGGCTATGGGCATCCATCCGGTGTGTCCGGGTAATCCGCGTTATGAGATTACCAGCCCTGTCTTCCATGCGGTTGAAATCAATTTGGACACACATTTTTATTCCGGCAAAAACTTCAAAATCGTAGCACATAATAATTCACCGGAGAATATCTATATTCGTTCCGTGTTCTTGAATGGCAAAAAGTTGAACCGCTTATGGATAACGCATGATGAGATTGTGAAAGGCGGTGTCCTGGAATTTGAAATGGGGGCAGAGCCGATTTAGTGCTTGCCTTTGTATTCCTTATATTTCTCAATCACATGCTTGCGGCTCTGAATGATTTGCCAGCGATATACCCAGCAGGTTGTCAGGAAATAAACACCTGTCAGTATCCATAAGGCCCTGTATTCAAAAGCCACCTCGTTGAGACTGGCCCCCATACTGTTGATACGTACAAAGCCATTGATACCGAAAGTTGACGGGAAGATATACGAAAAATATCTCCAGAAATCCGGCATTGCCGCTCCCGGCCAGGAAATGCCGGAAAGGAATAATAAAGGTACGGATGTGAATACGAATATCAGCATACACGTCTCCCGGTTGCGTATGGCAATCGAGGCTGTCATGGCAAAGAAGATACAAGCAGCCAGATAGGGGAGCAGGAAAAGAGTCAGTACTCCCGGCTGTCCTATCTGAATGAGATTGAACAAACGTGGCACTACACAAAGTACGTAGACCGATACAAGGGCATATACCATAAAGTAGCTCAAACCTTTGCCGAAGACAATGCGTAGCGTACCGTTGTAATGCCGGTTGATGGGCACCAGGTCCTTGAAACGGTTGTTTTCGCGTGCTGTCCCGGCGGAGAGTCCGATGCCGAGCAGTAAAGTTTGCTGGATAATCAGTATCAATACAGCAGGTATCAGGAAGGCGGCAAAGCCATTTGTAGGGTTGAAGAGGGTGACATCTTCATATCTTATCGGATATGCGGTGATTTCATCCTGACGGTCGGTACTGTTGCCTGCACGTTGTATTTTTATGTCGGCATTCATATCCAGGGATACACTGGTATTGGTGTTCAGCAGCGATTTATAATAGAGCAGTCCGCTCATATCACAGAACAGGCTGACTTGTGTCTGCTTCCCCCGGGCAATGTCATTGCTGAACTCAGCAGGTATATAGATGATGCCATAAGCCAGACGGTCTTTCAGCATTAGCTTGGCTTCTTCCATGTCCGCGCAATAGGCCACAATCTTTACCTCCGGACTGGAGTCCACTTTGCGCAGATATTCGCGGCTCAGTGCACTGCGGGAGTTGTCCACTACCACGGCAGGGACTTCACGTATCGTTTCGTTTGTATATATGAAGGCATAAATAAGCGGATATACCAACGGAACAAGCACAAAGAAGATGAGCACACCCTGATCGCGGAAGGTTGTGCGGAATTCCCGTATCCAGATATAGAATAAATCGTGGATACCTTGTACTACTTTCTGTTTGAACGTCAGATGTTTCATTAGGGCACGTATTTATAATAAATCAGCGCTTCCTTGAGTCGGTGAACGATGAAGAAAGGAAGCATCATGAAAATAAGTAATGCCACATAGTTTATCCATGAATAAATCATCGGATAACCATTCAATGCCTGATCTACATAAATCAGGAAATAGTGGCGTAGCGGGAACAAATTAGCCAATCCTTGCAATACGGGATGCATGGCCATGGCTGGGAATGACAGTCCGCACATGGAGAACGAAAGTACTCCCCAAAGAGAGGCAAAACTCAATCCCAGGCGTAGAGTGGGCAACGTACCTATCATGAGTACGCCCATGCCTTGCGAAGCCAGCACCAGACAGAGGGTGGCAAGCAACATCGGCATGATTCCACTGTTGCAGGGGAAATGCAGGAAACCGTACAGGTACACATTATACAGTATGCCCATCAGGAAAAAGATAGCCGTATGCGGCAGCAGTTTTCCGGCAAGGGAGATATAGATGGAATTATTTCCCATGCGCAACCACTCACGAGCCGTGCGGTCTTTTATTTCTACGCCGATGGAATAAACGGTTACCATAAAAATCAGCAGCATTAGTACGCCCGGCGCAAAGGTATTGCACAGATATACGGAGTAGTTCAGCCACGGATTGTTCAACGGATGTGTGTCGATGACAATGGGTTGCAGAAATGCCATGGCCTGGTCCTCGGTAGCACCTTTGGCATACAGGCTGGTGCGTGCGGCAGCTCCCGACGCCAACTCGCTCATCATCTTCATATCCTTATAAAGCAAGGAACCGGCAATGAGCAGCGTATTGTTGGTATAGAATGATACGGTTGGCTGCCGTTGGGATTGCGCCTTGGAAGTGGTGCCTTGCGGAATATAATAGAAACCGTAAATCTCTCCCTTCTGCATGGCGGTGCGTGCCTCGTTAATGGTGGGATAATGAGCCACCACGGCGGTCTGTTCAAAAGCATCCAGGTTGCGCACCAACTGGCGTGAAGTGGATGTCATGTCCTGGTCCACCACCCCTACGGGCATATTTACAGGAAGCCCCGAGTCCATCAGCGTAGTGAAGAACACATAGCAGAACAACGGTGCTATCACCATGCAAAACAAGTATAGCGGTCGTGACACGAGCCGACGGCCTTCCCGTTTCATAACGTTCCACAAAGCTATATATTTCCTGTCTCGTCCCATCCCCTTATTTATCACTAATCCCTAATCACTTCTTAACTATCACCGACATCCCCGGCCTCAGCCCTTCCACCTTTTCCTGTGGCAGTGCTTTTACCTCGAAAGTCTTCAGGTCGAACTGTCCGGTGGTTTTCGTTGCTTTCCATGCGGCATACGTGCCGAGGTCCTTCATGTAGTTTACTTTCAACCGGATATTCTTATCCAATGCCGGAACGAAAGCTTCGAATTCCGTGCCCATGGTCAAACCTTGCAATAAATCCTCGCGGACATTGAACGTCACCCACATGTCGTCCAATATGGCGATATTCATGATAGGTGCGCCGGTTCCCACCAGTTCGCCTACTTTGGGGAAGATTTCTGAAACCTCTCCCGCAGTCTGTGCTATCAGGTAAGTCTCCTTGATATAGGATTCCACTTCGGCAACAGCCCCTTTTGCGCGGTCCACCATAGCGGCGGCAGCGGCCTTGTCTTCGCGCTCGGCACCGTTCTTAGCCATATCGTATTGGGCTTTGGCTGCTTTTTCGGTAGCTACGGCGGCATCCCGTTGTGCTGTAACTTCGTCCAGTTTTTGTGCGGTCATTACTCCCTGGTCGGCGAGATTCTTCACACGTTTGTAAGACTTCTCGGCTATGGCAAGTCCTGCCTTGGCCTTTTGCCACATTTCAAATGCAGCCTGCACCTGTTCGTGACGGGCGCCTTTCAGTGCTTTGGCATTCTGTGCCTGTGCGGCAGCTTCGGCAGCACGTGCCTGTTCCAGCTTCGCTAATACATCCGGAGCCTCCAGTATGGCAAGTGTATCCCCGGCCTGCACACTTTGTCCCTCCTTCACACGAAATTCCAGAATACGTCCCGGTACTTTGCTCGATACCCGGTACTCTGTGACTTCAGCCTGACCCTGTACGATTTCCGGTCCTTTGCGCAACATGAAGAAACCGACTATGGCTACGATGGCAATGACGCCAGTCAGCGTTAAGAACGCCAGTAGCATGTTACTGTTTTGTGATTTGGTATCCATTTAGGTAATTATAAATTATGAATTATAAATTCTCGGCGATCAACTCTCAATTCTCAACTCTCAACTTCCCAAGTGCTCTTTTCAGGTAAATGTCAGTCAACTTCACGTCAATCTGTGCATCTATCTTTTCCGATTGAGCTGAAAGCCAAGCTGTATGTGCCTCGAGCACGTTGCTGGCAGCTATGACGCCTTCTTCAAACCCAAGGGTGGCATAACGCAGGTTCTCGTCCGCTTTTTCCAGGTTCTTTTTCGCCATAGCCAGTTTCTTGGCAGCTTCGTTCACCTTGAAAACCGACTGGTTGACTTGAAGTTCTATCTTTTCTTTGGCGTTGTCCAACTGGTATTGAGCGATACGGGCTTCCGATTTGGCTGCCTTTACCTTATACATACCTTCACCCCAATGCCAGATGGGCACTTGCAACACGACGCCCACATTCCACATCCCTTTGAATTTCTTTTCAAAACCGTTGAAGACGGAAGGATTCGTCATCATATAACTACCCATTAGGGCCAGTGACGGCATATATTCGGAGCGAGTGACATTTATCTTTTGCTTATAGATTGCTGTGGCGAGTTCCAGACTACGTACCTCCGGACGAGTGGCATATACGGTATTCAAGTCGATTCCGTCAGCCGCTTCCGGACTGGGGCCAAGGTCGTCTTCCTGTTCATCCTTTAGCATGATGGGCGAGGAGAGGTCCAGACCACATAACTGGCATAGCAGCATTCTGGATAGGCTCAGTCCGTCTTCCACTTTGGTCAGTGTCATTTCCGCTTCATTCACTTTTACTTTCACCGAAAGACCGTCTGCTTTGGTGGCAACCCCTTCGGCAATCATCTTGTCTACATCACTTTCCAGTTTTTGCAATAGTTTGAGGTAGCCATCTGCCAACTTCTTTTTGCTGGCAAGCGATACTACCTGCCAGTAAGCCTGGTCGGTGCTGAGGATTACATCCTGCAAGCCGCTTCCGTGTTGCTGGCGTGCCAGTTCTTCGGCATATTTGGTGATTTTGTTGTAAGCACGTATCTTGCCACCCATGTACAGAGGTTGGGTCAGTGTGAGTGCGCCGGCATACATGTTACGGGTATCTGTGCGGAATGCGTCAACGAGGGAGTTTCCAAGTCCGTTCAGTGGAGTGGCGACATCAACGTTGCCCAATGCTTGAATCAACGCCATGAACTGCGGGTTCTGTGTCAGTTCGGGATGCTGGGTCAATATGCCCTGTATGCCGTTTTGCATGGCGCCGCTCACTTGGGTTCCCATGGAGCCTAAAGCGCCTTTCTGGGCATCGCTCAGCAATGAGATTTCTTTTTGGGTACGCATATATCCACCGGTGGCGGAAATGTCGGGGAGGTAATTGGTAAACGCTGCTTTTCTCTGATAATGCGCAGAGTTTATTTTCTCCTGGCTTATCAGCAGTTCTTTGTTATTGGCAATTGCCAATGCACGGCAACTATCGAGGCTTAAAACCTCTTGCGCACCGACAGAGAAGGTCAGACATACCAACCAAATGAAACAGAAGAACTTTCTCATCGTGTCTATACATTAATTAAGGTGATTAAAAAGTTGTTTGTGACGCAACAATAATTGCATAAACAACGATGCAAATGTATAGGCTTTCAGTGAAACTTCAAAATAATTTAATCTTTTTTTTAGTCCAAGGCAAACGATTGTGAGCCGATGAGTGTTCCATCCGCAAAAAGATCCACTCGATAAGTGCCTGCATACAGGTATTCTTCCACATTCCAGTACACGGTTATGTTTTGTTCTTCCCCGTTGTATTCAATGTACTTTTTAATGGAGTATCCCAACTCGCGGTTTTCATAAGGGAATGTATTGGCAGGATTTTTGGTCAGTACATCATTGTCCGGCTTAGTGATGCGTACGTAGATGGTGCGCTCGCCTGTTTCGGCAGTGATATTCTTGACGATGGTGAATCCTATCTTGAACTTCACTACGTCTTTCACCTTCTTGGCTACCTTATCCCGTTTGTTCACAGCCTGTATGTTGATATTGGTGGCATCCAGTTGTGCGGCAAGAGTCACTTTTTTGTTCAGGTTCTTTTTTTCTTCCGACAGATTGCTGATTTGGCGGGAAGCATCGTTATACTTCTGCGTAACCTGGGCAATGACTTCTTTCTGATGGGCGGTGAGCCGGTTCAGTGAGTCTATCTGGTTGATGTAGCCTATCATGACCTTACGCAGGGTGGCAAGCTCATTTTTCAGGCGGCGTATTTCGCTGGCATTGCTGCTTTTCACAGTGCGCAGTTCTTCCAGCAGGCGTTGGGTCTTTGTCTGTTCCTGTTCCAGCAAGATAGACAGGGAGTCGTTGGAAACAGTCAGTTTCAATTCATCATATTGTTGTGCAAAGTTGGTATATTCGTTCTCCAGGTCTTCCTTTTCCAGTTGAAATTCCTGTACCAGTTCTTTGTTGGTCTGCTTTTCCGAGATTAATAAAACGGTGAGTCCTACCAATAGTAGAACTAATAGGCTTCCTATGACGATTAATGACTTGTTCTTTTTCATATTTCCTGATTAAATTCTGTTCAACAATTTATTCCATTGCACCTGTGCGGAGTGAACGGCAAGCATGAGGGGATACCAACGTGCTTCGGCCGGTGCCAAAGCTCCGAATTCACGGCATCGCTGACCGGCGCGGGTGAAAGTGTACCATTTTCCACGCCAATATCCTTTGGGACGTTGCTTGCGCTTTTGGTCAAACTTCCCGAAGTTGCCTCCTTGCCAGATATCATTAAGTAACCATTCACCGGTTTTGATATCCTTCTCGGTGTAAGGAATGGGCAGCTCTTCTATGGGAAGTCCCAGATAGTTGACAGCCACCACTCCGAAGATTTTGGCAGCTTTGCTCAATCCCCATTCCTGCAAGAGCTTGGCGGTTTCTTTGAGGTCGATCTCTTCTCGCCGTGCATGGAGTATATTGGCCCAGTCGCATACTTGGCGGAGCCCGATTCCTTCATTAAGGAAATGTAGTGCAGAGTGCATCAGTACGTAGGCTGCATCGAATGATAAGGGAGGGAGGGTTACCGGGTAACCTTCAATTTCCAGATTCCGGCAAGCAGAGGTGCCATGCCATCGGGCTATCTCTTGCTGGAAGCTCCGGTCGGAGGAGGGAGAACTGAGCCGGGAGAGCACGCGATGATTCTCTATATCCACGCCGTGCCAGTGTATGCACGTGTGTTTATGATTCTCTTCGTGTTCACTGGTCGATTCTTTCCTTAGCAGTTTATTGGCCTTTTCGTAGTTTTTAGGGCCTATATATAAGTCAATGTCTCCGCATTGGCGATGCAGGGGATTCAGGTAATTCAGTGCTACTCCTTGTCCTTTCAGCAGAACCGGCTCTATCTGGTTGGCACGATAGAGTGTAAACACTTTGGCTATTTCCTGATTCAGGATGTGATTGTTTTCTTCTACTTGCAGCACCGTATTACACCACTTCAGGTAAAGGTCCCGTTTGGGGCGCAGTTCTTGCGGCAGAGTTTGCATGCCATCGAAGGTGATGCCCAGTAGGGCTTGCGCTTTGGCAGACTGGTACAATTGTTGCCAATCAGTTTGTATATCAAATAAGGTAACATCTGCAGTTGTACCCCATAGGCCTGATTGCACAAGTGCGAAAAACTGTTTTTGTATAAGAGTCATATTATCTGCTGGATTCACTGTTTTCTTTTCCGGGGCAAAGATAATGCAAACCAAGGGCATAAAAAATGAACTTGTTCATTTTTTATGCCGTGTGCAGGTTATTTTCACTTTTTATCTGATTAATAGGGGGCTATATTATAATTTCTCCAGAACGACCAGCTCCCAGCCCTTAAACACCAGTGTAATAAGTTCCAGTCTCGTCCCACCTTTAGTGCGAAGCACCTTCTCATCCGTCGCATAACGCTTCAATTGCTCCGCCGCATCCCGTTTCAATAAAGCGATATCTGCATCAGAAGCATCACGACGGGCATATTTCACTTCTACAATATAACTGTAGACAATATCCGGTTGATGCAGCAAATCCGGCATCATATAGAAATCGGCATAACCTTTGGAAGATTCGTGTTCGGGAAGAATAATATATCCTTGTGTCAGCCCAAGATACGCAAGCAGAAAGCCTTTGATATGCGCTTCTCCGTCAATAAACTCACGGATGGCACTCTGACGTTCCAGTTCGCGGGAGAAGAAACGGAAGACTGGCTCCCACTGACCGTCATAAGCCATTTCCATAATCAGGGAAGAAAGGCTACTGATATCCATGTCGAAAATAGACGCTCTGCTATAGGCCTCCGTCAGGTATGTATAGAGCTGTTCGCGCACGGTTAGATTGGGAATGCCCAAGACGGGAGTCCCGCGATACACGCCTTGTATGGATAGCATGCCAAAGTAGAACAATAAGCTCTTGAAGTTCTCCGTATCAGTCATCTTTTCAGCAGGAAAGGAAGTGGAGATTTGCGCTGTTATACTGCCTTCCGCTATAATTTGTTGAATAACGGAAGCATTCGCACCGAATGTTTTGTCTATCTGCACCAGATGCCGAAGCTTATTGTAATCCGTACGAATATTATTGTCGACCATCATTTTGGGTGCTTTCCCCAATTGCAGATAACTGTTGAGAAAATAAAGGGTCATATCCGAATTGAACATTCGTTCTTCCAGACAGTCTTCCGAGAAGCAGTAATTATCATACCACGGCTTCATTATCTCCACCAATTCATCCACCGTAACGTTCTCCGGCAATGCGCCTTCATCTTTGTAATAAGTAATCATTTCCCGCACATCACCCTCGTTGAATCCGATGATGTCGTTGAACTGTGGAAGCATGCTGATATTCGTACCGATATTGAAGCCACTTGTCACGTCATCCATCGTAATGGGACTTACACCCGTGATGAAGAGACGCTCCACGGCAGCACCGGCGTTGGAGGTGGAGTCCTTGATGTTGTTGAAGAACCCACGAATGAAACCTTCGCCATGTGTTTTTTCCCGATAGCGCTCCTGACCGTAGGAAGAAAGAATGGTGTTGGTGAAGTTGTCGTATTCATCAATTAGTAGGTATATACGCGGGCAGTCCGTGCGACTGATGTATTCCTTGAGGGCAGCCAACATTTGGCGCGGATTGGTTTCATCAGGGTTGACCACCTTCCAAACGCCACTACCCATCAGGTGTTCGTATTTCAGGATGAAGTTCTTCATCACCATGCAACAATACTCGCAGAATGAACGTTCTACATCCTCCAACTTCGAATTGATTGCAGAGAAGTTGAAACGCAGAACCAGGTAACTGTTATGCCGCTTTGTCGAATGTTGCCCGATATATAATTCTCCAAACAGTTCCTCAAATCTATCGGCGTAATCGATGCTGTAGTACGCCTCCAGCATGGCCAGAAATAGTGACTTACCGAACCGTCGGGGACGAATCAAAAACAAGTAGGGAGGTTGCCGTTCCAGCATTTCGATGAAACGGGTCTTGTCCACATAGTAGTAATCCTCGCGCATGATGCGGGGAAAGTCCGATATTCCGTAGGGTAATGCCTTCATAACTGTTCAGCTTTAAATGTTTCCACAGAACAAAGATAGCAAAAACGGATAGTCCTCCCATTAGTTGTATTGAAATTATTATATATTTCCAACAATTCCCCGGTCTTCTCTGCCGAATATGGTCTTGTAGGAGAGGCGGGCCGCCGCTGCATCGGGCAGGCAAGCCAGATGATAAACCGGCACAGTGGAAAGCAAGGTACTCAAAACGCCACTGATGTAATCATACAATTCATCGCTGTAGGCGAAATCGGGAGGACACGAGGGATGAAGTGCACCGTATCCCTGAGCCACACTGAGCTTTTTTATCTGATTATAGGGGGCCTGGGATAATCGTACGCAGGCTGCCAACGGATAACTCTCATTCTTATAGCAAGGTGTCTTTCCACTCCACGGACTGCCATACACCCAGGGTTTCCCGTTGATAATGCGGATAATGGGGCTGTCGTCATTCAACAGAACTGCGCCCTCTATGTGTTCTTGCCACAGGCGGGTGTGTGTACTCTTACCCGTGCCACTTTCTCCCAGAAAGAGGATTGCTTTGCCTTTGCATACAATGGTGCTGGTATGAATTGCCACAGTTTCAAGAGGTGCCGTTGCCACTCCATAAGCAATCCAGCAGGCAAACCGGAGTAACCGCAGGTTATAATTACCCTTGAAATTGGCTACCCGCTTACTTTCGTCCAGCCATAGTTCAAGTGTTTCTCCCTCAGGAGGTGCCATCACGAAGAGGAATCCGCCATTATAACGACCGAAGTAGCTGACAATGCCGTCTATTTCATTCGCATACAACACTTCCTTAAATGCAGGTGCTTCTTCGGCAGACTCCACAAACCTGCAAATCGCCTCGCCGTCTGTTGCCGCCCCATCGTCTGCCTCTGCCTTAAACGGAGCGAAGCCCGTCAATGTCCCTACTGCTATAACCAGTCTGTCCCCTTCTATCCGGATATGATGTCCGGCAATTAAATAATCCTGTATCATCTTCTTTATTTTTCTTTAGTATATGTATTTCCACTATCCAGATCGAATATCCGGTCACAGAAAGCCAACGAGCTTTCCCGATGCGCTATCACCACCAGCGTCAGTTCCCGATGCTGCAACGACAGCGCCTCCAGCGCATGATTGATTTCCTGTTCCGTCCTGTTGTCCAGTGCCGACGTGGCTTCATCAAAGAACAGCACCTCCGCTTCCTTGTAGAGTGCCCGTGCAATGCCTATCCGTTGTTTTTGTCCGCCGGACAAGCGGCTGCCGTATTCACCCAACGACGTATCCAATCCTTGGGGCAGTTCATTCGCCCACTCCTTGAGTTGCACTTGCTCTAATACGTGCATCACTTTCGTTAGGTCAGCCTGCGGTTGCCCCAGCGCTATGTTATCGGCAAGCGTACCTTCTATGATAAATATCTCCTGTGGCACGTATCCTACCAGTCTATGCCATTCGCTGCGATTGGCAGCCGTCAGTTCCCGCCCGTCTATTAGTATCTTGCCGGATGTAGGGGGAAAGAATCCGAGCATCAGATTAAACAGCGTTGATTTTCCCGCCCCGCTTGCTCCGCGCACACCGATACGCTCACCGCAGCCGATACTCAGATTCAAGTCACTGAACAACGTGTGCCCGTCGGGGAAGGCGAAGCTGAGTTTATGTAATTCAAGCGCATGCCCGAAGGTAAATGGCGCTCCTTCCGATATTCTTTTCTGTGCTCCTTCCGAATTGTCCTCTTCCTGCCGCCTGCCGTCCCTCTGCGGTTCATCGCTTATCCCTTCTGCCACCACCTCTATAGTATGCGAAGCATTCTGAAGCGTCACCCAACTATTCAGTATCCCCCTCACCGCAGGAATCAGCCTGAAAGCAGCTACTGCAAATACCCCGCTTATCAATCCCAAATCACCGCTTCCCGTGCCAATCAGCAAGGCCAGTCCGCCCACTATG
>CAMTFK010000103.1 GCA_947071285.1 uncultured Bacteroides sp. | reverse complement strand
GGGTAACCACGCCCGGGCGTTTTTTGTTTTCTTCCAGAAAAGCCTTGCCTTGTTCAATGGCGGCGGCATTCATTTTCTCTTCCAGTTCGGCGAAGTATTTATTCACTATGTCGCGGGCTTCTGAGTGCGCAATAGCGGTTTTGTTTCCTTCTAATACATCTTTGATAGCTTGTGCAAAGTCATCTACTTCGATGCCTTTAGCACCCATGCTTAATAAATTCTGACCTATTCCAAGGCCGATAGCGTAACTAAATTTATCCATTTATCTTTTGGGTTGAGACTGAAAGTGGTTTATCTTTCAATCAGTTGCAAAATTACAAGTTGCAAAAGTAAGTGTTTTATTCGAATGATTTGCGCTTTTAAGATTTAAATTTTCTTATATCTGTGGCAACTTCGGCAATCTTCCGTATTTTTGTAAGAAACTAACCGTAATAATAGGAAGGAGATTTGGTATGAAGAACTTGGTTATTTTGTCCGGTGCCGGGATGAGCGCCGAGAGTGGCATCAGTACGTTTCGTGATGCCGGTGGACTGTGGGACAAATATCCGGTGATGCAGGTGGCCAGCGCCGAGGGATATGTGCGCGACCCGGAACTGGTGATTAACTTCTACAATGAGCGCCGCAAGCAGTTGCTCGATGTAAAGCCGAATGCAGGTCACATGGGGCTTGCCGAACTGGAGAAGGATTTTCATGTGACGGTGGTCACGCAGAATGTGGATAACTTGCACGAACGTGCCGGAAGCACGCACGTCATCCACCTGCACGGCGAGCTGACGAAGGTTTGTTCGAGCCGTGACCCTTATAATCCCCGTTACGTCAGGGAGTTGAAGCCGGAAGAATATGAGGTGAAGATGGGCGACAAGGCGGGTGACGGCAGTCAGTTGCGTCCGTTCATCGTCTGGTTTGGCGAGGCTGTGCCTGAGATAGAGACTGCCATCAACTATGTGGAGAAGGCGGACATCTTTGTGATTATAGGTACTTCGATGAATGTATACCCGGCTGCGGGTTTGCTGAACTATGTGCCCCGCACGGCGGAAGTCTATCTGATTGACCCGAAACCTGTGGATACCCATTCGATGAGGCGGATACATGTGATTCAGAAAGGGGCTTCGGAAGGGGTGAAAGAACTAAAGAAAGAGATTCTGGGCTAACTGCCAGTACTATAGCAATATACAGGCAGATACTTTTGCCATCTTTTGCCACTGCATTGGCAAACTTTTGCCATAGGTATGGCAAAGTCTTGCCATCGCGGTGGCAAAGTTTTGCCAAGCCTATGGCAAGGTTTTGCCAAAGTAGTGGCAAGCACTCGTTCATTAGTAGGTGAAAACTACGGGCTTGCTTTGCCCTCCGGAACTTACTTCTTCAGCACTGCCCGCACCACGAACCATGCATGGTGTGCCACGGTACTTATCAGTCCGTAGTGCTGCGCCATGATGCGGAAGCGTTCCCGCAGGGATGCCTTCTGGTTCTGCGTGGTCATGCCTTCTTCCAGATAATCGATAAGCGTGAGATGCGTGTTGTGCAGCGTCCGTGCTTTTTTCATGATGCGGATGCACCAGTCGAAGTCGGCGGAGAAACGGTAGCGCATATCGTAGGGCATAGCCAGACTGCGTTTGGCGAAAAATGCCTGGTGGCAGACGAGCATGCCTTGCTTGAAGCTTTTCCACGTCAGCACTTCGGGAGCGGAGAGGCGGCGCATGCGCAGGAAGTGTCTTTCTGTGTCAACCAGGGCGGTCTCGCCGTAAATGACGTCCGGTAATTCGCCAATCCCCAGGGTGTGCACTATCTGTTGCAACGTGTCGTCTTCGTGGAAGCTGTCGCCGGCATTGAGGAAGCAGAGGTAGTCGCCCGTAGCCAGATGGATGCCCTTGTTCATGGCGTCGTACAGTCCCTTGTCCGGTTCGCTGACAATCCGGGTGATGCGGTCGCGGTACTTTTCGGCAATGGCGAGGGTGCGGTCACGGGAGGCGCCGTCTACGATGATGTACTCCACGTGGTGGTAGGTTTGTGAGATGACACTCTGTATCGTGTCCTCCAATACGGCCTCGGCATTGTAAGTCACGGTGATGATGCTGAACTTCGGGGTGGGACGGTTATGCATTTCTTCCGGTTATTTTGTTATAAACGTCGATGTATCTCTTGGCGATGGCCCTTTCGGAGTAGTTGCTGACGGCTTTCCGGACGGCTTGTTCGGCAAGGGTGTCGTATTCCGGTTCGGTCAGTATCCAGTAGATGCCGTTGGCGAAGTCTTCGGCGGACTTGTATTGCGCCACATATCCGTTGTGCAGATGGTCTATCATCTCCGGTATGCCGCCCACGTTGAAACCTACGCAGGGGGTGCCACACGACATGGACTCTATGATGGTGTTCGGCAGGTTTTCTTCCAATGCTGGGGTGACGAAGAGGTCTACGGCGTTGTAGATGTCCACCAGTTGATGCTCGTTGTGGATGAAGTTGAGCGGATATACCTTGAAGGGCAACACGTGTTCCAGTTGCTCGGACTGGTTGCCGAAGACGACAACGCCCAGTTGGTCTTTCAGTTCCGGATGCTTCTCTGCCAGCAGTTTGCAGGCCTTAATCATGTAGTCGATGCCTTTCCGCTCATCCGTAATCTTTGCCGAGCCGAACAGGATAAGTTTGCTGTCCTGCGGAAGCATGCATTTGTTGCGGGCTTCCTTCTGGTTGTGCGGTTTGAAGAGGTTGATATTGATGGGGTTGGGGATATTCGTGATGCTGTGCCCGCTGAACAGGGCGCTCTTCTTGACGCGCTCTTCCAGCCAGTGGCTACAGGCTACGAAGTTGATGTGGCGTCCTTCATACAGTTTTTGCTTTTTGAGGAAGATGCGGTGGGAGAGGTCCCGTTTCCGGCTTCCGTTGTGGATGAAGGGGCAATGATGACATTCCTGTTCGTAGTGCGTGCAGCCGCCGGAGTAATGGCAGATGCCGGTGCAGGGCCACATGTCGTGCAGGGTCCACACCACGGGCTTGCCCGAAGCGAGAATCTTTTCGATGTTCTTTAGGGAAAGCATCCCCTGGTTTATCCAGTGGAGGTGTATGATGTCCGCCTGTTGGAACTCCGGCAGGGTGGTGATGTCCGTGCCGGTATTGGCAATGTCTACGGCAAAGAGGTGTCTTCTATTGAAGTGGTTGGCTTTCCAGATGACAATCCTTTCCCATACGAATTTCCACACCATGCGCAGGTTGTGGTTCAGTTGCACGACGGTGATTTGTTCAGTCTGTTTGTCGCGCACCAGCAGTTTGGCCTTGATGCCGTTATTCTTAAGGGCTTCCATGAGGCGACTGGCGGCTACGGCTGGCCCGCCTATCTTCTCTGTGGTATTGATAAGTAGTATTCTCATTGTATCACCTTTTTCTTTTTTAGATTTTGATAGAGAGTGAGATATTGCTCTGCAACGACTTCACTGGAATATTGTTCAAAGACCCGGCTTCGCATAGTTTCTTTCGATAGAGAGGTCTGGGCTTCGGTCACTCCCCACCGGATGCCTTCCGCCAGGCTTTCGGCAGAGAGATAGTCGGCGAGGAAACCGTTCTCTTTGTGCCGGATGATGTCTGCCTGTCCGCTGTTGCCGAAGGATACGGGGACGCAACCGCAGGCTTGTGCTTCGATGAGCGTCTGCCCGAATGTCTCGTAGAAGGAGGCGGAGACGGTGACGTCTGCGGCGGAGTATAGCTGTGAGAGTTTACCGGTGTCGCCGATTCTTCCGAAATAAGTATAGCTGACGGGGATGGCGGCAAACAGTTTTTCCGGATGCTTGATTCTTCCGAACAGGGCGAGATGAAGTTCTTCCTGCCGGAAGTGGTTCTTTTCAATGAGCAGGCGGAGCGCTTGTAGCAGGTATTCCACTCCTTTGATGGGGTCGTCGATGCGGGCGGCTCCGAAAAGGATGATGTGTTTATCCGCAGGCAGGTGCAGCTCTTTTCGGGACGACGTCTTGTCCAACATCCGGAAGTCGGCGGGGGAAAGGGTATTGGGAATGACGGAAACAGGCTTTTCTTTGAGCAAGGTGCTTTGGCGGACTTGCGAGGAGAGCCATGTGCTGACGGCGACGATATTCAGTTGGCCGGCATGGGCGAAGAGTTTCTGTTTCTTTTTGAATACCCGGTGTGCCAAGTCGTTCCGGGCGGGGAAGCGCAGGAAGCGGCAGTTCCGGCATTCGCTTTTGAAAAGCGTGCAGGTGTGGGCATGGTGGCAGATGGCTGTGCACTCCCACATGTCGTGCATGGTCCAGACGACCGGTTTGCCCGATTGGAGTATTTCCTGTATGTTGCGGATGGAGAGCATTCCCTGGTTAATCCAGTGAAGATGTATGATGTCGGCTTCGCGGAACGCAGGCAGGCGGGTTACGTTGAAGCCGGTGTTGGCAATGGAGACGGTGAAGAGGTTTTTCCGGCTGAAAAGGTTGTTCGTCCAGATAACCAGTCTTTCGAAGAGGAAAGTGAATTTCTTCTGCCAGTTCTTGCCCACCGGAATCACTAAGTCCGACTGGCTTTCTTTGTGCAGAACGAGCATTTTCACCTCTGTTCCCGCTGCATGGAGCGATTCCATCAGGCGTCTGGCGGCAATGGCGGCTCCACCTGTTTTTTCGGACGTATTGATAATAAGTACTCTCATGTTGCGGAATGTTTTGGCAAAAGTACAGCTTTTACTGCTTTCTATCCACAAATTCGCGGTTTTTTTAGCCAGTAAAGGCTAAAGTATCTATCTTTGCAGAAGAATATATTAGCTACAAGTTACGAGCTACGGGCTACGAGTTGCTGCGCTGTATTTGCGGACGAAAGATTTTTCGCCCATACAAATAACACGGTACTTAGGCAGACGGCGTTGCCACACTGTAGAGGCGAATAATTATTCGCCCGGCTATCACACCGAAAGGTACTCGTCGCTTGTAGCCTGTAGCTCGTAACTTTATAATAATATGGGAGAAAAAGGCTTGAAATGGTTGGAGCAGCTCTGGCAGTGCTTCCTCAGCATCGTAAAAATCCTGTTACAGTCCAAGTGGGGCACACGCTTGCCGTCTTCTTTCAGCAATCCGGATGAGTTGCTGATACTGGCTAATGGTCCCTCACTGAACCGCACGGTAGAAGAATCGGCAGATTTCATTAAGGGAAAAACCTTGTTGGCAGTGAATTTCTGTGTTACCTCACCCATGTTCGAACGTCTCCGCCCCGAAATCTATCTGATTGCAGACCCGTTGTTCTGGATTGTTCCGGAAAAGCGTATACAACTCTTCAAGACGATGGCCGAGAAAACCACGTGGGACATGAACTTCTTTGTTCCCGCCCGCGCCCTGAAGAACAAAGACTGGCAACCGCTTCTGGCGGGTAATCCCCACATCAAACTCCATATCTACAACACCACCCCTATTGAAGGTTTCCAGGGTTTCTGCAACTGGATTTTCCGTAAAGGCTGGGGCGTTCCCCGTCCGCACAACGTGCTGATACCTTCCATTGCTGTGGGGCTGCGTCTGCCTTTCAAGAAGATTTATCTGGCAGGTGCCGACCATTCCTGGCTACCGGAAATCACCGTAACCGATGATAACGTGGTACTGATGCATCAGAAGCACTTCTACGACCAGAATAAATCGCAGGCCGACACCGTGAAACAGGAAAATCTGAACAGCGCGCGGCTCTACACCATACTTTATCACATGCACGTAGCCTTCAAGTCCTATTTCATACTCGAAGCCTACGCCCGCCGGCTGGGTAAGGAGGTAATCAATGTCACCCCCGGCTCTTATATCGATGCTTTTAAACGGATGAAAATATGAAAGATGGAATAATCATTCAGGCACGCACCGGTTCCACCCGGCTGCACAACAAGATTTTGCTTCCCTTCTATGGCGAACAACGCATCATCGACATCCTGATAGCCAATATCAAACGGGCCTGTCCGGATAAGTGTATCGTACTTGCCACTACCAACCGTCCGCAGGATGATGTACTGGCGGAGGTGGCCCACCGGGCAGGTATTCTTAGCTTCCGTGGTGATGAAGACAACGTGCTCGACCGCTTTATCCGTGCTGCCGAAGTCTTCGGCATCGACCGTTTCATCCGTGTTTGCTCGGACAATCCTTTCCTGCGTCCCGAAACTTTCAACACCTTCTTTGCCGAACACACTTTCTCACCGGCAGATTATATCGCCTACGGTTTTGCCGACGGACGCCCTACCATCAAGTCGCATCTGGGATTGTATGCTGAACTGACTACCACGGATGCTTTGCGCCGTGCCGCCGTCTCCACACAAGAGAAACTCTATGTGGAGCATGTCACCATCTATCTTTATACACATCCCGAAACCTTCAACGTGCGCCTTCTGCCGTTGCCCGCTGAGTTGGAAGGCCGCTTCGACCTCCGTTTCACACTCGATACGATGGAAGACTTCACCCTGTTGCAGGAACTTTATGCCACCTTCCGCGAGAAGACCGACCATAGCGTCCATGCTCTCTTACGACTGGTGAAAGAACATCCTGAATACCGTGCCAAGATGCTGGAGAACATTGCCCGGAACGAAAAATAAGAGAACAGATTATGAGTACATATATAATAGGAGAAATCGGCCAGAACCATAACGGTTCCGTTGATATAGCCAAGTTGATTGTAGACCTGGTATCCCGTCCCGTCCGCGAGGAAGTGTTCAACATAGAACTTCGTCCGATGGATGCCGTGAAGATGACCAAACGTGATTTGAATGAGGAACTGACAGACTCCCAGATGAATCGTCCTTACGATTCTCCCCACTCCTTCGGACGCACCTACGGCGAGCACCGCGCTTTCCTGGAACTGACGGACGAGGAGCACTTTGAAGTCTATAAGCACGCCAAGTCTTTAGGCCTCGACTTTGTGGAAACGCTCTGTTCCAAAGGCTGCCTTTCCCTGCTGAAACTCTTCACGCCCGACCGCCTGAAAGTGGCAAGCCGCGACCTCACTAATCTGCCATTGCTGGAAGTGATGGCGGAAACACGGATACCTATCATCCTGTCCACCGGCATGGCGGGCAGGAAAGAACTGGACGATGCTCTGGAAGTAATTACCCGCCACCACGATGACATCTCCATCCTGCACTGCGTCTCCCAGTACCCCACCCAGCCCGACAATCTCAACTTGCGGACTATCGGCTATCTGAAACAACATTACGGTCAGTACACCATCGGCTTTTCCGATCATACCATCGGTATAGCCGCCCCTATTGTTGCCGTAGGTATGGGTGCGGAAATGATAGAGAAGCATGTCACCATCGACCGCCGAATGAAGGGAACCGACCAACAAGGTTCGCTTGGCCCCGACGGAGTGAACCGTATGATTCGTGACATCCGCATCGCCGAACGCTGGCTGGGAAAAGAAGAACTGTATATTGATGCTTCCGTAGCGTCGGCAAAGGTGAAGCTGGAACGTTCCATTGCCACTAATAAAATCTTGCATCCCGGTGATGTCATTACTGAGAATGATATTCATCTGCTGAGTCCCGGTGATGGTTTCAAGTGGGCGGAGCGCGACAAGGTGGTAGGGCATAAGGTGCTGAAAGATATTCCGCGTAATGAAATTATCTATTCTTCACTGATAGAACCATGAAGTTAGCCGCCGTTGTTGTTCTGTATCATCCGGATGAAAATCTGGTCCGCAATATAAACAGCTATCTGCCGCAGGTGGATACTCTGGTTTTATGGGATAATACACCCGAAAGGGAGAAGAAAGGGTCTCTTTCCTTATCCGGTGTCTGTCATCCGGAGCGCTTGGAGTACATGGGATGTGGGCGAAATGTAGGTATCGGTGCGGCACTGAACCAAGCTGTT
This sequence comes from uncultured Bacteroides sp., assembly GCA_947071285.1. Lineage (GTDB taxonomy): Bacteria > Bacteroidota > Bacteroidia > Bacteroidales > Bacteroidaceae > Bacteroides. Next base: position 6,817 of record CAMTFK010000103.1, on the reverse strand, counting down.
GCCTATGCCCGTGATAATGGTTTTACGCATTTGCTGACGTTGGACCAGGACAGCTATTTCCGGAAAGGAGACTTTCGGCAATATCTGGAAAATATCCGTGCTTACGGTGAAAATGCGGAAGCTATCTTCTCTACCAATTACTTCATCGTTTCCCAGCAAACTTCCTCCTATCCGGTGACGGAGAGTGTAGAAGAGGTTGCCTCTGCCATGACTTCCGGCACCATCTATCCCGTAGCACTCTTTGAAAAGTTAGGCAATTTTATGGAAGAACTCTTTGTCTGGGGCATCGACTGTGAGTTCTGCTGGCGTGCCCGCAGGAGGCAGATTCCGACTTATTGTTTCAGGAGCATCCTGTTGCAGCACGATTTGGGCTATCAGAAAAAGAAACACCGTTTGCTTGGTAAAGAAGTATTTCCAAATGAGTATCCTCCCCAACGTACCTATTATAATGTGCGGAATGGTATCATTCTTCACCGGCTCTATCCCGATTGCCTGAATCTGAAAGCTCATCTCCACTATCATCTCTATAAACGGATTGTCTTTGTCCTGCTTTACGAGCAACAGAAGTTTGCCAAGTGGAAAGCCCTTTGGGAGGGCTACCGGGACGGCAAGCGTAACCGTTTAGGTGAAAGAAAATAAAATTCATAACTCAAAAATATTTCTCATGTTACCCAAGTTAGTTATTACAGATATCGACGGTGTTTGGACAGATGGCGGAATGTATTATTCGGCCGAAGGTGATATAATGAAACGTTTCTCCGTAAAAGATGGATGGGGCGTTATCTTTCTTCGCGAACTGGGCATCCCTGTAGCCATCATGACGGGAGAGAACTCCCAACTGGTGCAGAAACGTGCCGACAAATTGAAGATTTCCCGTTGCTACTTGCACGTGGGTGACAAGTTGACAAAAGCAAAAGAAGTCTGCGAAGAAATGGGTATCACTCTGGCAGATGTCGCCTTTATCGGTGACGACCTGAATGATATACACTTGTTGCGTGCCGTGGGTTTCAGTGCTTCTCCTTGCAATACGCCCGATTATGTGAAGCGCGAAGTGAACTATGTGACGGCAGCTCATGGTGGTTTCGGCGCATTCCGTGAGTTTGTAGAGAAGATACTGGCAGACAATGGTATGCTGGAGACGGTACTTCAGAAATTCATGTGATTTTTCACCACAGAGGACACAGAGGTTAATATTAGATGATTATAAACCTCTGTGCCCTCTGTGTCCTCTGTGGTGAAGCAATTAATAACCAGTGTTTGATATAGCCCGGATAATCTCTTCTTTTTCCGGAGTGGAGAATGTGCAGGGATAGCTCTGCATACCTTCTACAGCCTTGAGTCCTTTTTGGGCATATCTCCAGTCGCCCAGCTTGTTCACCCAACGCAATGAGGGATATTTCTGGGTGAACTCCAAGATTTTCCTTTTGCCGGAGATCTCGGCAGTATCTCTGGGCGTATCACTGATGTTACAGATAAAGGAGAAAGCTTCTTCAAGGCTACATCCTTCCTGTGCTTCCAGCAATTCAGCCAGCGCCAAGAGGAAACCTTGATATTCCGATTGATATTTATGGGATGTCTTGATGACGGAAACAGGCACGGTAGTTTCTGTTGCCGAACCAGCAATGCGTTCGCGGGCGCTGTAGAAATATGGCAGTGTGGCATACTTGCCGAAAATAAGTGCCGCATGGTTGAAGAACTCCTCGGCCAGGAACAGATTGCGAAAACGCAGACTGCCGTCCGGATTGAAACAAGCAGCATACATTCTCTGAAAAACATCTGTCCGAATGACGGAATAGAGCAGCGAGGCGTACATGTTTTTTTCCTGGGAAAGTCTTTCCCGGGGAGTCTCACCTGTTATTTGTTTATCGAAATAGCGGATGTACCGGGGATAAAAAGATACCTTTCCGTTTTGGGGTGTAAAGGTCAGATAATGACCTTGTGCCGTACTGTAATCGGGATGTGCATCCAGAAAAGCAGTCATCCGGGCAATGCCTGAGGGCACGGTGAAATCATCATCGGCACAGTATAGCACATAAGGAGTGCAAATCATTGGGAGCACCTCTTTTAGTTTTAGCAGAAAATGCAGTTTGGGGCGGTGCAGATACGTCACGTCCGGATACTTCTCTGCATCGGCAAACGGCTGGTCGGATGAGTCGGGAACGAGGATTTTTATGTCTGTACGGCTATAGTAGTCGAGTAGTCTGCGCAGGCGCTCGGGGCGGTTGTGTGCAGGGATGATTACAGTTACATTTTGCAGTGTCATTATTCTATGGTTTTCTTTTTAAACAGATATTGAAGGCTTTCCCGGAATACGGTGGACTTCAGGCTCCACATCAGAAATATGTAAAGGGAAGCAGCCAAGGTGATCTTTACCAGCAGGGAAAGATAGATATTCTCTATAAAACTTGCCACCCAATACGTGAAAGTCATTATAGCTACGGAAATGATAAGGTAGGGAGCAATGTCCTTCAATGTATTGAACAGGGAAATCCCGATATGCTTGTGGGCAAAATAATGCCAGACCAGTAGCCAGAGGATATTGGCAGCAGTATAAACTATCAGCATGACATTCAGCCCATATGGATAGCTGCCCCATACGCATAACAATTGGAAAATGCCCAGTGCGATGGTATTCCACATATAGATATTCGGACGCCCGAGGCTATTCATCAGATTGGAGTATAAAGTTGCAATGGGCATGAAAGCTCCCCATACGCATAATATCTGCATGACGGGTACGCAAGGCAGCCATTTCTCCGTGATGGTTATAACGATCAATTCCCGTGAAACGATGCCCAGTCCCAGCATGGCGGGGAAACTGACGAAAGCGGTGAAGCGCATCAGTTTGCGGAATATGTTTTGCAGGCGTTGCAAGTCTTCCGAAGCTTCTCTGAATACGGGTTGCCCCACGCTGTTTATCATTCCGAAGATGGTGGAGTAGCCCATGGTGGTCCACTTGCTTCCTTGCGAATAGTAGCCCGCCTGTTTGATAGTATAGAAATATCCCAGCAGGGCGGAGAAGATGTTATTGTTGATATGTGTGAACAGTGAAGTAAAAAGCAGTTTACTGCTGAAAGGCAACAATGCCCGCAGCGGGCGCATATTGAATGAAAGCGTGGGATGCCAGGGCGAGAATATCCAGAGCAGGATGGTATTAATGCTAACATACAGGACTGTTTGTAGGGCAATTCCCCAATATCCCCAGCCGTGGTAGGCACAAGTGACGCCTGTGACTCCCGAGATGATGATGGCAGCTATCTGTATCTGGCTGCGTTCTTTCACCATAAGGTTACGGAAGAAGTATGCTGTGGGTGCAGTGCCGAAGCTTCCGATAAAGAAACTGAGGAATTGGAAGCGTGCCAATTGTGTCAGTTCCGGTGTATCATAGAAGCTGGCGATGAAAGGGGCACAGATAAAAAGTATCAGATAGAGTGATGCGCCGATGCTGATGTTAAACCAGAATACAGCGTTATAATCTTCGTGCTTTACCTCTTTCCTGTTGACAAGAGCCAGGATGAAACCACTTTCGGAGAAGACTCCAGCCATGGCTGAGAAGATGGTCAACACAGCTACCATACCGTAGTCGGTGCTGGTCAACAGACGGGCAAGGAATATTCCAAAAACGAGGTTCAGCAATTGCATAGCGCCATTGCCTATGCCGCCCCACAATAATCCTTTGGCTGTTTTTTCTTTTAGTGATGTTCCCATCTGTCTGTTTAAAAAGGCTATCTCAAAAGTTATTCCGGCTATCCTTTTGTCTTTTTCTTCCGACTGCGTTCAATAGGATAAAATGATGCGGCTGCACCGAAAGCGGGGCAGCCGCATTTGTATTTATTTCACTTCACTACCCGGTTTCACCTCCTTCATGGTAGTAACCACAGAGAGTGAACCGTCAAAGTTCTCGGCAGAAAGAATCATACCCTCGCTGACAATCCCTTTCAGTTTGCGCGGTGCAAGGTTGGCAACAAAGCATACCTGTTTGCCTACCAGCTCTTCCGGCTTGTAGTGCTGTGCAATGCCGCTTACGATGGTACGGTTTTCCAATCCGTCGGCAATCTTGAATTGCAGCAACTTGTCGGCTTTGGGCACTTTCTGACATTCCAGTACGGTGCCGACACGGATATCCAGCTTCATGAAGTCGTCGAACTCAATATTCTGGCGGATAGGATTTGCCTTATAGTTAGCTTCTTCGTTGGCTTTCTTCGTATCGAGCAACTTCTGTACCTGTGCTTCGATTACACTGTCCTCTATCTTTTCGAAGAGCAGTTCGGGAGTGCCCAGTTGGTGTCCGGCAGACAGCAAATCAGTGCTTCCCAGAGTTGCCCAGTCGAAGCTTTCCATATTCAGCATGTTGCGCAGTTTCTCGCTGCTGAACGGCAGGAACGGTTCGAAAGCGATGGCAAGGTTGGCAACCAGTTGCAGGGAGATGTTCAGGATAGTCGCTACGCGGTCCATATCCGTCTTGGCAATCTTCCAGGGTTCGGTATCTGCCAGGTATTTGTTACCGATGCGGGCAAGGTTCATAGCCTCTTTCTGTGCATCGCGGAACTTGAATACATCGAGCAATTTCTCTACTTCCGCTTTCACGTCGGAGAATTCTTTCAGTGTTTCGCGGTCGTAATCCGTCAGTTCGCCGGCGGCAGGCACCACGCCATCGAAATACTTCTTGGTAAGTTGCAGGGCGCGGTTCACAAAGTTACCGTAAACGGCTACCAACTCGTTGTTATTGCGTGCCTGGAAATCCTTCCAGGTGAAGTCGTTGTCTTTGGTTTCCGGGGCATTGGCGGTGAGCACGTAGCGCAGCACATCCTGTTTTCCGGGGAAGTCTGCCAGATACTCGTGCAACCATACGGCCCAGTTGCGTGAAGTGGAAATCTTATCACCTTCCAGGTTCAGGAACTCGTTGCTCGGTACGTTGTCCGGCAGGATGAAACTACCTTCCGCTTTCAGCATGGCAGGGAATACAATACAGTGGAACACAATGTTATCCTTACCGATGAAGTGAACAAGACGTGTTTCAGGGTCTTTCCACCATTTCTCCCAAGAGTCGGGCAACAATTCTTTCGTGTTGCTGATGTAACCGATAGGGGCATCAAACCATACATACAGCACTTTACCCTCGGCACCTTCTACGGGCACAGGAATACCCCAGTCGAGGTCGCGGCTTACGGCACGGGGTTGCAGACCCATGTCGAGCCAGCTCTTACATTGGCCGTATACATTGGGACGCCATTCTTTATGGTCTTCCAGAATCCACTGGCGGAGCCAGCTTTCGTGTTTGTCGAGCGGCAGATACCAGTGTTTTGTTTCGCGCATCACGGGTGCACTTCCGCTGATGGCACTCTTCGGATTAATCAGATCTGTGGGGCTAAGGCTGGTGCCGCACTTCTCGCATTGGTCGCCGTAAGCGCCCTCTGCGTGGCAGTGGGGACATTCGCCTGTGATATAACGGTCGGCAAGGAACGTCTTGGCTTCCTCGTCGTAGTATTGCATGCTGGTTTTTTCGATGAACTCACCTTTTTCGTACAGCTTGCGGAAGAATTCGGAAGCTGTATCATGATGCGTCTTCGAAGTAGTGCGGCTGTACACGTCGAATGATACGCCGAACTCCTTGAATGAGTCTTTGATAAGTGTATGGTAACGGTCTACGATATCCTGCGGCGTCACACCCTCTTTCTTGGCACGGATAGTGATGGGTACTCCGTGCTCGTCCGAACCACCGATAAAGATTACATCTTCTTTTTTCAGTCTCAGGTAGCGGACGTAGATATCGGCGGGTACATAAACTCCTGCCAGATGTCCGATATGAACCGGTCCGTTAGCGTAGGGCAATGCCGACGTAACGGTAGTGCGTTTGAATTTCTTTTCCATTGTGATATATCTATGTCTTTTGTTATGAGCGCATTTTGGTGTGCAAAGATAACGGTTTTCTACTCAAAGAGAAAGAGAAGACAATGAAATATCCAAGGTGCATTCAAAAAGAACAGACAAAAAAGGAAGGGATGTATTGAAGCTATTGGTTGCAATACCGCAGAATCGCTTCTTCTATTTCAGCTTTTTTCTTTTCATCTTTCACGAAATCACTAATTAAACATACAAGAGTAGTAGAGTTCCCAATCCCGATTAAACTTCCCGCTTGATTATTAATTCCTCTAATCCACTTGTCAAAGCCTATGATTTTGTCACCTTCAGCAACAAAATGTGACGGGTTTCCTCCATTTGCTTTAAAATGAATATTCACTTTACTGCATTCTTCAAAGATTTGGGTCACCTCCAAGGGGTAACGAGATGCGTTAAAGTAGTTGGTGTAAACTTGAACTCGCTTTCTAAAGTCCACGTCAGATAGCATATAGGTATATTGAGCGACATAAGAGAGAGAGGCATATCCCCCTAATAACACATCAGTGAGAACATGAGTACCATATTTTTTCACTATCTCGTCTCCACTACTCTTTTCTAAATCATTCCGAAACTCTTCAGACAAGAAAAAACATAAAACTTCCGGCCAAACGTAGGGAAGGGTGCATTTGCTGGTGGGCTGAAAACATTCCACTTTATAAAAATAGTTCCCTTGAGAATTTTCCTCAATATCTCCTACATCATCAGTAAATAGCTCAAGAATATCATTTCCTATTCTCGTCTCCACATGACTATTCAAATAAATGTTGTCTATATATTTATTTAAATCTCGGTTCTCATTTATAATCCAGCCTCCTCCATTGTATAATAAAGATACTTCGATAGAACAAGAAATGTGTTTTACTGGTTCTTGCTTCACACAATCATATCCATCACCCTTCAACAGACGGTCTATATC
>CAMTFK010000102.1 GCA_947071285.1 uncultured Bacteroides sp. | reverse complement strand
CGGGCTACTTCATTGGCTATTCTCCAATGCATGTCTTCCGGAGATTTCTCGTAAATATTTCCGAAAGAATCCTTCACTGCGTACTTGTTTACCCAAACACGCGCAGCCAGTTCGTCACCCTGAAAATATCGTAAAGATTCTTCATAGGCTTCTTCGTAAGAATAAGTTTGTTTTTCCACGATGCTTTTTTCCTTAGATTTATTTTTTAATAAGTAAGAGTGTAGAAGTAATACCTATCATTAACAAATGCGATTGCAAAGCTAAGCATGTTTTTTGTTATATCAAAATAAAAAGAGAATAAATTATGAACAGGGTGTGAGTTTTCCGTTTTATAATAATAGTTTGTTGATTTATAGAATATTAGCAATTTTGAGTGAACAAAAAGTTTTCCAAAAAGAAAATTGATACTGGGACCATGATAAGTGGCATACTTGCTTTTAGAAAACATAGCCAAACTTTAGACTCGCTATTTAGCAATAGTCTGTCATTCTTTTCCTATATTTGCAAAAAAATGAAAGAATGGAAATCCTAAAACAAAGAAGAACAATCCGCAAATATCAGCAGAAAGATATTTCTCCTGATTTGTTAAATGATTTGCTTGATTCCGCATTCCGCGCTTCTACAGTGGGGAATATGCAGGTGTATAGTGTAATTGTAACGCGTGATGCTGACAGAAAAGCTAAGCTGGCGCCGGCTCATTTCAATCAGCCGATGGTGCAGACCGCACCTGTGGTTTTGACATTTTGTATAGACCTGCGTCGTTTCAGCAAGTGGTGCGAGCAGCGAAAAGCAGTTCCCGGATATAATAATTTTGAATGGTTCATGACCGGATCTGTAGATACCTTGCTGGTGGCGCAGACTTTTTGTGTAGCTGCTGAAGAGAAAGGCTTGGGGATTTGCTATTTGGGAACGACTACTTATAATCCGCAAATGATTATCGAAGCTTTGGAGTTGCCGGAGTTAGTATTCCCTATTACTACTGTGACGGTGGGCTGGCCTGCTGAAGAGCCTGCTCAAGTGGATCGTTTGCCACTGGAGGCCATTGTACATGAGGAGACTTATCATGATTATACGCCGGAAGACATAGACCGCTTGTATGCTTATAAAGAATCTTTGCCCGAAAATAGGCAGTTCATTCTTGAAAATAATAAAGAAACATTGGCTCAGGTCTTTACGGAAGTACGTTATAAGAAAGAGGATAACGAAGTAATGTCGGAGAATCTTTGGAATGTAATGAAAAAGCAGGGTTTTTAACCCTGCTTTTTTAATGATGCTTGAATGTCATCTATCTCAGCGCGGAAAGCTTTATCCACTTCCCGTAATTCTTTAATGGTTTTGCATGCATGTAGCACGGTTGCATGGTCTTTGTTGCCAATCAGCGTACCTATCTTTGCTGTAGAGAAATCCGTGTAGGTTTTAGCGAGGAACATGGCTATCTGACGTGCCTGTACCACTTCGCGTTTCCGTGATTTGGTATGAATCGTAGCGGTATCCAGCGAGAAATGTTTGCATACCACGTTGATAATGTCGTCAACAGTGACTGCTTTGCTTTCGTTTTTCACCACTTTCCGCACAATGCGTTGCGCCAGTTCAAGGTCAATCTCCTTATTATATATAGTAGAGTGTGCCATGATGGAGATAACGATACCTTCCAGGTCGCGAACACTATCGCCTACGTTTTCTGCAATGTAATCTATTACTTCCGCCGGAAACTGCAAACCGTCACGATGTATTTTATTGCGCAGAATGTTTTTGCGCAATTCAACCGTCGGTCTTTCCAGTTCAGCTACCATTCCCCATTTGAAACGGGTGATGAGGCGTTCTTCCATACCCTGCAACAGTACAGGGGCACGGTCTGAAGTCAGAATGAGCTGCTTGCCGTTCTGGTGTAAGTGATTAAAGATGTGGAAGAAGGTGTTCTGTGTCTTAGTAACACCGGCAAATTCCTGAATGTCGTCAATAATCAATACATCAATTGACTGGTAGAAGTTGATGAAGTCGTTTGTGGTATTATTACGCACAGAATCTGTGTATTGTACCTGAAACAAGTGTGCCGATACATATAATACTCTTTTATCCGTGTAGAGTTCCTTGATTTTTGTACCGATGGCATTTGCAAGGTGTGTTTTTCCTACACCTGATGCTCCGTAAAAAAACAGCGGATTAAAAATGGTCTTTGCCGGGTTTTGAGCGACAGCTTCTGCTACGCTGCGGGAAAGTTTGTTGCTATAGCCTTCAATAAATGTTTCGAAGTTGTATTCCGGATTCAGATGCGGGTCTAAATCTGCGATAGGAGTTTGCGGTATCTCTTTGCCGATTATCTTTTTTTGTGGAATAATAGTGCGGGGAGTAGATTCGAGATTAACGGTAGTACGTGAACTCTTATCCACCATAACATTATACAATAACTTGGTACCATCACCAATCACTTTGTATAGGGTTTTGCGCAACAAGTCAACGAACTTGTCCTCCAAAAACTCATAGAAGAACTGGCTGGGTACTTGTACGACCAGCGTCTTGTCCTCATATTTCAAAGGTATGATGGGGAGAAACCATGTTTTGTATGTCTGCTCAGGAACATTGTCTCTGATAATCTCAAGACAGCGGTTCCATAGCCCGACATGATTTAATTCACTCATAACGGCTTTAAATACATTTATTAATTAAGCGAAACTTCTACGCCTGCAAAATTGGCAATCTTATTTCAAAAAAACAAATGTGTTTTTTCTTGTTTTTCTGTTAAAAACAATAAGCTCTTTACTTTCAACCACTTATCTTATTACATACAAATAGCCCCTTTGGAGGGCTATTGTTTTTTTATAAGTCTCTGTATTATAGTTGAATATACAAGTAAAGGCTGAATTTTTAAACTTTTAGAACGATTCTGTAGAAAGGGATACTTTAGTTTCTACACGGACTTATCGCGTGTTTTCTTCCCAATTCACTTATCGCCTTTTATTTAGACTTATTCTATTTAAAGGTGCTTTCTCTACTTATCTTTTTTGCCGAATAAGGAGAAATGAACATACCTTTTCGGATGTGATTTTAGATCTTCAAGCAGGTCGGCTGCATTAGCAGTGGTTGCATTCAGATTATTGTAAAGTGACGGATCGTTCAACAGTAGTCCGATTGTGTTATCTTTCCGGCCTAATTGGTCTGTAATCATTTTTACGTTTGCCAGTGTGGAGTCTATGCTGGCGAATGCAGCGGAGTAGTCTATTTCCTTCAGGTTATCACTGATAACGACGAAGTTATCTCCAATGGTATTTAGTTTTTGGGTAAGCTGCGGAATATCTTTACTCATAATAGCCTGTAACTGCCGGCTGGTGATTTCCATATTTGCCATTGTACCTTGCATACTATGTAATGTGCCGGGGATGGCAGGGTCTCCAAGTATGGTATTCAATGAAGCAAGGATGGAGTCCAACTTGGGAAGCATCTTTTCTACTTGTGGCATAATCGTTGCTACCTGGTCCATTACACCATTGTTGACATTACCTTGCAATGTGTCGCCTGTCAGGTACTTTTCACGTGGATTATTTGCCAGTAATAAGTTCATCTTCACTCCCCCCATCAGTTCGGAAGTCAGCTCTGCAGTGCTACCTTTCGGTATACGCAGTTCCGGATCTACGTCTATTTCGGCAACCACTTTTCCGGGTTCGTTATAGTCATAGTAGAGGTCACGTACAATGCCTACGCGGAATCCGTCGGCAAAGACTGGACTAGACTTTGTTAATCCATTGATATTATGGAACTTTACGTAGAAATAGTTGGTAGGCTTGAACATGTGGATACCTTTCAGGTAATTGATGCCATATACCAATATGCAGAGGGCAACAATGCCCGCAAGTCCTATTCTAACTTCTTTAGTAAGATACTTCATCATGATGTTATAGTCTTATTATTTGTTTCTTTTCTTTTTAAATTCTTCAATAGCCGCACTGACATTCATCTTTTTTCCATCTTTGAAAGCGATGATAAAAGCGTCTTTGAATTTCGGCGCTATTTCACGTTTGGTACGTACTACTTTATTATAATCGGTCGATGCACCATATGTATATTTATAAAGTCCGCCTTCCTGATAATGCTCTACGCCTTTCAGTCCTTTCAGCCGTTTGTCATTGGTGGCAATCGGACGGGAAGAAGTGAGTATCTGTATTTTAAACACAGGACCGGCGCTATCGGTTTGCTTATTGGGCGTTTTTCCCGTATTTTGTTTTGTCCCTGTATTGTTGGTGGCAGATGTCGTCGGTTTTTGAACTGTTTCTGCTTTTTCTTCGATTGTATCCGCTGCTTCTACCTTTCCGGCATCTGTTTCCTCCGGTAGTATTGTGCGGCTGCTTCCAGTCATCCGTATTTCATGCTCACGCTTATAAGAAAGAAAAGCGCGGAAAATTCCGTTGGCAAGTGTAGTGCTTCCTGCTTCAGAGTTGAGATAACGTTCTTCCTCCGGATGGGATATAAAACCGAGTTCTACCAGGATGCTGGGCATGGCACTGGCTTTTAGTACCAGGAAGCCGGCTTGATGCACACCACGGTCTGCACGTTTGCAAGTGTGGCGGAATTCTTTCTGCACGAGCGAAGCCAGATGCACACTTTGAGACATGTACTTATCTTGCATAAACTCAAATATGATGTATGACTCTGCTGAATTGGGATTGAATCCTGCATAGCGTGTCTTGTAATCGCTCTCGTATAAAATAACGGAGTTCTCCCGTTTGGCTACTTCCAGGTTAGCATCTGATTTGGCAAGACCAAGTGTCCATGTAGAGGCCCCTTTGGCAGTAGTATTCTTTGCTACGGAATTGGTATGGATGGAAATGAATAAATCTGCTTTAGCATTGTTGGCAATGTCTGCTCGTTTGCCAAGAGGGATGAATACATCCCGTTCACGGGTATATATCACCTTCACGTCCGGACAGTTTTTCTTTATTTGTCTTCCCAGTTTGAGTGCGACATTCAGGTTGATAGTTTTTTCTTTGGAGAACTTGCCTAAAGCGCCGGGGTCATGACCTCCGTGTCCGGCGTCAATAACGACAACGAAATCCTTTGCTTCGATGCTGTTGGTGCAGAAAGGGGAAATGAACAGCCCGAAGCAAATACAGATATATAATATGTGTCGTTTACAGAGTTTCATACCAAAAGTCGTTGCAAATGTAGTGGAAATTTATAGAAAACTGATGTTTTGCATGAAGTTTTGTTACTTTTCTCCCTGATTTGTGATAGATTTCTTTAAAACAGACTAACTTTGCATCCGCAAATTAAATAGAAAATAGGTATGTTAGTTCGTTTTCTTAAGAACTGGACATTGCCATTGGCGATGCTTACAGGTACTTTGGGATACTTCATCCTTGCGAATGTCCCTTTCTTGGCGCCTACCAAACCATATATCAATGATTTGATTGCGTATATTACTCCTCTGCTGATATTTGCCCAACTGTTACTCACTTTCTGTAAAGTAGAAAATCTGAATGAACTGAAACCCAAAGCGTGGCATGGCTGGTTGTTGCTGTTTCAGACAGTTTCTTGTCTGGCGATTGCTGCTCTGCTGGTATGCTGTCCTATGGACGAAATTTACAGGGAAGTATTTGAGGGAGCGATGGTTTGTGTGATTTGTCCTACTGCTACGGCGGCGGCTGTCATCACAGGTAAGCTGGGGGGTAGTGCATCTACACTAACTACTTATACCTTATTATCTAATTTACTGGCGGCGGTGGCTGTTCCACTGGTTTTCCCGTTGGTAGAGCCTCATGCTGATATGAGCTTCTTCGTGGCTTTTCTGAAAATTCTGAGTAAGGTTTTCCCATTATTGCTTTTCCCATTCTTTCTGGCATGGTTTCTAAGGGTGTTTATGCCGCGTGTGCATCATTTCTTATTGGGTTTCCACGATCTTGCTTTTTATTTGTGGGGGGTAGCACTTGCCATCGTATCCGGACAGACAGTCCGCTCGCTAGTGATTAGTGACGCACCGGTGTCTGTTGAAATACTGATAGCACTTGCCGGATTAATAGCCTGTTGCCTGCAATTTTTCCTGGGTAAGAATATTGGCGGACGTTATAATGACCGTATAAGTGGCGGTCAGGCTTTGGGGCAGAAGAATACGGTGCTTGCCATCTGGATGGCTTACACCTATCTGAATCCACTTTCTTCCGTAGGACCGGGTTCTTATGTCTTGTGGCAGAATCTGATTAATAGTTGGCAACTATGGAAGAAAAGGAAAAAAGAAGAACAGCTTCCTATTGAATGATAGGAAGTAAGTGCACGGGGCAGGACGTAAAGGTTATGTCTCTAACGTAGCAGCAGTTCTTCTTCGTTATAGCGTGGGCGGTCTTTTACTTCAATATATATTTTGCCGATGTATTCGCCTACAATTCCCAGAGATACTAATATTGCACCACCAACCAGCCAGAGAGAAATCATCAGAGACGACCATCCCGGTACGGCGTTATGGAGGAAGTAAGCATGTAGCGTCCAGATAGTGACGCACACAGCTACAAGGATGAAGATGCAACCTAACCAGAAAATCATGCGCACAGGCTTGACCGAAAAAGATGTAATTCCATCGATGGCAAAGTTCAACATCTTCTTGAAAGGGTATTTCGATTCGCCCGCAAAACGTTTGTCACGATTGTAGTAGACGCAGGCAGTTTGGTAGCCAATGAGAGGAACCAAGCCGCGCAGATAAAGATTGCGCTCGCGAAAGCGGCAAAGTTGGCGGACGGCACGGCTACTCATTAAGCGATAGTCGGCATGATTATAGACAGATTTCGCTCCCATTAGTTTCATCAAGCGATAAAAGACAAGGGCGGTGGTACGTTTAAAGAAGGTATCAGTCTTACGTTCCCGCCGCACGCCATATACAATATCACAGCCCTCTCTGTAGCGTTCCAGCATTTCGGGAATGACATTGATATCATCTTGTAAGTCGGCATCTATGGAAATAGCGGCATCACATCTCGCTTTGACAGCGTTTAGCCCGGCCATGAGTGCATTTTGGTGACCTACATTTCCTGCCAGATTCAGACCGCAGGCATAAGGAGCATTTTGGTGAAGATCTTTGATGATACTCCAGGTGCGGTCGGTGCTGCCGTCGTTTACATACAGTATGTAGCTTTCAGGAGATATATGCCCCTCAGTTGTAAGGCGGTCAAGCAATTGGGTTAAGCGTTTGTGTGCTTCGTGTAAGACAGCCTCTTCTTTATAGCAAGGCACTACGATGGCAAGTACAGGGGATTTTTCCATAATCAATTATTCTTTTTGCAATATTCGTAAGAAATCGGGAGAAAAACAAATGATTGTTATCTCTTTTTGAAAATAAACCGGACTAACAGGAAATTGACCGGAATGGCAATACAGAATACCGGAATAGGGGCCATAGGTTTGGGAAGTCCAATCCAGAGGAAGAGATTAAATAGCCCCATATGCAGTAAATAGTTGACTAAGTGTGCACCACCAAATCCGAAAGCCTTTCTCCATGAAGGTTTGCGTTTAAAGGTGAAGTAGGCAGTCAGGTAAAAATTGGCAATGAGACTGATTAGATATCCTATAGTGTAAGCTATATTGACGTTAATGAGGTATTGAAACAAAAAGTACAATCCATAATGTAGTGCAGTGGCAAAAATGCCTACCATTGCAAAACGTATAAATTCCGGTAGTTGCTTCAGTTCTTTCATCTTTTTGATTTGAGGCTGTAAAGTTAGGCATTGTTGGAGAATAATCGTACTTTTGCGGGCGGAAATCATAAACAACGAGAGAATATTATGTCAGAAAAGAAAAAAGCATTTTGGTTCATAGCAATACTGAGTGCACTTGTGATACTCCCTTTCCTGGGAGAAACTATTTTTTATTCTAAAGGAGAACCTCGTGAGGCCATTGTAGCTTTCTCTATGTTGGAAAGTGGTAATTGGATACTTCCGGTGAATTATGGAACTGATATAGCTTTTAAACCTCCTTTTTTTTACTGGGCGATTGCTGCCGTCTCTTCTCTTTTAGGTGGAGTTACGGAATATTCATCCCGCTTTCCGTCTGCTCTTGCCTTTCTGGCTATGCAGTTGGTGTTCTTTTCTTTTATAGCCAAACGTAAAGGTGTAAAGACGGCTTTTCTCGCTTCTATTCTTCTTTTATCCTCTTTTGAAGTGCACCGGGCGGCGGTGGCCTGTCGTGTCGATATGGTACAGGTGTCGTTCATTGTTATTTCATTGTGTCTGTTGTTCCGTTGGGATGAGAAAGGATGTCGTGGTATTCCCTGGTTGGCTGTTCTGCTGATGGGTTGTGCCACATTGACTAAAGGACCGGTAGGCTCTATTTTCCCTTGTGCTTGTATAGGTCTTTACCAGTTACTGCGTGGACGTTCTTTCTGGAAGGCATTTTTTCTGTTGCTCCCTGTAGGAATACTTTCTTTGATTCCTTATGCTGCTTGGGTTGGTGCGGCTTACGCGCAAGGCGGACAAGCATTTATAGATTTAATGTTGGAGGAGAACACGGGTCGCTTCATGGGGAAGATGTCCTATGAGTCACATGAAAATCCGTTATGGTATAATTTCCTGACCATTATTTGGGGATGGATTCCTTGGACTCTTGTGTTGCTTATTTCTCTCTTTGGACTTAAATGGAAAAAGCTCAGAATTCTGCCTGAAGGTACATCTTTCGGTAGGCGTATCAGGAAAGCTTGGGAGCAGTTTCGCTCACAGTCACCTGTGCAACTGTTTACATGGGTTGTGATTCTCTTTATTTTTATATTCTATTGCATTCCCAAAAGTAAGCGCAGTGTATATCTGCTTCCTATATATCCGTTCATGGCAGTGCTGATGGCTGAGTATTTACTGGCTTTGGTACAACGTGGGGCAAAAGTCTTTAAAATTTGTGCTAATATTTTTGCTTCTCTATGTCTGATACTGACAGCTACCTTCATCGTTGTGCGTTTAGGATTGATACCGGATAGCCTTTTCGGAACCGGTCGGCATGCAGCCGAGAATGTTGCTTTTATGCATGCTTTGAAAGATATTTCTCTTTCTATTCCCAAATGGTGTCTGGTAGCTCTTCCATTGATTGCAGCCGTCTGCACATGGAGGGGGGTAGCAAAAAAGGTCGGTGCCTACTCCTTATTATATAGTATTGCCGGATGTATGCTTTGCCTTTTTGTTTCATTGGATGCGGTATACCAACCTACGGTGCTGGCTGTCAAGTCAGACAAACATATTCTTAATCAAATCAGGGAGTATGTGCCTCAGGGAACTGTTTACTCGTATGATGGCATGAGTTTCTACGGTATCAACTTCTATATGGGCGATCAGATGCGGCATTTTGAAACGGAATTACCATCCGGTGAGGGATATGTCATATCATCGGAGAAAGAAAATAAACAGTTGTTGGAGAACTTCAGCAACCAATATGAGTTTGAAGAGATTTTCCTTACGCAGAAGCGTAGTTGCGATTTGCGTGCCAAAGTTTATATGTATAAGTTTAAAAAGAAATAAATGTCACCTGTCACAATCATTGATAAATATTATCCGGAAGACAATGAACGGAAACATATCTTGTTGGTGCATAGTCGTCTGGTAGCTGAGAAAGCGTTGTGGATTGCCGACCATCATCCGGAACTTCAGCTGGATAAAGACTTTCTGTATGAAGCCGGCATGTTGCATGATATTGGTATCTTTCTGACTGATGCTCCGGGCATCTTCTGTTTTGGTAACCAGCCTTACATCTGTCATGGCTATCTTGGAGCCGACTTAATGCGCCGGGAGGGATATCCGCGTCACGCACTGGTATGTGAAAGGCATACTGGTGCAGGACTCTCGCTGGATGATATTGTTGCACAAAAACTGCCTGTACCCCATCGGGATATGCTTCCGGTTAGCCTGGAAGAGCAAGTCATCTGTTTTGCTGACAAGTTCTATTCTAAAACTCATCTGGAACGGGAAAAAACTGTAGAAAAGGCACGGAAAAGTCTCTCTTATTTCGGCAATGCAGGCTTGGAACGTTTTGATTGTTGGTGCGAACAGTTCTTGTAGCATTCTAAATTTCTTTAAAAAGGGAGATTATCCGTATAATTTACGTACTTTTGCCCCTTCAAGCGGAAACTATTAGTTGATTACGCCATTGAAAGCAAATACATTCATATCATTCATACTACTACTTGTCTTACTCCTGCTATCTGGCGAGGCCTTTTCGCAACGTCGGCGTGGGAGAACTGTTCCCCCTGGAACCGAGCGGACAGATACCTTTAATATTGAAGGTGTACAAAGAGGGGATACATTGAAAAATGACACGGTACAGTTGCAACCTGCACAGAAAAAGCAGCCGTTGGATGCCCCGGTGATTTATGAAGCCACCGACTCTATTGTGTTCACCCAAGGCGGGGTGGCTAACTTATATGGAGACGGAAAGGTGAATTACCAGAAGATAGAGTTGGCTGCCGCCGTGATTACCATGAATATGGATAGTAGTACGGTTTATGCCTATGGTGTGGAAGATTCAGTGGGAACAGTAGCAGGAAAGCCGGTTTTCAAAGATGGTGACACACCTTATGAAACCAATACTATCCGATATAATTTTAAGAGTAAGAAGGGACTTATCAGTAACGTCGTGAGCCAGCAGGGTGAAGGGTACGTTACAGGTAATAATGCCAAGAAAGGTATGAATGATGAGCTGTATATGAAAAGCGGCCGTTATACCACTTGCGATAACCACGATCACCCTCACTTCTATATGCAGATGACTTATGCAAAAGTGCGTCCCAAGAAGAATGTTGTCACAGGTCCTGCATACCTGGTTATAGAAGACGTACCGTTGCCTCTTGCTGTTCCGTTTTTCTTCTTTCCTTTCTCCAGTAGTTATTCATCAGGTTTCATTATGCCAAGCTATATGGACGATTCCACCCGTGGATTCGGTCTGACGGATGGTGGTTACTATTTTGCCATCAGTGATAAAATGGACTTGAAGTTGCGGGGAGATATTTTTACGAAGGGCTCCTGGGCGTTGAATGCGGAAACAAACTATAATGTACGGTATAAGTTCTCCGGCCTGTTTCAGGCTAGTTACCAGATAACTAAGACAGGTGATAAAGGTTTGGAAGACTATGCAGTAGCAAAGGACTTTAAGGTGGTGTGGTCGCATCGTCAGGACCCGAAAGCTAATCCTAATACGTCATTTTCAGCCAGTGTGAATTTTTCGTCCAGCAGTTACGAACGTACCAATATTGGTAACATGTACAATTCGCAGGCAATGACTCAGAATACAAAAACGTCCAGTGTCAGCTACTCTCGCAACTTCCCTGACCAAAAACTTTCGATTTCGGCTACAGGTAACATTGCACAGAATATGAAAGACTCTTCTATTGCCGTAACTTTACCGGATTTGACTATCACGCTGAGTACCCTTTTCCCTTTCAAACGGAAGCAGGCGGCAGGTGATGAAAAATGGTATGAGAAGATTTCAATACGCTATAGCGGACGTCTCTCTAACAGTATTACAACGAAAGACAACCTCTTGTTTAAATCTAACCTGATAAAGGACTGGAAGAATGGAATGAAACATGAGGTACCTATCAGTGCCACGTTTACTTTGTTCAAGTACTTCAATCTGACGCCATCAGTCAACTATACAGAGCGTTGGTATACCCGCAAGGTGATGAAAGATTGGGATCCGAACGGGGGAACAAGTGGTGCAGGTGCGGAGGTCAATACCGATACCATTTATGGTTTCCACCGGGTGTACGATTATAGTGCCAGCTTGGGTCTTAATACCAAGATTTACGGTATGTACAAGCCGTTGTTCATGAAGAAGAAAGAGATACAGATACGTCACGTCATAACTCCTTCTGTCAGTATTAGCGCATCACCTGACTTTGGTTCTTCCGGGTTTGGCTATTATGATACTTATCTCAAACCTAATGCTGATGGAACACAGGATACGGTTACATATTCTCCGTATGCCGGACAAATGTTTGGTGTGCCGAGTCAGGGCCGATCAGGAAATATTTCATTCCAGATTTCCAATAACCTGGAAATGAAATTCAAGGATAAGAATGACTCCATTCGTAAAGTCAGCCTGATAGATGAATTAGGTGCAAGCATTTCTTATAATACGGCTGCTAAAGTGCGTCCATGGAGTAATCTGACCATAAACTTGCGCTTGAAGTTGAGTAAGAGTTACACTTTCAGTATGAGTTCTGTTTTTGCTACTTACGCTTACGCTTTCGATAAAAACGGTAATGTGGTTCCAAGTAATCGTACTGAGTGGTCGTATGGACGCTTCGGACGTTTCCAGGGATATGGCAACTCTTTCAGTTATACGCTCAACAATGACACCTGGAAGAAGTGGAAAGCATTCTTTACCGGAGAAAAGTCGGATGGGGAGGATACTAAAGCTGGCCAGGGTGATACGGAAAATGAAGATGACGAAACGGATGACACCGGGACGGACTCTGCTCCTACGAAGCGAAAGAAGGAAAAAGCTGCTGTAGATGATGATGGTTATCAGGTGTTCAAAATGCCTTGGTCGATAAACCTGAGTACAGGTTTTAATATCACAGAAGATACAACGAAGCCAATTAACAGAAATAGCATGCGCTATCCGTATAAGTTTAGCTTGAATGCTCTTAATATTAATGGTAATGTTAAGATTTCCAATAAGTGGGCCATCAGTTTTAATTCCGGTTATGACTTTAATGCAAAGAAGATTGTGCAGACTTCCTTCAATATCACGCGCGACTTGCACTGTTTCAGCATGTCTGCCAGTCTTTCTCCTTTTGGCGCATGGAAATATTACAGCTTCGTTATCCGTGCTAATGCCAGCATTTTGCAGGATTTGAAATATGATAAGAAGAGTCAGACACAGACTAATATTAAATGGTACTAAAAAAAGAGGGAATTATAAATTTATAATTCCCTCTTTTTTTACCACGCTATTTCCTGCTCTCCATGTTCTTTTAAATATGCATTCGCCCTGCTGAAGTGTTTGTTCCCGAAGAAACCATTGTAGGCGGATAGGGGAGAAGGATGTGCAGAAGTCAGTACTAAATGCTTGTTGCGGTCGATAAATGCACCTTTGCGCTGTGCGTATGATCCCCAAAGGATGAATACAAGGTGTTCACGCTGCTCGGCGAGAACACGAATTGCAGCATCGGTAAACGTTTCCCAACCGCGGTTCTGGTGAGAACCTGCCTGGTGCGCACGAACGGTGAGAGTGGCGTTTAGCAGTAACACTCCTTGCTCGGCCCAGCGGGTGAGATTACCCGTAGAAGGTGCATCAGTGCCTATATCGTCTTTTATCTCTTTGAATATATTAATCAGTGAAGGGGGGAAGCGAACACCATCATTGACGGAAAAGCATAACCCATGAGCCTGTCCGGGACCGTGATAAGGATCCTGGCCAATGATAACTACTTTCACTTTGTCGAATGGGCAAAGATTAAAAGCATTGAATATTAGCTTTCCCGGAGGATATATCGGATAGTGGGTGTATTCTTCCCGTACAAAATCCGTCAGCGTGTGGAAATAATCTTTTTCAAATTCCGGTTCCAAACGCGCTTTCCAACTTTCTTCTATCTGAACATTCATAATTTTGTGTGTTAAAAGTTTCGGACGCTAAGATACAATTTTAATCCGGTTCTTATAATATAGCATTGATATTATTTCTTTGTGGTGGGGGTAAATGAAAAGGCAGAGATCCAAAAATCTCTGCCTTTTCTTATTGTTTATAGACTACTAAATCAAATAGATATTGTGTTCTTTGCATTCCTGACGCATATCCTCCGGCCAGATACTGGCTTGAATCTCTCCGATATGTGCTTTGCGGAGATAAAACATACAAAGGCGTGATTGACCTATACCACCGCCTATAGACAAAGGTAATGTATCACTCATTAAGCGTTTATGGAAGTAAAGCTCCAGACGTTTTTCTTCTTTCTCCTGTTTTAATTGGCGTTGCAATGCTTCCTTGTCTACACGGATGCCCATGGATGAGAGTTCGATGCTACGTTGCAATACATCATCCCACAATAGGAGGTCGCCGTTCAGACCCGGAAGACCGTTCAGACCTTCCGAAGTATAATCATCATAGTCCGGAGCACGTCCATCGTGCTTTTCCCCATCACTTAGTTTACAGCCGATGCCGATAATGAAAACTGCACCATATTTCTTTGTAATGGCATGTTCGCGGCATTTAGGCTCCAAGTCCGGATAGAGCTGGCGTAACTCTTCGGCATGGATGAAATGTAATTTTTGAGGCAGGCAAGGCTTGATTTCCGGGTACATCTCATACACCATATATTCTGTACGTATCATGGCTGCATAAATGCGGTTCACAATTTCTTTTAAGAACTCTACGTTGCGGTTCTCGGCAGTGATGACGCGTTCCCAGTCCCATTGGTCCACATAGAGGGAGTGCAGGTTTCCCAGCTCTTCATCCGAGCGTATGGCATTCATATCGGTATAAATACCATATCCGGGTTCAATATTATAATCTGCCAATGTCAGTCGTTTCCATTTAGCAAGAGAATGTACTACTTCGGCTTGTGCGTCTCCCAGGTCTTTGATTGGAAATGATACGGCACGCTCCACACCATTCAGGTCATCATTGATACCCATACCTTTCAGTACAAAAAGCGGGGCGGTGACACGGCGCAAACGTAATTCAGACGAAAGGTTCAATTGAAAGAACTCTTTTATCTGCTTAATTCCTAATTCTGTTTGTTTTAAGTCCAATAAGGGTTTATAACCCTCTGGTTTTATCAGATAACTCATAAGTGTATACTATGTTTTTGTCCGGCAAATATAGGTATAATATCTGTCTCTTATACACATCTGACGCTGCCGACGAAGAGGAT